>NZ_JBJGYU010000047.1:0-31299 GCF_054050155.1 Geodermatophilus sp. SYSU D00703 | reverse complement strand
GGAGATCACCCTGCCGCTGATCGAGGTCTTCGGCCGCGGTGGGGCGACGAAGTCCTCCTGGTACGGCGACTGCCTGCCCTCCCGCGACTTCCCGATGCTCATCGACCTGTACCTGCAGGGCCGCTTCCCGCTCGACCAGTTCGTCAGCGAGGCCGTCGGCCTGGACGACGTGGAGGAGGCGTTCGACAACCTGCGCCGGGGCGAGGTGCTGCGCTCGGTGGTGGTGTTGGACAAGTGAGCACCCGCATCGCCCGGCTCGTTCCCTCCAGCACCCCCGGCCCGGACGGGCGGGACGTCGACGTCGACGTCGACACCAACGCCTGGCTGGTCGGCGACGACGACGAGGTGCTCGTCATCGACGCCCCGCACCGCGCCGAGCCGATCGTCGAGGCGATCGGCGGCCGCACCGTGACGGCCATCGTGCTCACCCACGGGCACAGTGACCACATCACCGCCGCGGTGGCGCTGCGCGAGGCCACCGGCGCGCCGCTCTGGGTCAACCCCGCCGACCTCGGACTCTGGCGGGCCGTCCACCCGGGAGCGCTGCCCGACTCCGCCGTCGGCCACTGCACGCCCTTCCCCGTGGCCGGGACGCTCCTGCTCTCGATGCACACACCTGGCCGGAGCCCGGGAGGCACCTCGCTCTACTCGCGGGACCTGGGCACCGTCTTCGCCGGCGACACGCTGCTCCGCGGCGGGCCCCGTGCCACGGCGCACTCCCCCGGCGACGAGCCGACCCTGCTCGCCTCCATCCGCTCGTGCCTGCTGACCCTCCCCGAGGACACGGTGGTCAAGACCGGCCACGGCGACGACACGACCATCGCCGAGGAGGCGCGCCGTGCCCGTTGAGGTCCCGGGCCCGACCAGAGCGCCCACGGACGACGGCCGGCCGGCGCGGCGGCACTCCCGGGTGGCGCTGGAGCGGGCGCTGCGGGCGGCGAGCTACGAGGTCCTGCCGCTGCGGGGTGCCGAGGAGTCGGTCGTCGAGCACGTGCCCCGGACCGTGCCCCTCACCGTGACGGTGACCGAGGCCAAGGGCCTGACGCCCACGCTGGAGCTGACCGAGCGGTTGTCCCGCCACGGGTTCCCCGTCACCCCGCACCTGGCCGCCCGGCTGGTCCGCGACGCAGCGCACCTCGCCGACGTCGTGGCGCGCCTGGACGCCGCCGGCGTGGACGGCGTGTTCGTGATCGGCGGCGACGCCGCCGAACCCGCGGGGGCGTTCCCCGACGCGCTGTCCCTGCTCGAGCGGCTGGAGGTCGTGGGTCACCGCTTCCGGCACGTGGGGATCGGCGGCTACCCCGAGGGGCACGGGCACATCGGCCCCGAGCTGATCGAGCGGGCGCTGGAGCAGAAGGCCCCGCACGCCACCCACGTCATCACGCAGCTGTGCTTCTCCGCGGCGACCACCGAGGCGTGGGCGCGGCAGGTGCGGGCGCGGGGCGTCGACCTGCCCATCCGGATCGGGCTCCCCGGCGCGGTGACCCGCCAGAAGCTCGTGCGCATCTCGGCCGGGCTCGGGCTCGGGCAGTCCGCCCGCTTCCTGGCGAAGCAGCACAGCATGTTCTGGCGCTTCTTCCTGCCGCACGGCTACCGGCCGGACCGCCTGGTGGAGCGCCTCGCACCCGCCCTCGGGCGCCCCGAGCACGGCCTGCAGGGCTTCCACCTCTTCACGTTCAACGAGGTGGCGCGGACCGAGGCGTGGCGGCAGGACCGGCTGGCGCGCCTGTCCGATGCCGGGTGCGATGACCGCTGAGCGGAGCGCGCCCGTGTCGGACCGGGACGTGTCGTACGGGGGTGTCACCGTCCTCGGCTCGCCGGAGGGAGGCCGCTACCCCGGCGGGAACTCCCTGCTGATCCGCGGGACGAGGGGCACCGTGCTGGTCGACCCCTCGCTCGAGGTCCACCGGCGGGGCGGGCTGCCGGACGCCGTGGACCTGATCGCGGTCAGCCACGCCCACGAGGACCACCTGGCGGGGCTGCACCTGTTCCCGGACCGGCCGGTCCTCGCCCACTCCGCCGAGGTCGCCGCGGTCCGCTCCCCCGAGGTCCTGCTGGCGGGCTTCGGGCTGGGGCCGGACGAGGCCGGGGACTTCGCGGGCGAGCTGCGCGACACCTTCTCCCTGACCGCGCGCCGGGACGTCGGCACGTTCGCGGACGGCGACGTGCTCGACCTCGGCGGCCGGACGGTGACCGTGCTGCACCTGCCGGGGCACACCGCGGGTCACTGCGGCTTCCTGGTCGAGCCCGACGGCTTCCTGTTCCTCGCCGACGTCGACCTGACGTCCTTCGGCCCCTACTACGGCGACCTGTCGAGCAGCCTGGAGGAGTTCGAGGCGTCGCTCACGCGCCTGCGGGAGGTCGAGGCACGCTGGTACGGGACCGCCCACCACGTCGGCGTGCTCGAGGGGCGCGCCGCCTTCCTCGCCGCGCTGGACCGGTTCGCGGCGGTCATCCGGCGTCGGGACGACGTGCTCCTGGAGCTGCTGCGCCGGCCGCGGACCCTCGAGGACGTCGTCGCGCACCGGCTGGTGTACCGGCCGCACGTCCGGTCGCCCCTGGTCGCGGCGGTCGAGCGGCGGACCGCCGTCCTGCACCTGGAGCGGCTCGAGCGCCGCGGCGCGGTCGTCGCCACCGACGACGGCTACCTCACCGTGTGACGGACGCGGCCCCGCGGCGCACCGGTGAGCACGCGCCGCGGGGCCGGGTGGACGACGGCCCTCCAGCCCCCGCCGCCAGCCTGCGAGCGGAGGGCAGGAGGGCCCGACCGTCAGCGCGCCAGGCGCTGCGTCAGCCAGTCGTGGAAGGCGCCGATGTGGTGCTCGGAGGGCACCAGCACCCCGCCGTTGGCGTAGGCGCGCGAGGACATGGCCGGCTGGGTCCGCTCGCAGGCGGCGAAGTCCTGCTCGTTGACCCGGTGGAACAGCTCCACCGACCGGGTCACGTCCTTGCCCGACTCGACCACCTCGTGCGAGTACAGCCAGTCGCACTCCACGATCGTCCGGTCGGCCGCGACGGGGAACATGCGGTGGAAGATGACGTGGTCGGGCACCAGGTTGACGAAGACGGTCGGCTTGACCGTGATGGCGTAGTAGCGCCGGTCCTGGTCCTCGTCGACGCCCGGCAGCCGGTCGAAGCCCTCGCTGCCGTCGACGGTGAAGCCCTGGACGTCGCCCCCGAACTCCGCGCCGTGCCCGACGAAGAACTGCGCCGCGTAGCCGTCGGCGAACTCGGGCAGCACCTCGGTGAGCTCCGGGTGGATGGTCGCGCAGTGGTAGCACTCCATGAAGTTCTCGATGATGAGCTTCCAGTTCGCCTGGACGTCGTAGGTGATGCGGCGCCCCACGGACAGCGAGTCGAGGTCGTAGTGGTCGATCGCCTCCACGCTGCCGAGGCGCTCGACGATGTCGCCCATGACGTCGTCCTCGAAGGACGGGGGCTCCTTCGCCAGGCACACCCACGCGTAGCCCAGCCACTCCCGCAGCGCCACCTTGACCAGGCCGTACTCGACCCGGTCGATGTCGGGCATCTTGGTCAGGTTCGGGGCCGCGATGAGCTTGCCCTCGAGGTCGTAGGTCCACGCGTGGTACGGGCACCGGAAGGCCCGGTTGGTCGCGCCCGAGTCCTCCGTGCAGATCTGCGCACCGCGGTGCCGGCAGATGTTGAGGAACGCGCGCAACTGCCCGTCCCGGCCGCGGACCACGAGGACGCTCTCGGTGCCCACCTGGACCTTCTTGAAGGAACCGGGCTTGGCCAGGTCGTTCGACCGCACGACGCAGAACCACATGTCCTCGAAGACGTGCGACTGCTCCAGCGCGAAGACGGCGGGGTCGGTGTAGTAGTGGCCCGGCAGCGTGGAGATGAGGCTCGCGGGCTGGTCGGTGGTGGTCATACGGCACCTCGGGGTTCCGTCGGGCGAGGTGGAGGCACTCGCCGGAGGTCGGACTACGCAGGTCTGCGACGTACCACGGCCGCCATCCGCCAGCGAGCTCACGGCGACCGACGTGTTGCACATTACAGAGCGCGTCGCGCACTACGCAACAACGTGAGGACGCAGAAATCCCGCCCGGACCACCGCTCGCCAGGTGCGCCGCCGTCCCGGCGTGTGCACGCAGCGCCCGCGCGACGCCGCCCTGTCCGCGTCGTGTGGACACATCGCGAACGCGGGGGGACGACGTCCCTCTGGGTCAGCGCGGCTGACCGAAGAAGCCCAGCCTCCTGCTCAGCTCGTCGGCGCCCGACACCACCCGCCGGGCCAGCCGCGAGAAGTCGTCGGGGTCCATCCGGAAGGACGGCCCCGAGACGCTGAGAGCCGCGACCACGTCCCCGTCCACGCCGCGGACGGGCGCGGCGACGGCGTTGAGCCCGACCTCGTACTCCTCGACCGTGCTCCCCCACCCCTGCTCGACGATCCGGTCGAGGTCCTGTCGCAACGCCTCGGGATCGGTGACCGTGGTGGGGGTGAAGCGCGGCAGCTCCCGGGAGAGCACGTCCTTGCGGACGGCGTCGGCAGCGTGGGCCAGGAGCACCTTCCCGCTCGACGTCGCGTGCAGCGGGGTGCCCTGCCCCACCCAGTTGTGGGTGCTGAGCGCGGCCGGCCCCCGGGCCTGACTGACGTTCACCGCACGGTCGCCGTCCAGGATGGCGATGTTGACCGTCTCCTCGAGGTCGGCGGCCAGCGCGTCGCAGATCGGCCGCCCCTCGCGGGCGATGTCCAGTTGCGCGGCGGCCGCGCCGGCCAGGCGCACGACGCCGAAGCCCAGCCGGTACTTGCCGCGGTCGGCCAGCTGCTCGACGAACCCGCGGCTCTCCAGCGCGGCGACCAGCCGGAAGGCCGTGGACTTGTGCACCCCCAGCTCGGCGGCCACCTCGGTGACGCCGGCCTCCCCCTGGGCCGCCAGGATCTCCAGGACGCTCAGCGCGCGGTCGACGGACTGGACGACGGCGACCGAGCCCCGGTCGGCGTTCTCTCCCTGCGGCCCACTCATGACCTCAGGGTAGGTCGCAGGACCACCCGGCTCGGGCGCTCCTCTTGACGATGGCATGACGCCCGAGCATGCTGTTGCGCTATCAGCACAGCGTTGCGAATACCGCAACTCCGATGAGCTGGAGCGCCCATGATCCCGGTCTGCCCCATCACCGCTCTGCCGCCCGGCGAGGCGACCCGAGTCGAGGCCGAGGAGCCCATCGCGGTCTTCAACGCCGACGGCGAGTTCTACGCGATCGACGACACGTGCACCCACCAGGACGCCTCGCTGGCCGACGGCTGGCTGGACGGCTGCGCCGTGGAGTGCCCCCTGCACGCCTCCTGCTTCGACCTGCGCACCGGGAAGGTGTCCGGCCCGCCGGCCAAGACACCGGTCCGCACGCACCGGGTCGTCGTGCAGGACGGCATGGTCTACGTGCAGCCCGGCATCCCCGCGGAGGGTGCCGCGTGACCCCCACGGTCGCCGTCGTCGGGGCCTCCCTGGCCGGCCTCTCGGCGGCGCGCGCGCTCCGCGACCAGTCCTACGACGGCCGCATCGTGGTCATCGGCGACGAGGTGCACGCGCCCTACGACCGCCCGCCGCTGTCGAAGGAGTTCCTCGCCGGCACGGCGTCGCTCGACGACATCGCCCTGGGCGCGCCCGACGACGAGGGCCTCGGCCTCGAGTGGCGGCTGGGCACCACGGCGGTCGGGCTGGACCCCGCCACCCGCTCGGTGCTGCTGAGCGACGGTGGCGAGGTCCGGGCCGATGGCGTCGTCCTCGCCACGGGCGCCCGTGCCCGGCGCCTGCCCGGCCACGAGGGCCTCGACGGCGTGCACGTGCTGCGCTCCCTGGACGACGCGATCGCCCTGCGCGCGGACCTGGCCGCGGCGCAGCGGCTCGTCGTGGTCGGCGCCGGCTTCATCGGGGCGGAGGTGGCCTCCACGGCCCGCACGCTCGGGCTGGAGGTCACCGTCGTGGAGGCGCAGCCCGTTCCGCTCGCCGGCCCGCTGGGAGCCGACATGGGTGCGGTCTGCGCGGGGTTGCACACCGACCACGGCGCCCGCCTGCTCGTGGGCACCGGGGTCGCCGGTCTCGTCGGCACCGGCCGGGTCGAGGCGGTCGACCTGACCGACGGCACCCGCCTGCCCGCCGACGTGGTCGTCGTGGGGATCGGCGCCGTCCCGAACACCGAGTGGCTCGCCGACTCGGGCGTGGCCCTCGGCAACGGCGTCCTCACCGACGCGCGCGGCGCCACCAACGTCCCCGGCGTGGTCGCGGTGGGCGACTGCGCCGCGGCGTGGTCGGCCGCCGCGGAGCGGCACGTCCGCATCGAGCACTGGACCTCCGCGCTCGAGCAGCCGGCCACCGCGGTCGCCACGCTGCTGGGCGCCGGGGAGCCGGCGCCGACGCCGGTGCCCTACTTCTGGTCCGACCAGTACGGGGCCCGCATCCAGTTCGCGGGTTCGCGCCGCGAGGGCGACGTCGCCCGCGTGGTGGAGGGCGACTGCGCCGACCGCAGCTTCCTGGTGGTCTACGAGCGCGACGGGCAGCCCGTCGCCGTCCTCGGGATGAACCAGCCCCGCCTCTTCACCCGGTGGCGTCGACAGCTGCGCTCGGCTGTCGCAGCCGCGACCTGACGTCCGGCCGGACCCGGCCGCCGCAGTCGGGTCCGGCCCGACTCGGAACCGAAACGCCCCTGGGCCGCCGTTCCACCGGGAACGGCGGCCCAGGGGCGTTCGGCTGCGGTGCCCCACCGCCTCCGGTCACCGGGGTTGCGCTCGGCCGCGCGGGTGGGGGCGGGGAACGGCTCGGCCCACCCGGCCGGGGGGACGAACCGCGCCGGCCGGTGCGCTCCACGGGGCCGCGCCGCGCCGGGCGCCTCGGCGGACCAGGACGCACCAGGGCGGGCCTTCCCCGGCGCCCGGAGGGACCTGCAGCCAGGTGCCCCAGGGCGGTCCCTGGTTTCGTCACAGGGTCTTCGGCGGCCGGAAGGCAGCTGCCGCGGCGCCGGCGGGTGCTCCCGAGCCGCGCGGGCGCACCGCCCGGCGGCGCGCCCTGCCCCCCGCACACCCGCCGGTGCGGCGCCTCCTCGACACAGCGAGCCTCCCGGCACCGGAGCGGCGGTCAGCAGCTCCGGTGCCGGGAGGCTCGTGCCTGCCGGCCCGCGGGGGTCCAGGGGTGTCTAGTCGCGGGGATCGAGTGGTCGGCCGATGGGCTCCGCCGTCGGCTGACCCTGCGCCGGGACGGACCCGCCGGCCTCCGGCGCCACGAAGTTGCCGCTCGGGGTGACCCCCGGTCGGCCGCCCGGCTCCGGGCCCGTGGGGGGCGGCTGCGCCGTCCCGGCCGCAGCGCGGGGATCGGCGGCGCTGCGGGACGGTTCCACCACGAGGACGAAGTCGTCGCCGTGCCGGCTGATGCCGTCGACGACGGCCTGCTCGATCGCCAGGTTGGCGTAGTTGCCCCGCAGCACGATGGGGTCGCGCCGGAGGTCCTTGACCAGACTCACCGCCATCGCCGCCATCACGAGCGCGAACGGCAGCGCGGCGATGATCGTCAGGTTCTGCAGCCCGGTCAGGGCGGCGCCGTCCTCCCCGAGGAGCAGCATGATCGCCGCGACGGAGCCCATCACCACGCCCCAGAAGACGACGACCCAGCGGCTCGGCTCCAGGGTGCCGCGCTGCGAGAGCGACCCCATGACGATGGAGGCCGCGTCCGCACCGGACACGAAGAAGATCGCCACGAGGAGCATCACGAGCACGGTCGCGGCGGTAGCCAGGGGGTACTGCTCCAGGACGGCGAACAGCTGCCCCTCCGTGGTGCCCTGGCCGGCGACGTCGAGGCCGTCGCGCTGGGCGGCGATACCGGCCCCGCCGAACACGGCGAACCACAGCAGGCTGACCATGCTGGGCACCAGCAGCACGCCGGTGACGAACTGCCGGATGGTGCGGCCACGGCTGATGCGGGCGATGAACAGTCCGACGAACGGCGTCCAGCTGATCCACCAGGCCCAGTAGAAGACCGTCCACCCCCGCAGCCAGGTGGCCATGGCATCGCCGCCGGTGGCCTCGGTGCGCGCGGCCATCTCGCCGAGGTCGGAGAAGTAGCTGCCAACCGCATCGGGGATGAGGTTCAGGATGAAGATCGTCGGGCCGAGGACGAAGACGAACACAGCGAGCAGCAGGGCCAGGACCATGTTGGTGTTGGACAGCCACTGGATCCCACGCTCGATGCCGGAGACGGCCGAGGCGACGAAGGCGGCGGTCAGGATCGCGATGATCGCGACCAGGACCCCGTTGCCGACGTCCCCGGCCCAGCCGAGGATCTCGACCCCGCTGCCGATCTGCAGGGCACCCAGGCCGAGGGAGGCCGCCGACCCGAACAGCGTCGCGAAGATGGCCAGGACGTCGATCGTCCGGCCGGCCCAGCCCTCGGCCCGACGCCGGCCGAGCAGCGGGATGAAGGCGGAGCTGATCAGCTGCCGACGGCCCCGCCGGAACGTGCCGTAGGCGATCGCCAGCCCGACCACGGCGTACATGGCCCACGGGTGCAGCGTCCAGTGGAACAGCGTGGTCGCCATCGCCGTCTGGATCGCCTCGGACGTCTCGGCCTCGGCTGTCAGCGGCGGTGGGGCGACGAAGTGCGACAGCGGCTCGGCGACCCCGAAGAACATCAGGCCGATGCCCATGCCGGCGCTGAACATCATCGCGATCCACGAGATGGTGCGGAACTCCGGCCGCTCGTCGTCGCGCCCCAGCGGGATCCGCCCGTACTTGCTGGCCGCCAGCCAGATCACGTACACGACGAAGGCCGACGCCAGCAGCACGAACATCCACCCGAGCTTGCCGGTGACCCAGCCGAGGACCGAGCCGCTCACGGTGCCCAGACCCGTGGGGGTGGCGAAGCCCCAGGCGACGAAGCCCAGCGCCATGGCGGCGGCGATGGCGAACAGGACCCGGTCCACGGCCCAGTGCCGGTCGGCGACACAGGGCGGCGGCTCCGCGATGGCCGGGTGGGTCCCCGTCACGGACACGTCCGTGGCGTCGACGGCGGAACCCCCCTCCCCCGATCCTGCGGCGCCGCCGGCCGGGGTCGGGTCGGGAGCGGCAGCTTCCGACCGGTTCGGTGGGCGCGTGGGTTCGGCGGGCTCACTGCGCGGTTGCTCCATGACACTCCCCAATCTTGTTGCGTCATCCGAGACCGACTTCGCATGAGGGAACCAGAGCGGCGGAGCCGGGACAAGGGTCCGGAGTGATTCTCCACACATCCAGCCCCGTGTCCGACCCCGCGTCAGGCGGGCGGACGGAGCGTCGCGCCGGCCGCCGACGCCGTCCCGCGGAGGGGCCGGCGCGGGCGCCGCCGACCAGGGGTGACACCACCGCCGCGCGGTCGGATCATGGGCGGGCCACTCGCCACGGGGGCGAGCCGCAGCCAGCGACCTCCGGCGGTGGCGCCGGCCGACGGCGTCGAGGAGACGGTGCCATGGCGAGCGACCAGCGACCTCCGGGCACCGACGGCCGCCGCTCCCCGGGGTTCCTCCCTCGGTGGCGCGGACGGTCCCGGCAGCAGCCCGACCGGCCCGAGCCGTGGCGGGTGGAGGGCATGCGCGAGGACTCCTCCACGTCGCGGCAGCAACCCCGCCGCGGCGGTGGCTTCTGGTGGCTGGTGGCGGCCGCGCTGGCGGTCAACTGGATCGTCATGTCGGTGGTGATGGGGCCGCCCGCGCGGACCGACGTCTCGTACACGTTCTTCACCGAGCAACTCGACGCCGGCAACGTGCGGACGGTCACCTCGACGGCCGAGACCATCCAGGGGGAACTGGACAAGGCGGTGGCGTACCCGCCCGGGGCGGCGGAGACCGAGCAGGTGGACCTGTTCACCACGGAGCGCCCGTCGTTCGCGACGGACGACCTGCTCGGGACGCTGGAGGCGCAGGGCGTCACGGTCAACGCCAACCCGCCGGACGCCGCCGCGCCCCTGTGGCAGCGGCTCCTGCTCGGGTTCGCCCCGACACTGCTGCTGCTCGGGCTGCTGCTGTGGCTCGCCCGGCGCAGCGCCTCGAGCCTGGGCGGGCTGGGCGCGTTCGGCCGGTCCCGGGCGACTCGCTACCAGCCCGACGCCGGGCCGCGGACGACGTTCGCCGACGTCGCCGGCGTCGACGAGGTCGAGCACGAGGTGCGGGAGATCGTCGACTTCCTCCGCGATCCGCAGCGCTACAGCCGGCTCGGCGCGCGGATCCCGCGGGGCGTGCTGCTCTCCGGCCCGCCCGGCACGGGCAAGACCCTGCTCGCCCGTGCGGTCGCCGGGGAGGCCGGGGTGCCGTTCTTCTCCATCTCGGCGTCGGAGTTCATCGAGGCGATCGTCGGGGTGGGCGCCAGCCGGGTGCGCGACCTGTTCGTCCAGGCGAAGCAGGTGGCGCCGTCCATCGTGTTCATCGACGAACTGGACGCGATCGGCCGGGCGCGGGGCGGCGCCTTCGCCACCGGCGGGGTCGACGAGCGGGAGCAGACGCTCAACCAGGTCCTCACCGAGATGGACGGGTTCCAGGGCAACGAGGGCGTCGTCGTGCTGGCCGCCACCAACCGCCCGGAGATCCTGGACCCGGCCCTGCTGCGCCCGGGACGCTTCGACCGCCGGGTGAGCGTCGGCCCACCGGACCTGGCCGGACGGCTGGACATCCTGCGGGTGCACACCCGGCAGGTGCCGCTCGCGCCGGAGGTGGACCTCGCCGCGATCGCCGCCGCGACGCCGGGCATGGTCGGGGCGGACCTGGCGAACCTGGTCAACGAGGCGGCACTCGCGGCCGCCGCGCACGGCCACGAGCGGGTCACCGGCACCGACTTCGGCGAGGCGCTGGAGAAGGTCCTGCTGGGCAGCGTGCGCGGCATCGTGCTCTCCCCCGAGGAGAAGCTGAGCACCGCCTACCACGAGTCCGGCCACGCGCTGCTCGGCATGCTGACCCCCGGCGCCGACCCGGTCCGCCGGGTGACGATCATCCCGCGGGGACAGGCGCTCGGCGTGACCGTGCAGACCCCTGAGGCCGACCGGTACGGCTACACCGAGCGGTACCTGCGGGGCCGCATCGTCGGGGCGCTCGGCGGCCGCGCGGCCGAGGAGGTCGTGTACGGCGAGGTCACCACCGGCGCCGAGAGCGACCTGGACCAGGCCACCCAGCTCGCCCGGCAGATGGTCGGCCGCTGGGGCATGTCCCCCGCGATCGGGCCGGTCAGCGTCCTGCCGCGGCCCGGCCAGGAGCAACCCCTCGGCCTGGACGGCGTCGCGCCGGCCACCCGGGCGCTGGTCGACGAGGAGGTCCGGCGCCTCGCCGAGGACTGCTTCACGGAGGCGGTCGACACGCTGCGGCGCAACCGGGAGCGGCTCGACCGGCTGGCCCACACGCTGCTGGAGCGGGAGACCCTCGACGAGGACGAGGCGTACGCGGCCGCCGGCGTGGCCCGGGAGAGCGCGCCGGCCGCCGTCGCCCGCGGCGAGGCGCCCGGTGCGGAGCGAGCGCCGGGCCTGCCGCCCGTGGGCACTCCGGCGCGGACGCGCTGAGCCGACGGCGTTGCCCGCAGACCTCATCACCCCCGGCGGATGAGGTGCCCCGACCGCCGCTCGGGTTGCGTTCCCCTCGGGGGCGGCCGCTGCCCGCCCGAGGAGGGTCCCCTCCGGCCGGCCCGACCGTCGTCCCCGGCTCCACCACGCAGCCGCCCAGCCCTCCGAGGAGGCCCCCGTGTCCCTCCCACCCGACGCCCCGTCCCCGATCACCGTCGTGCTGGTGCACGGCGCCTTCGCCGACAGCTCCGGCTGGAACGGCGTCATCGCAGCGCTGCAAGGGCGCGGCCTCCCCGTCGTCGCGCCGCCCAACCCGCTGCGCGGCCTGACCGCCGACTCCGCGTACATCGCCGGCGTGCTCGGCCAGATCGACGGCCCCGTCCTGCTGGTCGGCCACTCCTACGGCGGTGCGGTGATCACCAACGCGGCGACCGGGGCTCCGAACGTCCTGGGCCTGGTCTACGTCGCCGGGTTCGCCCCGGACGAGGGCGAGGTGCTGGGCACCGTCGAGAGCGGGTCGAGGGACAGCGTGCTCACCAGCGCCCTGGTCCCCCGCCGCTACCCGACCGGTCCGGGCGGGCAGACGGCGACGGAGTTCGGGATCCACCCGGCGCGGTTCCACGACGCCTTCGCGGCGGACCTGCCCGCGGACGTGGCGGCCGTGATGGCGGCCACCCAGCGGCCCATCGCCGAGGCCGCCTTCACCGACCCCTCCGGGCCCCCGGCCTGGCGGCGGCTCCCGTCCTGGGCGGTGGTCGCCACCGGCGACCTGACCATCGGCACCGACCTCGTCCGCTCGATGGCACAGCGGGCCGGTGCCCGGATCGTGGAGCTCGAGGGCTCGCACGTGATCATGGTCTCCCGGCCCGACGCCGTGACCGAGGTGATCGGCACGGCGCTCGAGGCCGTCGCCGCGGCCGCGGCGGACATCCCCACCCCCCGGCAGCGGCAGGAGGAGGCCGGGCAGGCCGCGGGCCGGACGCCGTGACGACGGCCGGCGCCGTCGCCGAGGGGACGCGGGGCCGGTGAGCGGGCGGAGGCCGCCGAGGAGCTGTGGCGGCTGCGGGCCGAGCACGCCGACGCGCCCCCGCTGGACGGCGAGCGCCACACCGCCGCCCTCACGGCGATGAGCGGGCACCTCGGCGCGATCCCCGACGCCGAGGCCGCGGCGGTGCACCGGCTGGGCGGGCTGCTCGCCCGCTGAGCCGTGGGGCGATGTCCGGTGTGGGAGGGCGGAGTCCGGACCCCGCCCTCTCCGGCCGCGCCGCTGCGGCCCGGCGACGGGGCCGGGCGCTCCCCGGGCGGTACGGTTCGCACACCATGGTCCGCAGTACCCCGCGCCGGGTCGCCGCCGTCGTCGCCGTCGTGGTCCTGGCGGTCGCGGCGGTGCTGGCGGTGCTGGCCGGGCAGGTGAACGCCCGCGCCGAGGCCGACTCCCTGCAGCGGCAGGTCGCCCAGGCCGGCACGGTGCTCACCACGCAGATCGCGGTGCTGACCACGCAGCTGGCCGACGCCGGGCAGGTCGCCACGGCGACCGGCGCCAACCCCGGGGCCTTCCAGCGGTTCGCCGCCGCCCGGATCTCCGGGGACACCGGCATGTCGCTCTCCTTGTGGCGGACCGGCAACGGCGGGCAGGCCGAGCAGCTGACGGTGCAGGGCCCGCACCCCGCCGGTCCCGACGGCGAGGGGTTCGCCGCGTTCCTCACCGGCGTCCCGGACGACGGCCGGCTGGCGGTCACCGGCATCCTGCCCGGCGAACCGGCCCGGCTGGGCTACGCGCTGCGCCCGGTCGGCGACACCGCCGGGCTGGTCGTCTACGCCGAGGCGCCGCTGCCGCCCGACCGGCGCGTCCAGGTGGCGCCCGACGAGGCGTTCGGCGCTCTCGAGTTCGCCGTCTACCTCGGCCGGAGGGTGGCCACCGACCAGCTCCTGTACTCCACGGTCGCGGTGCCGATCGGTGGCTTCACCGCGCGCGCCACGGTGCCCTTCGGCGACACGACGATCACCGTGGTCGGGGCGTCCCCGACGAGCCTGACCGGGGACCTGTCCTCGGCGCTGCCGTGGATCGTGCTGGGCGTCGGGCTCGCCCTCGCCGTGGGCGCGGCCACCACAGCGGCCACCATGTCCCGGCGGCGGGCCGAGGCGGAGCGGCTGGCCGCGGACAACGAGCGGCTCTACCGGCAGCAGCGGAGCATCGCCGGCACCCTGCAGCACGCGCTGCTGCCCGAGGTCCCCCCGGTCGACGGCATCGAGGTCGCCGCCCGCTACGTCGCCGGCGTCGACGAGCTGGAGGTGGGCGGCGACTGGTACGACGTCCTCGCCCGCGGGCCCGGGCGCTGCGTCTTCGTCGTCGGCGACATCTCCGGCCGCGGCCTGCCGGCGGCCACCACCATGGCCGAGCTGCGCTTCGCGGTGCGCGCCTACCTCACCCAGGGCGACGACATCGACGCCGTCCTGGCCAAGCTCCGCGGGCTGCTCGACGTCGCGGTCGACCACCGGTTCGCCACCGTGCTGCTCGGCGAGCTGGACGCGACCACCGGCCGGCTGCGCGTGGTCTGCGCCGGCCACTTCCCACCCGTGCTGGTCACCGACGGCCGCGCCCGGTCCCTCGAGGTGCCGGTCGCCCCGCCGATCGGCGTGGACGATGCAGCTCCGCCGCCGGTGGCCGAGTTCCGCGTCCCGGCCGACGGCACGCTGCTGGCGTTCACCGATGGCCTGGTCGAGCGTCGCGGCGAGGTCATCGACACCGGCCTGGACCGGCTGCGCGCCGCCGGTGCCGCCGCCGTCGACGGGCAGCCGCTGCCGCAGACCCTGGACGCCCTGATGCGGGCGCTCACCGTCGACGGCGGGCGGGACGACACGGTGCTGCTGGGGATGCGGTGGGCGAGGTGACCCACGCGCACCGCGCCCGGCTCCGGCCGGGCTCCGGACCCGCGAGCACCGAGGAGCCGCCATGGCGACGTACGTCGTGAACGACGCCGGTCTCGACCACGCGCGGGAGCTCATCGCCGCCCGCCGGATCATCGCCTGCCACTACCGCGCCGCGGAGTGGGGGCCCAAGGAGCGCGGAGTGGGGGCACAAGGAGGTCGAGCTCGCCGCCCACGACCTGCTGCAGCTCCTCGACGCGACGCGGGCGTGACCGGGGGTCCGGGCCGGTCCGCTGCGGCAACGCGCCAGGGGCCGTCCCGGCTGACTGCGGAACGGCCCCCGACCTCGTTGCCGGGAGGCCCCGCCGGCGGCCGGGACCTCAGCGGGGCAGCTCGAGCAGCTCGAGCGTCCCGTCGACCCGCCGCGGGATGCCGGAGTAGCCGTCGGTGAGCTCCTCGGGCAGGACCTCCTGCGGGGCGCCCTGCCAGGTGACCGGGCGCAGGAAGCGCCGGATCGCCGTGGTGCCCACGGAGGTGTGCTGGGAGTTGGTCGAGGGCCAGGGTCCGCCGTGGTGCTGGGCCCAGGAGACGGCCACGCCGGTCGGGTAGGCGTCGTACACCAGGCGGCCGGCGCGGCTGCGCAGCTGCTGGGAGACCGCCAGGGGCAGCTCGGTCTCGCCCTGCCCGCGCAGCACGGTGGCGGTCAACGACGACGGCATCGCGTCCAGGGCCGGGAACAGCTCCTTCTCGCCGTCGTAGCGGGCGACCACGCTGACCGGGCCGAAGCACTCCTCGGTGACCTCGGTGGGCAGGTCGGCGGCCGAGGTGGCCAGCAGCCGGGGCACGGCCGTGAAGCCGGGGCCGGAGGGGTCCTCGCCGCGGGCGACCTCCTCGACGCCGGGCGCCGCGGCCAGGCCGTCGGAGATGCGGCCGTAGGAGGTGGCGATGCCCTGGTTGAGCAGCACCTGGGCACCGCTCCCCCGGATCGCCTCGGCCATCGCGTCGACGACGCGGTCGCCGTCCCGGCCGGCCGGGACGAAGGCCAGACCGGGCTTGGTGCAGAACTGGCCGGCACCGAGGGTGAACGAACCGACCAGCTCGCGGCCGATCTGCTCGCCGCGCTCGGCGGCCGCCGACGGGGTGACGACGACGGGGTTGAGGCTGCTGAGCTCGCCGTAGAACGGGATCGGGTCGGGGCGCTGCTCGATGACCTGCAGGAGGGCCCGGCCCCCGGTCACCGACCCGGTGAAGCCGACCGCGCGGATGGCGGGGTGGGCGACCAGGTGGGCACCGGCCTGCTGGCCGTACACGATGCCCAGCGTGCCGTCGGGCGCCCCGGCCTTGCGCGCCGCCTCGTCCAGCACGTCGAAGACCAGCTGTGACGTCGCCGGGTGGGAGCTGTGCGCCTTGACGACGACCGGGCAGCCGGCCGCGAGCGCCGAGGCGGTGTCCCCGCCGGGCACGGAGAAGGCCAGTGGGAAGTTGCTGGAGCCGAACACGGCGACCGGGCCGATCGGCACGAGCATGCGGCGCAGGTCGGGGCGCGGGCCCATCGGGCTGTCGCCGGCGTGGTCGATGGCCGCCTCGAGGTAGCTGCCCTCCTCCAGCACCTCGGCGAACAGCCGCAGCTGGTAGCAGGTCCGGGTCAGCTCGCCGTTCAGCCGCGTCGGGCCGAGAGCGGTCTCCCGGTCGGCCACGGCGACGACGTCGTCCCGCCGGGTCTCCAACGCGTCGGCCAGCGCCCGCAGCAGCGACGCCCGGCCCGTGCGGCCGAGCGCGTCGAGCCCGGGGGCGGCGGCGAGGGCGGCCGCGCACAGCCGGTCGCCCTCCTCCGGGGTGGTCATCGGCACGACGACCTCGACGGCCTCGCCGGTGCGGGGGTCGATGCTCAGGACGTCGGTCATCGGGGCTTCCTCCAGGGGGTGCAGAACACGGGCTGGTCGTCGGTCACGGGGTCCCCCCGCCCACCGTCCAGATGCTCATGGCGCTGAGCAGCTCTCGCGGGTCCCACACGACCCACTCCTCGGCCAGGAGCCCGTCCTCGAACCGACAGAAGCTCGCGCCGTAGACGGTGACCGTCCGCTCCGTGGAGGGCACCCCCATGAAGGAGCCGGTGTGGGTGCCGTGGCTGCTCCAGCGGATCGCGACCAGGTCGTCGGACTCGACGCTCTGCAGGATCTCGGTGACGAGGTCGGGGAAGGCCGCGCGGGAGTCGGCGATCGCCTGGCGCAGCGCGTCGACGTCCTCGTCGCCGGACTTGGTGTGGCGCACGTAGCCGGGCGCGAGGATCTTCTCGAAGGACTCCACCTCCCCGTCCCCCCAGGCGGCACGCCAGGCGTCGAGGACGAACTCGGTGCGGGTCTTCTCCATCTCAGGCTCCTGTCCGTGCGGGGCTCGGCTCGGGGACGAGCGACGTGTAGGTGCCGAACTGGCCGGCCTGGAAGAGCAGGGGCTCGCCGTCCGCGGACTCCATGGCCCCGACGGTCCCGATCACCATGAAGTGGTCGCCGACGAGGACCTCGGCCTGGACGGTGCAGTCGATCCAGGCGATGGAGTCCCGCAGCCGCGGGGCGCCCAGCGGGCCGGGGCTGTACTCGACCGAGTCGAACTTCCCCGGCCCCTTGCCGGCCAGCGCTCGGCAGGCGGCGACCTGCGTGCTGGAGAGCACGTTGGCGGTGAAGACCTGCCGGCGGCGGATCCTCGGCCAGGTCGAGGACGTGTGCCCGACGCTGAAGGTGACGATCGGCGGCTCGAGCGACAGCGAGTGGAACGAGCCCACGATGAACCCGAGCTCGTTCCCGTCGTCGTCGATCCCCGTGATCGCCACCACCCCGGTGGGCAGGCGTCCCATCACCTTGCGGTAGTGCTCGGGGCTGATGGGTGCGGTCAGGTTGCTCATGGGCTGGCTCCAGTCGATCGCGGGAGGCGGTCCACCGCGGCTGCGCAGAGCCGGGGCCGCTTCGTCGTACGCTGTTTTCCGTTCATTTGATGAACGCTCCGTTCATCAGGTGAACGACACTAACGTGACAGCGGTCACGGGTCAAGGGCCGATGTGCGCCCGGCCGGTCTCGGGAGCGGAAGGTCGGGGGCCGGCCCGCAGCCGCTCGGGACGGCGGCCCCCAGCGCGGCGTCCGACGTCCTCGTCAGGACCGGGTCGGCTCGTCGGAGTGCGCGGCCTGCTCGATCTCCGCCCGGACCCGGTCGGCGTCGCGCCGCAGCCGGCTGCTGCGCGCCGCGGCGAGGTGGCGGCGTCGCTCCTCGGGGGTCCGCGGCTGCCAGGGCGGGACCGGGACGGGCCTGCCCTCCGGCCCGAGGGCGACCATCGTGAAGTAACAGCTGTTCGTGTGCCGGACCGTCTGGCGCACCAGGTCCTGGGTGGTCACCCGCACGCCGACCTCCATCGACGTGCGGCCGGTGCGGTTGACGCTGGCCGCGAAGGTCACCAGCTCGCCGACGTGGATGGGCTCGCGGAAGACGACCTGGTCCACCGAGAGCGTGACGGCGTAGGTGCGGGCATAGCGGGTGGCGCAGGTGTAGGCCACCTGGCCCAGGTACTTCAGCAGGATGCCGCCGTGCACGTTGCCGGCGAAGTTGGACATGTCCGGCGTCATCAGGACGGTCATCGAGAGGCGGTGCCGGTCGTCGTCCGAGGGGTGCGGCTCGCCCGCTGACGTCGCCGCGGCCGGCTCGGGCGCCGGCTCCCCCTCGTGCGTCAGCAGACCGGTCACCGCGGATCGGAGGAGACGTCGAACGCGACGGTCCCCCAGCCCTCGAACGTGCCGGACCAGCGCCCGGCCCGGTCCATGGGGACCGCCTGCAGGCAGCTGCCCGGGAGGATCACCTGCCCGGGGGCGAACTCGACGTCGTAGGCGGCGAGCCGGTTGCACAGCCAGGCGACGGCGGAGAGGGGGTTGCCGAGGATGTTGCCGGTGTTCCCGGCGATGACCTCGCGCCCGTTGAAGTGCAGGGTGCCGCGGGTGTCGCGCAGGGTGAGGTCGGTGATCCGCCGCGGGGTCCCGCCCAGGAGGACCGCCCCGGTGGACCCGTTGTCCGCCAGGGTGTCCGGCAGGTCGATCGCCCAGTTCTGGACGCGCGAGTCGATGACCTCGATCGCCGGCACCGCGTACTCGATCGCGTTGACCACGTCGGCGACGGTGGTGTGGGGCCCGCCGAGCCGGCTGCGCAGGACGAAGGCCGGCTCGAGCTCGACGAACGGCTCGATGAACCGCTCCCGCGCGAGCGTGGTGCCCTCGTAGACGAACGTGCTGGCCAGCAGGTACCCGTAGTCGGGCTGGTCGAGGCCGAAGGCGTCCTGCATGACCGTGGCGATGTTGCCGAGCTTGTACCCGACGACGCGGTCCCCGGAGGCGACGGCGTCGTCGACGTTGATCCTCTGGACCTCGAAGCCGGCGTCGGCGTCCAGGGCGGGCCAGGTCTTGGTCGGCGCCGGGATCGGCTGCCCGGTGGCGCGGGCGGTGCGCAGGGCGGTCGCGACGTCGTGGAGTTCGGTGGTCTGCATCGGGGATCCCTCCGGGGATCGCTCCCGCCCGCCCCCCACGGCTGGTCGGCGGGGAGCGGGGCGGGAGACGGGGTGGGCTGGGGGTCAGCGCGCGGCGCCGACGGCGGGGGTGGCGAAGCGGCGGCCGGGGTGGTCGTCGCGCAGTCGGACGGCGCCCGGGCCGTAGAGCTTCTCGCGGAGGGTGGAGCCCTCGTACTCGGTCCACATCGACCCGCGGCGCTGCAACTCGGGGACGACGAGCTCGGCGAAGTCGGCGATGTCCTGGTACTTCACGGCGTGGCCGAGGTTGTAGCCGTCGATGCCGGTCTCGTCCATCCACCGGGTCAGCTCGTCGGCGACCGTGCTCGGGGATCCGACGATGGTGGGACCGGTGCCGCCGATGCCGACGAACTCGGCGATGTCGCGGGGGGTCCACTCCTTGTCGGGGTCCATCTTCGAGAACAGGTCGACCATGGTCTGCCCGGCGTTGGTCTTCACGTGCTTGAGGGGCACGTCCGGGTCGAACTGGGACATGTCCAGGCCGGTCCAGCCGCTGTAGCGGGCCATCGCCCCGGAGTAGCTCACCAGCTTCCGGTACTCCTCGTACCTGGCGTGGGCGGCCTCGTCGGTGGGGGCGCAGACGACGTTGAGCATCTGCAGCACCTTCACGTTCTGCGGGTCGCGCCCGGTCTCCCCGGCGAGGCTGCGCACCTTGTCGACCTGCCGCTTGAGGGCGGGGATGGACACGGCGTTGACGAAGACCGCCTCGGCGCTGGCGGCCGCGAGCTGCTGCCCCTTGGAGGAGCCGCCGGCCTGGAAGATCACCGGGGTGCGCTGCGGCGAGGGCTCGCACAGGTGGAAGCCGGGGACGGTGAAGTACTTGCCGTGGTGGTCGATGTCGTGCACCCGGCGGGGGTCGGCGTAGGCGCCGTCGGCCCGGTCGCGGACGACCGCGCCGTCCTCCCAGGACCCCTCCCACAGCTTGTAGCAGACCTCGAGGTACTCGGCGGCCATGTCGTAGCGCTCGTCGTGCGGCACCTGCTGGCCCGTGCCGAGGTTGCGCGCGGCGCTGTCTGAGTAGGAGGTGACCAGGTTCCAGCCCACCCGCCCGTTGGTCAGGTGGTCGAGGGTGCTGAACCGGCGGGCGAGGGCGTAGGGGTGCTCGTAGGACGTCGACCCGGTCACGCCGAAGCACAGGTGCTCGGTGACGGCGGCCATCCCGGACACCGCGAGCAGGGGGTCGTTCGCCGGGATCTGCGCCGCGTCGGCCAGGGCCGCGTCGGCGTTGCCCTCGTAGACGTCGTGGTACCCGACGTTGTCGGCGAAGAAGATCCCGTCGAAGCGGGCCTGCTCGAGCAGCCTCGCGTAGTCGGTCCAGTACCGCAGGTCCTTGTACCGGTACCCCTGGTCCCGCTCGTGCCGCCAGAGGCCCGCCGACAGGTGGGCCGGCCCCTGGAAGTCGAAGGCGAACAGTCGCATGCGGTGGGTCATGTCCTTGCTCCGTTCAAAGAATGAACACGGCGTCCATGTGATGAACACAACTGTAGAGAGGAGAGGTGTGGCCGTCAACACACCCCCCGGGTGCTCCTCCGCCTCCGCGGCCGGGTGATCCGGCCCGCGCGAGCGGGCGTGCGCGACCGCCCGGCGACGGAGGGTCGGAGGTGTCGCGGTGAACCGAGCGGGGGTCGGCACGGAGCTCGGCGGCCGGACGTGCGGGGGCAGGGCCCGCCCGGCCGCCGGCTCGCGGCGTCGGGAGTCGCTGGTCAGTCGCCCCAGATCAGGTCCGGCTCGCCGAGGACGGCCTCGTCGACGGTGAGCCCCAGCCCGGGCGAGCCGGCCGGGAGGACCCCGCCGTCGGCGAACCGCGCGTCGACGCGCGCGGTCGTGAGCGACACCATGTCCGCGCAGTTGAGGATGCAGCGGAGCAGCCGCTCGGGGACGGTCGCACCCAGGTGGACGATCGCGGCGAAGGCGATGGCCGACCCGACGGTGTCCTGCACGCTGACGGTGAGTCCGGCGGCGCGGGCGACGTCCCTGTGGCGGCGGCCCGCGGTCAGCCCGCCGGCCTTGGAGATCTTCAGGCCGATCCCGTCGGCCAGGTCCTGCGCCGCGACCAGCGCGACGTCCTCGTCGAGCTGGACCAGCTCGTCGACCATGATCGGGTACGGGCACCTGCGGCGGAGCGACATCGTCTCGCGCCATGTGGCGCAGGGCGCCTCGAGGACGAAGTCGAGCCCGGGGGGCAGCAGCGCGACCAGGCGCAGGGCCGTCTCCGGGAGGAGCCCGCCGTTGGCGTCGACCAGGAAGAACTCACCCGGGCCCCGGTCGGCCAGGCACGCGGTGATGCGCTCGGCGTCGAGGGAGGGCCCGCCCTCGCTGTCGAGCGCGCCGATCTTGATCGAGTGCCCCCGGTACCCCCTGGCGCGGTGGTCGGCCACGCGGGCGCGCATCTCCTCCGGATCACCCGCGTGGACCGAGGAGATCATCGGCATCGGCGTCTCCGTGGAGCCACCCAGGAGCTCGCACACCGGGAGGCCCACGGACCTGCCGAACGCGTCCCAGCAGGCGACGTCGAGGGCCGTCTTGGCGGAGTTGTGACCGACCAGGGTGCTGTCCATCAGGTCGGCGATCCGGTCCGTCTGACGGGGGTCCCGTCCCAGCAGCGCCGGCGCCAGCTCGGCGATGCCGGCGCGCGTGCCGAGCGGGTGGGCGGCGATGTAGGTCGACCCGAACGGCGTGCTCTCCCCCCAGCCCTCGGTGCCGTCGTCGCAGGTGATGCGGACGATCGAGGCGTCGAACGCCTCGTACGTCCGGCCGGCCGAGAGCCGGTAGACCCCGCCCGAGTACGGCAGTTCGGTGGTGTACAGCTCGATCTTCGAGATCTTCACGGACCTCTGCTCCCATCGGTGGACTGACGGACGTGGTGGGGGGTCAGGCAGCCGGACCGGGTGGGACGAGCACCAACTTCCCGGTGTGCTGCTTCGACAGGAAGGCCTCCTGCGCGGCGGCGATCTCCGCGAGGGGGTAGGTGCGGGAGACGACCGGCCGGATCTCCCCACGTTCGACGTAGCCGACCAGGTTCTCGAAGACCTCGTCCTCCTGGAACGTGCAGCCGAAGAGCGAGAGGTCCCTGAGGTACAGCGTCCGCAGGTCGATCTCCGCGATCGGTCCGCCGATGGCGCCCGCGATGGCGTACCGGCCACCGGGCCGCAACAGGTCGAGCAACTGCGAGAACTGCGGGCCGCCGACGAGATCGACCACCACGTCGACGGAGGCCCTGCCGAGGGTGTGGACCAGGTCCTCGCCGCGATCGACGGTCCGATCAGCGCCCTGGGCCAGCACGTCGGGGGCCTTCGAGGCCGAGCACACGGCGATGACCGTCGCGCCCCGGCGCTCGGCGAGTTGGACGGCGGCGAGTCCCACTCCTCCGGAGGCGCCCGTCACGAGCACCCGCTCCGCCCCCACCGCGGCCCGGTGCAGCATGTTCTCGGCCGTGGAGTAGGCGCACGGCACGGCCGCGAGCTCCTCGTCGCTCCAGTCGCTGCGCACGGCGTACGTCTCTCGGGAGGGAGCGACGGTGAACTGCGCGAACCCGCCGTCGCACTCGCTGCCGAAGGTCCAGCACTCGAAGGGCCGGTGGTCCACCGGAGTGCGCAGCATGGTGCGGACGAGGACCCGTTCGCCGATGCGGTCGCGGGAGACCCCCTCACCCACGTCCACGATGCGGCCGCAGACGTCGGCACCCTGGATGCGCGGGAACTCGAGAGCCGTGCCCGACCACGTGGCGTCGACGTCGTCGACGGACTCGAAGCCCGCTGCTCCGCCGTTCCCGGTCTCGTCGGTGACCGCCTTCGAGTACCACCCGATCCGCGTGTTCACGTCCGTGTTGTTGATCCCCGCGGCGGCGACCTGGATGAGCACCTCGCCCTTCTCGGGGCGGGGAACCGGTACGTCGGTCCGGTACTCGAGCTCCTCCAGCCCGCCGTGGCCCGTGAGGAGGACGGCGGCCATCGTCCTTGGCAGTGACATGGGAGTTCCCTTCGCTGTGCCCGACACGGGTCGAGCTGTGACGGGTGTGGCTGGTCCGCGACGGCCGGACGGCGCGGTGCGCGCCGGCGACCGCTGCTGCGGGACAGGTCGGCGGCGGGTCAGCCGAGGCGCTGCAGGGTGTGACCCATGCGGTCGCGCTTGGCGGCCAGGTACGCCCAGTTGTAGGGATTGGGCAGCGACTCGTGGGCGACCCGCTCGGTGACGGTGATGCCGTGGTCGGTCAGTGCCCGTGCCTTGTCGGGGTTGTTCGTCATCAGCCGCACGCTGTCCACGCCGAGGTCGTCGAGGATCTCGCCGGCGGCGCGGTAGTCCCGGCTGTCCACGGGCAGGCCGAGGCTGACGTTGGCGTCGACGGTGTCGAGGCCCTCGTGCTGCTGGAGCTCGTAGGCGCGCAGCTTGTGCCCGAGCCCGATGCCGCGGCCCTCGTGCCCGCGGAGGTAGATCAGCACCCCCGCGCCGGCGTCGGCGATCGCGCTGAGCGCCGACCGGAACTGGCTGCCGCAGTCACAGCGCAGGGACCCGGCGAGGTCCCCGGTGAGGCACTCGCTGTGCACGCGGACCAGCGGGGCGTCGGCAGCGCGGACGTCGCCCCTGACCAGCGCCAGGTGCTCGACGTCCTCGCGCGGCGAGGAGTAGGCGATCGCCTCGAACTCCCCCACCTCGGTCGGCAGCGAGGCGCGGCCGGCGCGGGTCACGGCGCCCTCCGCCCGCTCGCGCCACGCGCGCAGGTCCGCGATCGTGATCATCGGGATCCCGTGCTCCGTGGCCAGCTGCGCGAGGTCGTCGCGGCGCATCATGTCCCGCCGGTCGGGGGTGACGATCTCGCAGAGCAGCGCCGCACCGCTCAGCCCCGCCATGCGGCACAGGTCGACCCCGGCCTCGGTGTGCCCGGGGCGCTCGAGGACGCCGCCGGGCCGGGCGAGCAGCGGCATCACGTGCCCGGGCCGCGCGAGGTCGGCGGGGTCGAGGGCCGGGTCGGCCAGCGCGCGGACGGTGGCAGCGCGGTCGCCGGCGCTGATGCCGCTCGTCGTCCCGTGCCGGTGGTCGACGCTGACCAGGAACGCCGTCCGGTGGGCCTCGGTGTTGTCCGGGACCATCAGCCCGAGGCCGAGGGCGTCGGCGCGGGCCTCCTCGATGGCGACGCAGAGGAAGCCGGAGGTGTGCTCCAGGAAGAACGCGACCGCGTCGGTGCTCGCGTACTCGGCGGCCATGATGAGGTCGCCCTCGTTCTCGCGGTCCTCGTCGTCGACGACGAGGACCATGCCCCCGTTGGTGAGGGCGGTGAGGGCGTCGAAGATCGTCGACATGTCGCTGGCTCCTTGTTCTGCGCGAAGGCTCGCGATGGGGTCGATCAGGGGGGCGCCCGCGGTGACGGCGTCGTCGTGCGGGCGCCCCGCGCGGATCAGGAGTGCGCTCAGTGACCGACCAGGGCCTTCTGGTGTCCGGCGGAGGTCTCGCTGAGGAGCTTCCCCTTGGTCTCGGGAGCCAGGACCTGCGAGACCCCGGCGCCGACGGCGCAGATGCCGGCGGCGATCAGCATGGTCGGTCCGGTCCCGATGTTGTCCATGGACCAGGGCAGCAGGAAGGTGCCCGCAGCGGCCCCGATCCGGCTGACGGAGCACGCGAAGCCCGTGCCCAGCCCGCGGATCTCGGTCGGCAGGACCTCGCTCGGGTAGACGCCGGTCAGCGCCGTGTACCCCGCGTTGAAGAAGGAGAAGACGAGGAAGCAGACCAGCACGACCGCCGCCGGCGCACCGGCCCACAGGCCGATGACCGCGAGGACCAGGGCGCACAGCCACTGCGGCGGGACGGTCAGCGGACGGCGGCCGATCTTGTCGACCAGAGCCGTCGAGAGCACGACGCCGAGGGCGGCGAGCGCGGTGAGCCCGACCGCCCCGGCCAGCCCGTCACCGAGGCCGTAGCTCTCGAGCACGCTGGCGGCGAAGGTCGCGATCGCGAAGTACGGCGTGACGGCGCAGAACCAGAACACCGAGATGAAGGTCGTGGCCCGCCAGTACTGCGGTGAGAAGAGCATCCCGAAACTGCCCTTGCGGGTGTCCTCGTGCTCGACGTCGGTGATGTCGGCGGGGTTCTCCAGGTACTCGTGCGCGATCGCGTGGGCCTCGGCAGTGCGGCCCTGGTTCCACAGCCACCGCGGCGACTCGGGCAGGCCGATCCGGGCGATGATCAGGGCGATCGCGATGATCGTGCTGGTGCCGAGGATGACCCTCCAGCCCACGTCGGTCGTGGTGGTCAGCACGTAGCCGACGATGAACGCGACCATGAAGCCGACGTACCAGGCGACCTCGCTCAGGGCCAGCAGCCGTCCTCGCACGCGGGCGGGGGCGAACTCCGACATCAGCGGCCAGCCCACTGAGTACTCGGCGCCGATCGCGACGCCCATCAGCAGCCGCACCAGGAACAGCTGCCAGGCGGAGTCGACGAAGAACTGCGCGGCCGAGGCGATGAGGAACAGCGCCATGTCGGCCATGAACAGCGGCTTGCGGCCGAAACTGTCGGACAGCCAGCCGCCGATCGGCGACCCGATGAAGATGCCGAGCAGCGCGGCCGCCGCGACCAGGCCCTCCCAGAGCACCGAGAACTGCAGGTCGGTGGTGATCGTGCCGATCACCGTCCCGATGATCCCGAGGATGTAGCCGTCGATGAACATCCCGCCGCAGAGGACGGCGGTCAGCCTGATCAGGAAACGCCGCTTCGCTGCCGGGTCCCGGTGGGTCTTCCCGACAGACCTGTCGTCCGTTGTCACCAGTTCGCTCCTAGGGGGATCGGCCGTCGTCTTCGCGGTGCGGACGGCGACCCGGCGACGCGGGGTCGCCGTGCGTGTGGGCGGGTGGTCGGTGGTGCAGTACTGGCGCGTCCTGCCGGCACCGGCGGTGTAGCAGCCCCGTTCGTTCAACATATGAACGCCGCGACCAAAGTGTGACAGCGGCCTCACGGCCACGTCAAGAGCGGATCCACGCCACCCCTCGGAGCGCCCGAGCCCGCCCGTGTCGGCGGACGCACCGGGCGCCGCAGTGCACGGTCGCCCCGTCCGCCTGCTCCCCCGCGCCGCCGGGAGCTGTCGCCGGCACCCTCCGCTCCGCGGGGCTGTCGGCGAAAGCGCTGCTCAGCGGGGTACCCAGTGGGGTAGCGGGCACGGGTCGCGCGCCGACGTCGGCCGCGCTGGGCGGATCTCGTCCCGTGCTCAGCCGGCACGCCGTGCGGGGCGCCGGAGTCCAGGTGCGCGCCGTGGCGCCGCAGAACTGCCGGGCGCCTGTCCGTCGGCGTCTTGACACGGGTGTGACGGGCGGCGCACAGTGAGAATCTGAACAGCGCGTTCAGACAACGAACGTTACGACAGGCCGGGATGCCACCCCACCGGCCACGGGACGGCGAGGAGCAGGCGATGGCAGACGGTATCGACAAGGAGGCCGACGTCGTCGTCGTCGGCGGCGGCGTGGCGGGGCTGGTCACCGCCCGGGAGCTGTCCCGGGCCGGCCTGAGCGTGGTCGTGCTGGAGGCGCGCGAGCGGCTCGGCGGCCGGGTGTGGACCGACCACCGGCTCGGTCGCGACCTCGAGATCGGGGGGAACTGGCTGCACTGGGTCCAGCCGCACGCGTGGGCCGAGGTCACCCGCTACGGGCTGGAGGTGACCCGCGGCCCGCGCCCGGAGGAGGCCTACTGGGTCGCCGGGGACGAGGTGCGGCGCGGGACGCTCGCCGAGTTCATGCAGCTGATCGACCCCGGGATGCGCCGGCTGCTGGCCGACACGATGCGGTACATCCCGCGCCCGGACGACCCCACCGCGTCGCCGGAGCTCGCCGAGGCCGACCGGTACAGCGTGCAGGAGAAGCTCGACGAGCTGCAGCTGGGCGTCGAGGAGTACCGCGCCAACGAGGCCGCCTGGGTCGGGCACTTCAACGCCCCGCTCGCCGACGGCGCCTACACCTCGGCGCTGCGGTGGACGGCGGCCACGGCGGGCTCCTGGCACCTGATGCACGAGGCCTCCGCCGTCTTCCGGCTCGCCGGGGGCACGCAGGCGCTGGTGGCGGCGATCGCCGCCGACACCCGCGCGGAGGTCCGCACGGGCACGGTGGTCCGGCGCATCGAGCACGACGGCGACGGCGCCCGCGTGCACCTGGCCGACGGCGGGGTCCTCGCGGCGCGGCGGGTGGTGCTCACGCTCCCGCAGAACATCCTCGGTGACCTCGACGTCTCCCCGCCGCTGAACGAGGGCAAGCTGGCCGCGAGCCGGGAGAAGACGGCCTCGCGGGGCACCAAGGTCTGGATCCGGGTGCGCGGCTCGGTGACGCCGTTCTTCGCGTACTCCAGGGCGAGCGAACGCCTGTCGGTGGTGCGCACCGAGTACGTCGGCGACGACGACATGGTCCTGGTGGGTTTCGGCGCCGACTCGTCGCGGCTGGACCCGAACGACCGCGACGCCGTCCAGCGGGCACTGACCGTGTGGCGGGACGACCTCGAGGTCGTCGAGGTCACGGGCCACGACTGGATGGACGACCCGTACTCGCGGGAGACGTGGCTGATGAACCGCCCGAACCAGGTCACCCGGTACCTGGCCGCACAGCAGGCCCCCGAGGGGGTCCTGCACTTCGCCGGCAGCGACATCGCCAACCTGTGGGCCGGCTTCATCGACGGCGCCGTCGAGACCGCGCTGCGCGCCGCCCGCGAGATCACCCGGGAACTCGCGCCCGGGCGCGCCCGCACCGCTGCTCCCGTCGGCGCCGCGACCTGACGGGGGCCGCGCCCGCCGCGGGCGACCGCACAGCCGCGCTGGTGTCCACTATCTGAACGCGGGGCGGCTAGGCTCGGGCGGGACGGCGGCGCACACGGCCGCTGGCCCCGTGCACACCGAGCAGTGGAAGGACGGCATGAGCGAAGCAGCCGAACCGGCGGACATGGCCAACAAGTCGGTGACGAAGGCGGTCCGGCTCCTCCGTGAACTGGCCGCGCAACCGCGCTCGGGCGCGACGGTGACCAAGCTGGCGAAGGCGGTGGGCATCTCCCGTCCCACCGCCTTCCGCCTGCTCTACAGCCTCGAGCGGACCGGGCTCGTCGACCGGGTGGAGAACAACTACATCCTGGGCTGGGAGCTGGCCCGGCTCGGCCGGCACGCCGACCCCTACGCGGGACTGGTGGCCCGGGCGCAGCCGCTGCTGCAGGAGCTGGCGGACAAGGTCAACGAGTCGGTGACCCTGTCGGTGCCGAACCCCCACGACGGCCTCGACCTGGTCGCCGAGGCCGCCGGTCCGCACGTCGTCGGCATCACCAGCCGCATGGCCCACCACATGGTCGGCCAGCAGTACCCGCTGCACGCGAGCTCCTCCGGGAAGGTGCTGCTGGCCGAGATGCCGAGGGAGAAGGTGCTCGCGCTGCTCCCGGAGAAGCTCGAGGCCTACACCGAGCACACCATCACGGACCGGGCCGCGCTGCTGCGGGAACTCGAGCAGGTCCGCGAGCAGGGCTTCGGGATCATCGACAACGAGCTCGAGCAGGAGCTGATCTCGCTGTCGCGGCCGGTGCGGGACTCGTCGGGCACCATGGTGGCGATCCTGACCCTGAACGGGCCCCGCTACCGCTTCGGGCGGGCCCGCATCCCCGAGGCCCTGCAGCAGATGCAGGACGTCGTCGACCGGCTGGTCGACGCGTTCTGGCTGGACGCGGCGGCCGACTGACCCGGTGCGGATCGACCCCACCGGTCGACCGGACGGACACCCCAGCACCGATGCGGGAGGGCGGATGACGACGATCCTCGGACTGGCCGGAGGGCCGGAGGCCGGCGGGCGGACGACGACGGCGGTCGCCGGCGTCCTCGCCGGGGCTGCGGAGAGGGGCGCCGGCACCGAGCTGCTCGAGCTCAGCCGGGCCGCACTGCCCGAGGTCGTCGAGGCCGTCGAGGCCGCCGACGCCGTCGTGTTCGGCAGTCCGGTCTACCGGGCCACCTACAGCGCCCTGCTCAAGGGCGTGCTCGAGAGCACGGAACGCGGGAAGTGGGGAGAGACCCGCGCTCCCCTGCAGGGCAAGGCGGCCGCCGTCGTCCTGACCGGTGCCAGCGGGCACCACTTCCTGGCCGTCAACGACCTCCGGGACGTGCTGGCCGGGTTCTTCGCCGTCCAGGTGCTCGCCCCCGGGCTCTACCTCGACCACTCCGGCTACGTCGACCGCAGCACCCTGACCGACGACAGCGCCGCCCTCGCCGCCGGACACGGGGCGGCGCTGGTCGACCTCGCGGTCGCGGTCCGGTCCTCCCCCGCGCTGGGCGCGCTGCGCCCGCAGGTCTGACCAGGCCGCCGGTCGGCCCGGTCCGGGGTCCGGCGGCGGGCGGCCGCGGGTCAGCCCGGGTCCGGCCCGCCTGCGGGACCCGCGGCGGCTTCGCGCTGCACCATCTGCCCGCGGACGAGGGCGACGACGCCGTCGTCGTCTGTGACCCGGACGTCGTGCACCTCCCGCCGCCCCTGCCGGTGCACGCACCGGCTCTCGGCGACCAGGCGGCTCCCGAGCGTGGCGGGCTTCGAGAAGACGACGTCGGCGCCCGTCGTGACGGCGGCACCGCTCCCCGGCCGGATCGAGGCGTAGGCCATGGCGGTGTCGGCGACCAGGAAGACCACACCGCCGTGGGCCAGGCCCAGCCCGTTCGTGTGGTCCCGCCCCAGGGCGAGCTCGACCACGGCACTCCCCTCCCCGACGGCGGTGACCTCGACGCTGAGCGCGCGGACGGCGTGGTCCCCGGCCGCCAGCTCCGCGGCGATCCGCCGGCGCTCGCCCTCCCCGGCCGGCGCGGGACCGTCCGGTGCCGGGGTGTCAGCGCGGTGCACGGGGGCTCCACCGCGCGGGCAGGATCCGCCCCCGGGCCTCGCCGAACCCCAGCCGCGTGCCGTCCGGACCCGGCGCCGTCGCGGTGAGGACCACCTCGTCGCCGTCCTCGAGGAAGGTCCGGCGCTGCCCCGCGACGGTGACCGGCTCGGCTCCGCCCCAGGTGAGCTCGATGAAGGCGCCGCGGGTGTCCTTCGCCGGGCCGGAGATGGTCCCGGAGGCGAAGACGTCGCCGGTGCGCGTGGGGGCGCCGTTCACCGTCAGGTGGGCGAGCATCTGCGCCGGGGACCAGTACATCTCCCGGTAGGGCGGGCGGCTGACCTCCTGCCCGTTCCACTGCACCGACAGGTCGACGTCCAGCCCCCACGAGGACTCCATCGCCAGGTACGGCAGCGGCTCGGGGTCCTGCCGCGGAGTCGCTACCTTGGCCGGCTGCAGCGCCAGCAGCGGCACCACCCACGGCGAGATCGTCGAGGCGAACGACTTGCCGAGGTTGGGGCCGAGCGGGACGTACTCCCACGCCTGGATGTCGCGTGCCGACCAGTCGTTGAAGAGGACGACGCCGAAGACGTGCCGCTCGGCCTCCTCGACCGGGACGGTCTCCCCCATCGCCGACCCGGTGCCGACGACGAAGCCGAGCTCGGCCTCGATGTCCAGCCGGACCGACGCGCCGAACACCGGCGCGGGGTCGTCCTCGCCCTTGCGCTGGCCGCACGGACGGACGACGTCGGTGCCCGAGACGACGATGGAGCTCGCCCGGCCGTGGTAGCCCACGGGCAGGTGCTTCCAGTTGGGCACCAGCGGGTCGGGGTCGTCCGGCCGGAACAGTCGCCCGAGGTTGGCCGCGTGGTGCTCGGAGGCGTAGAAGTCGACGTAGTCGGCGACCTCGACCGGTAGATGGAGGGTGACCGACTCGAGGGCGTGCACCGCCCCGTCGGCCACCTCACCCGTCACCCGCTCGGCGATCTCCCGGCGCACCGCGACCCACCGGTCGTACCCCTGCGCCATGAACGCGTTCAGGCTCGGCCGGGCGAACACCTCGTCGTCCAGCAGGACGGCGAGGTCGATCACCGAGTCGCCCAGCCGGGTGCCGACCCGGGGCGCGGAGCCGCGCAACGAGAAGACGCCGTAGGGCAGGTTGTGCACACCGAACGGCGAGTCGGCGGGAACGGTGAGGGTGGTCATCGCTGCACCTCCGCCCGTTCCCGCCCGCGGCCCCCGGACCAGGTCCAGGCGTACTTCCCGTCGTCGGCGGCGGTGCCGGCCTCGCCGAGGCCGAGTGGCCGGAAGGTGTCGACCATGACGGCGAGCTCGTCGAAGTACTCGGCGCCCAGGGAGTTCTCGACCGCGCCCGGCTGCGGGCCGTGGCTGTGCCCGCCGGGGTGCAGGCTGATCGAGCCCCGCCCGATGCCCGAGCCCTTGCGCGCCTCGTAGTCGCCGGCGACGTAGAACATGACCTCGTCGGAGTCGACGTTGGAGTGGTAGTAGGGCACCGGCACCGCCAGCGGGTGGTAGTCGACCTTGCGCGGC
>NZ_JBJGYU010000046.1:0-36988 GCF_054050155.1 Geodermatophilus sp. SYSU D00703 | reverse complement strand
CCCGGCCCGCCGGCCCGACCAGCGCGGCCAACCTGGCCGGCTACTGCACCCCCGACCACCGGTGCAAACACCAGGCCCCCGGCTGGACCCACCGGCTCGACCCCGACGGCACCCTCACCGTCACCACTCCCACCGGCCTGACCGCGGTCACCACACCACCGCCCTACTGACGGCGGGCGGGAGCCCCGTTGACGGCCGGCGGGGCTCCTGCTGACGGGCCGGCCGGGCGCCCACTGACGGCCGGCAGGCCCCACTGACGGCGGGCGATAGTCACATCGTCAGTCCGACCGCGGCGACCCGTTGCGCGATGAGGTCGGCGAGCCGCTCCGGACGGGTGGCGGCGGGGCTGTGGCCACCCGGCCACTCCACGCGGCGCGTGGCGCGCTGTGCCATCGCCCGCTGCAGCTCCGGGTGCACCGCCTCGTCGTCCGTGCAGACGACGTAGGTCGACGGCACCGACCGCCAGGCGATGGCCTCCGGGACGCCGCGGAAGACGCTGCGGGAGACCGGGCGCAACCGGGCGGCGGCAGCCGCGATGACGTCGGCCGGCGCGTCGCCGTAGACCAGGCGGGTCCCGAGCGCGGGGTCGAGGCCGACCTCGTCGCCCGAGATCCGCATCGCCTCGCCCAGCCGGGTGTCGGGGAGCCCCTGCCCGGCACGGGTCCTGCTCACCGAGTCGCCTTCGTCGAGCTGGAACGCCGCCACGTAGACCAGCTCGCGGACCAGCGGGTGCGTCCCGGCGCCGGTGATCACCGCACCGCCGTACGAGTGCCCGACCAGGACCACCGGACGCCCGAAACGGTCGAGCGCCTCGCGGGTCGCCCGGGTGTCCGCGGCGAGGTCGGTCAGCGGCAGGTCGACGGCGACGCTGTCGACGCCCCGTTCGTCGAGCGCGGTGCGGACGGCGTCCCAGCACCACGCGCCGTGCCAGAGCCCGTGCACCAGCACGGCACCGGCCGGGGTCGGGGTGTGCTCCATGCGCGCAGTGTCGCGGGCGCTCTGGCAGCGGTCACCTCCGGGCGGCCTCCGGCGGATGCTGGCCGGGCCTCGATCCGCCCCAGCGCCCGTCGAGCGCCCCGGGAGCGGCGAGCCCCTGCCGCCCCGACGCCCGGTGTCCCGCGTGCCGATCGACGCACGATGGGGGGCGAGATCACCGTCGTCCCCGACGCCACCCCGGCCGACGAGCACCGGTGCGCGCTCTGGGACGCACAGCCCACCGGCTGACGCGGTCGGGCGGACCCGGCGGCCCGCCCGACCGCGCAGCGGCGGTCAGAACGGCTGGTCGCCGGCGGTGGGTTCCGCGGCCCCGGTGAGGTGCTCGGCGAAGGCCGGCAGGTCCAGCTGTCCGTGGCCGGACAGCCCGAGCACCAGCACACCGGCCTCCCCGGTGGCCGCGCGACGGCGGGCCTCCGCGAGCGTCCCCGCGATGGCGTGGCAGGACTCCGGCGCCGGGACCAGCCCCTCGGTGCGGGCGAACAGCACCCCGGCGTCGAACGCCTCGCGCTGGTCGACCGCCTGGGCGGTGATCAGCCCCAGCTCGACGGCGTGGCTCACCATCGGCGCCATCCCGTGGTAGCGCAGCCCGCCGGCGTGGATCGGGTCGGGCACGAAGTCCCGCCCGAGCGTGTGCATCTTCATCAGCGGGGTGAGCCCCGCGACGTCGCCGTGGTCGTACTCGTACCGGCCCCGGGTGAGGGACGGGCACGCCGACGGCTCGACGGCCACCACCCGGGTGTCGGTGCGCCCGGCCAGCTTCTCGCGCAGGAACGGGAACGACAGCCCGGCCAGGTTCGACCCCCCGCCGGCGCAGGCGAAGACGACGTCGGCCTGCTCCTCGCCGAACACCTCCAGCTGGCGCAGCGCCTCCTCCCCGATGACGGTCTGGTGCAGCAGCACGTGGTTGAGCACGCTGCCCAGCGCGTAGCGGGCCTCGGGGTCGGGCGCCGCCGACTCCACCGCCTCGCTCACCGCCATCCCGAGGCTGCCCGTGGTGCCGGGGAAGCGCTCCAGGAGGCCGCGGCCGGCCTCGGTCAGCTCCGAGGGGCTGGGGTGGACGACGCCGCCGAAGGTCTGCATGAGCATCCGCCGGTAGGGCTTGCTGTCGAAGGAGGCGCGCACCTGCCACACCTCGCACTGCATCCCGAACAGCGCGCAGGCGAACGACAGCGCGCTGCCCCACTGGCCGGCGCCGGTCTCGGTGGTCAGCCGCCGCACCCCCTCAGCCGCGCTGTAGTAGGCCTGCGCGACCGCGGTGTTCGGCTTGTGGCTGCCGACGGGGCTGACGCCCTCGTACTTGTAGTAGATCCGCGCCGGGGTCCCCAGTGCCCGCTCCAGGCGGTGCGCCCGGTACAGCGGCGAGGGCCGCCACAGCCGGTACACCTCCCGGACCGGCTCGGGGATCGGCAGGAACCGCTCGCCGGTCATCTCCTGCTCGATCAGCGCCGCCGGGAACAGCGGTGCCATGTCCCCGGGCGCCAGGGGCTGCCCGGTGCCGGGGTGCAGGTACGGCGGCATCGGCGCCGGCAGGTCGGCGGCCAGGTTGTACCAGTGCGTGGGCAGGTCCGCCTCGGCCAGCACGGCCTTGGTCAGCGGGCGGGCAGCGCGGTCCAGCTCACCCACGTGGGTGTTCGTCATCGGGTGCTCTCCTCCAGGGAACGGCCCACCGGCCGCCCGAAGGAGACAGACCTCGGACCATCCGGCGGGGGGACGGTCCGGGCGCGCGTCAGCGAGCCGGGGTCGTCCTCGACGACCAGGCCCACCAGCGCGCGCGACGGCTCACGGCCGCCACCGTAGCCCGGCGACGGGACGCCGCGTCAACCGTCGGAGTTCTCATTGGATGAGAGCCCGGTGGGGCGCCGTGGTGAGCGCGGTCACCCTGGGTGCGCCACCGCAGGGGTGGCCAAGGCGCCCGGGCGCTCACCCCACCAGCGAGGAGAGGCATGCAGAGCAACGGAGCGGAGGTCGGCCTCCACCTCGAGGTCGCCCGACGGGAGACCGTGGCCGACGGCGTGGTCGCGCTCGACCTGCGCGACCCGTCCGGCGCCGACCTGCCCGCGTGGACCCCGGGCGCGCACGTCGACCTCGAGCTCACGACGGACCTGGTCCGCCAGTACTCCCTGTGCGGCGACCCCGCCGACCGGTCGGTGTGGCGGATCGGCGTCCTGCGCGAGCCGGAGAGCCGCGGTGGCTCCTCATTCGTGCACGACAAGCTGCACGAGGGCGACCTCGTCGACGTCCGCGGCCCCCGGAACAACTTCGCGCTGCTCCCCGCGCCGCGGTACGTGTTCGTCGCCGGCGGCGTCGGCATCACCCCGCTGGTCCCGATGGTGGCCGCCGCCACCGCCGCGGGCGCGGAGTGGGAGCTGCACTACGGCGGCCGCACCCTGGCCTCGATGGCGTTCCGGGCCGAGCTCACCGCGGCGCACGGCGCCCGCGTCACCCTCCACCCGCAGGACCAGGTGGGCCTGCTCGACCTCGACCGGCTGCTCGGCGAGCCCCGGCCGGACACGCTGGTCTACTGCTGCGGCCCGGAGCCGCTGCTGCAGGCGGTCGAGCAGCGCTGCGCCGGCTGGCCCGAGGGCGCCCTGCACCTCGAGCGCTTCAGCCCGAAGGAGCTGGGCGACCCCGTCCGGCAGGAGACCTTCGAGGTGGAGCTCGCGCAGAGCGGGCTGACCCTCCTCGTGCCCCCGGACCGGTCGATCCTCGACGTCGTCGAGGCCGCCGGCGTCCCCGTGCTCTCCTCCTGCCAGGAGGGCACCTGCGGGACCTGCGAGACCCCCGTCCTCGCCGGTGAGGTCGACCACCGCGACAGCCTGCTGACCCCCGCCGAGCAGGCAGCTCACGACACGATGTTCATCTGCGTGTCCCGGGCCGCCTGTCCCCGCCTCGTCCTCGACCTCTGAGCCCCAGGAGCCAGCGACATGACCGTCGACAGCCTGCCCGCCACCGACGTCCCCGTGCTGGACGACGACCCGTTCGGCACCGAGGTGCTGACCGACCCCTACGACTTCCACCGCCGGCTGCGCGACGCCGGGCCGGTGGTGTTCCTGCCCCGCTACGGCATCTACGCGATGGGCCGCTTCGCCGAGGTCTCCGCGTCGCTGCGGGACTGGGAGACCTTCGTCTCCAGCCGCGGCGCGGGGCTGGCCGACTTCGCCAAGGAGAAGCCCTGGCGGCCGCCGAGCCTGCTGCTGGAGGCCGACCCGCCGGACCACACCGTCGTCCGGACGGCGATGAACGGCGTCATCTCCCCGCGGAGCATGCGGGCCCTGCGCGAGCGGTTCGCCGCCCCCGCGGCCGAGATCGCCGAGCGGCTGGTGGAGCAGGGCACCTTCGACGCGGTCACCGACCTGGCCGAGGTCTACCCGCTGCGGGTGTTCCCCGACGCGGTCGGCCTGCCCGAGGAGGGGCGGGAGAACCTGCTGCCCTACGGCGGGCTGGCGTTCAACGCCTTCGGCCCGGACAACGAGCTGCGTCGCACCGCCCTGGCCACGGCGGCGCCGGTGCAGGCCTGGATCTGGGAGCAGTGCCAGCGGGAGAACCTGGCCCCCGGCGGCTTCGGCGCGCAGATCTGGGACGCCGCCGACCGCGGTGAGATCACGCACGAGCAGGCGCCGATGCTGGTCCGCTCGCTGCTGACCGCGGGGGTGGACACCACCGTCTACGGCATCGCCAACACCGTCTACGGGCTCTCCTGCCACCCCGAGCAGTGGGCGCAGCTGCACGCGCAGCCGGCCAAGGCCAAGTTCGCCTACGACGAGGCGCTGCGCTGGGAGTCGCCGGTGCAGACCTTCTTCCGCACGACCTCCCGCGACGTCGACGTCTCCGGCACGCACATCCCCGAGGGGACCAAGGTGCTGCTGTTCCTCGGCTCGGCCAACCGCGACCCCCGCCACTGGGGCGATGACTCCGAACACCTCGACCTCAACCGCCGCACCGCCGGGCACGTCGCCTTCGGCATGGGCATCCACCAGTGCGTCGGCCAGCCGGTCGCCCGCCTGGAGACCGAGCTGGTGCTCACCGCGCTGGCCGAGCGGGCCCGCACCCTGGAGCCGGCCGGCGAGCCCACGCCGAAGCTGAACAACACGCTCAAGGGCTGGGCGAGCGTGCCGGTGCGCGTGACGCGCGCCTGACCGGCCGGGTCAGGCGCCGCCCGCGAGGACGGCCTCGACCCGGCCGGCCGCCGCGAGCAGCGCGCCGTCCTCACCGGGCAGGGACTCCAACGAGACCCCGATCGGCAGGCCGGCGGCGGTCGCGCCGGCCGGCAGGGTGATCGACGGCATCCCGGCGGTCGACCCCGGCCCGGTGTTGCGGATCGTGGTCAGGAAGACCGGCACCGGCCGGCCGTTGAGGTCGGTGGTGTCGTCGTCGCCGACCGGCGGCGCCGGCAACGGGACCGTCGGGTAGACCAGCGCGTCCAGCCGCGCGCCGTCCGCGGGGCGGAGGGCGGCGGTGTAGGCGGTGCGCAGCCGATCCCGGACGGCGAGGTTGGACCGGTAGACCTCCTGGGTCACCGACCCCCCGGCGGCCAGCTCCAGAGCGCCCCGGACGTCGGAGGAGGCCACCTGCGCGATCACGTCGTCGAGGGTCAGCCGGCGCTCCGGCCCCGGCAGCGTGGCGAGGTAGGCGGGCAGCTCGCGGGCGACCTCGAAGAACACGATCGGGAAGCCGCACTCGGCGTCCAGGGCGTGCGCGTCGGCCACGCGGACCTCGAGCAGCTCGACGCCGGCGTCGGCGAGCCGGTCGAGCGCGCGCGCCACGGTCGCGGCGACCTCGGGGTGCAGGTCGTCGAAGAAGCCGGTCCGCGGGACGCCGAGCCGCAGCGGCCGGTCCCCGCCGGGCACGGCGGTGTCCCCGGTGACCAGCGCGTCGACGGTGACGACGTCGGCCACGCTCGTGGCCAGGACCCCGGCGGTGTCCCGCGTGCTGGAGATCGGCACCGTGCGGCCGGTGCCCCAGCGCCCCACCGTCGGCCGGAAGCCGACCAGCCCGCAGTGCGCCGCCGGCACCCGCACCGACCCGCCGGTGTCGGTGCCCAGGGCGATCGGGACGACGCCGGTGGCCACGGCGACCGCCGAGCCGCCGGAGGAGCCCCCGGCCGAGCGGCCGGGGTCGTACGGGTTGCGCACCGGGCCGAACGCGGCGTTGTTGCTGGTGATGCCCAGCGCCAGCTCGTGCAGGTTGGTCTTCCCGACGACCGCGGCCCCGGCGGCGCGCAGCCGCTCGACCGCGTGCTGGTCGCGGCCGGGCCGGGAGTCCCGCAGCGACGGCGTGCCGCCACTGGTGGGGAGGTCCCGGGTGTCGAGGTTGTCCTTCACCGCGAGGGGGACGCCGGCCAGCGGCCCCGGCCCGCCTCCCGGGTCGTCGGCGAGGGTGGTGAAGGCGCCGAGGTCAGCGACCTCCCGCGCTCGCGCCAGGGCCGCGGCGACCACCTCCCCGGCGGACGACGCCGCGACGCGGGCCCGGACGTCGTCGAGCCCCGCCGTCCGCACGGTGGTCGCGCCGCCCCGCGGATCGGTCACGGCCGGGGGCCCAGCTCGCCGGCCGCCTCGGGGTGCTCGCGCAGGTACTGCTCGTGGGCCTCGGCCACCCGCAGGTTGTTGCCCCGGGTCTCACCGGCGACGGTCACCGCGACGAACGAGACGACACAGAGCGCCATGATGTAGATCCCGATCGACCCCGACCAGCCGGTCGACTGGATCAGCAGCTCCGCGATCATGGGGGCGAAGGCGCCGCCGAGGATCGCGCCGAGGGCGTAGCCGATGGAGATCCCGGAGTACCGCACCGAGACCGGGAACATCTCCGCGTACATGGCCGACATCGGGCCGTACGACAACCCCAGGCCGACGGTCAGCACCAGCAGGGCGATGCCGTAGAGCCAGATGTCGCCGGTGTCGATCAGCAGGAACAGCGGGACCATCCAGACGAACACCAGCGCGTAGCCGATCTGGAAGGTGCGCACCCGGCCGATCCGGTCCGACAGGGTCCCGCCGTAGAGCGTGAAGACGAGCCAGCCGAACGAGGCGAGGGTGGTCGCCAGCAGGACCGAGGTGCGGGCCATCCCCAGCGCCGTGGTGGCGTAGGCGATGAAGAAGGCGATCAGCAGGTACCCCGCGGCGTTGTTCGCCACGAAGATCAGCGCGGTGAGCACGACCTCCTTGGTGTTCTTCCGGAACAGGTCGCGCAGCGGCGCGGAGGACTCCTTCTTCCGCAGCCGCATCTCCTGGAAGACCGGGCTCTCGTCGACGGCCCGCCGGATCAGGTAACCGATGACGATGAGCACGACCGACAGCAGGAACGGGATGCGCCAGCCCCACGAGGAGAACTGCTCGGGGGTCGTGACGGTGGAGATGAGGAAGAGCACGCCGGTCGCCAGGATCATGCCGATCGGGACGCCGATCTGCGGGTACGCGCCGAACAGGCCGCGCCGGTTGATCGGGGCGTGCTCCACCGACATCAGCGCCGCGCCGCCCCACTCGCCGCCCGCGGAGAAGCCCTGCAGGACCCGCAGCAGGATCAGGATGGCCGGCGCGGCGACGCCGATCTGCTCGTAGGTGGGCAGCAGGCCGATCAGCGCCGTGGAGGCGCCCATCAGCAGCAGCGTGAAGACCAGCATCCGCTTGCGGCCGAGGCGGTCGCCGAACCGGCCGGCGACGATCGCGCCGAGCGGGCGGAACAGGAAGCTGATGCCGATGGTGGCCAGCGAGAGGACCGTGGCCAGGCCCGGGGAGTCCTCGCTGACCGGGGAGAGGAACAGCGGCGCCAGGACCAGCCCGGCGGCCTGGGCGTAGATGAAGAAGTCGTACCACTCGATGGTGGTGCCGGCGAGCGTGCCCGCGAGGACCTTGCGCTGCTCGGGCGTCATCCGCTCCCGCGCTCGCTGTGCCGTGTCGGTCGTGGCCATCCCGCCGTCCCCCTGGAGACTCGATACTGACCGAGCGGTCAGTTATTACGGGCGGAACTGTAGCGGCGGTGTGGTCCGGGACACAACGATGCATTGCCGAACTAAGGGTCCGGCCGCCCGGCGGCGTCCCCTCGGCCTGCGGGGTCCCGTCCGGGCCCCTACCGTGTGGGCACCGTGCGCGGACCGTCCGACAGGGGGCGACATGGCCGTCTTCCGGATCCTCGAGGGCAAGGCACGTCCCGGCGAGCTCGACCGCCTCGCCGACCTCCTCGCCCGCCAGAACGCCGAGGTGGTCTCCGGGACGCCGGGGGCGCTGTTCGCGCAGGCCCTGCGCAGCGGCGACCAGGTGCTCGCGGTGTCGAGCTGGGCGAGCGCCGAGGACATGCAGCGCTACCTCGACCGGGAGGTCACCCAGGAGTTCTACCGGGCCCTGCCCGAGCTGCTCATGGGGATGCCGAGCATCCGCACCTACGAGGTGATCGGCGGCGGCCCGCCCGGCTGGACGGGGGACGGCGACGGGGGGCGGCGGTGAGCTGGTACTACCCCAAGGGCTGGACCGACCAGGAGGACGGGATCGAGGAGGTCCTGATCCACTACGTGTGCACGCCGCCGGGCCAGTGGCCCGACTGGTCGTGGGGGCACGAGTCGCGGGTCCTGGAGGACCGCGGCGGCTTCCCGCGGAACCGGCTGAAGGTGCTGCGCATGCCCCGCACCGTCTGGGACATGGAGCACGGCTGGTCGACGCCGGAGTACCGGTTCCACTACTACTTCGAGGTCTTCCAGAACGGCTCCCGGTGGACGACCGACCGGTTCACCGAGGACATCGTCTACCGGGACCTGGAGTACGTCGACGAGCACGGCTGGACGACGAACATCTGCATCTACTGGTCCGTCGGCGACTGGGGCGCCCCCGTCTACAGCCCCATGGAGGACCCCCGCTTCCCGCGCGACTCCGAGTTCCGGTCGACGAAGTACTACTCGTACTGGGACAAGGAGCGGTTCCACCACGACAAGTTCCACATGCTGCAGGCGATGGAGCGACCGCACCGGTGGCAGGCGCGCATGTACGGCCCGCGCGGGGCGACGCTCGTGCAGCAGTACCACGTCGGCCGGATGTACCCGCCGGAGGAGAAGGACGAGTTCTGGCTGGGCCCGGACGGCCGGGCCGCGCCGGGGGGCAACTGGTGGGTCCACCACCTGTAGACGCCGATCCTGCGAACCGAGGTGTACGTCGTGAGCGAGCTGTCCACCGCCGTCCGTGCCGGTACCGGCGACTTCTTCGCGCTGCGCAAGACCTGGGTCGACCCGGTGCCCGGGATCGAGATGGTCGAGCTGCACTACGCGTGGACGCCGGTGGGCGGGGAGCCGGACTGGGAGGGCGGGGACGCGCGCGTGCTGACCCCGGGCGACAGCGCGCCGGGCGTCCGGACGGCGGTGATCGAGGTGCCGCGGATGGTGGACGGCAGCCGCGACTACGCCCTCCACCACTTCTTCTTCGTCGTCCACGGCACCGAGCGCAGCACCTCACCGGTGGTCACCGAGGAGGTCGTCGCCCGGGAGGTCACCTACCGGGACGAGACCGGGGACTGGACGCACGTCGGCATCGGCTGGGGGGTGTCGCCGGGCGAGCCCGCGCTCGCCGCGCCGAACTACACCGCCGCGGCCATGGACGGCCTGACGTTCGAGGACGGCGGCGGCGGTGCGCCGCCCGAGCCGGCGCCGGTGCACGAGTTCGTGCGCGCCCAGCCGCTGCCGCACGTCTTCCGGGGCCTGGTGTGGGGACCGCGCGGGTTCGAGGTGCGCTACGTGTTCCACCTCGTCCGCGCGGGCAGCCCGCGACCGGAGGACGACGGAGAGACCTGGGACGACAACGGCGGGGACGGGTGGACGCTGACGCTGTGACGCCCTCGACGGGGCCGAGTGCGCGGGAGGCCGACCTCCCCCTGCAGTGGGCGTCGCCGGCGGGGCAGCGGACCCCGGTCGGGCGGGTGCGCTACCGCGGGCCGCTGGCCGCGGCCGGCCGCGACCTGCACCTGCACCTGGGGTTCGACGGCGCCGGCCCGCCGTTCCTCGACGTCCCCCTGGAGCGGGCCGACGACGGCAGCTGGACCGCCGAGGTGCCCGACACCGGCGGGCACGTCCTGCTCGACGCCGCCGTCGCCACCACTGCGCACGACTGGGACAACAACGGCGGGGCCAACTACCGGCTGTGGATCGGCCTGGACCCCGTCGACGCGCACGTGCACGTGCGCACCAGCGGCCTGGACCCGATGGGGTTCGACAGCCTGCGGGTGGCGCTGGCGTCGGGCGGCATGACGCACGGGCTGGTGTCGTGGCAGGACAACCGGTTCGTCGACGAGGTCACCGCGGGGGTCCCGTGGCTGACCCGGCTGGTGTGGGTGAGCCCCGGCGGCCCCGACCCCGACGAGGTCCGCCGGCGGCTCGCCGACGGGGCGGTGGGCCTGAAGCTGCACCCGTCCTACGACGAGTACCCGGCCGACACCCCGGCGCTGGACCCCTTCCTCCAGGTGGCCGCCGAGGCGGGCGTCCCGGTCACCGTGCACACCGCCCCCGGCCCGTCGGACCCGGACCTCGTCCGGCGGCTCGCCGAGCGGTTCCCGCAGGTCCGGTTCGTGCTCTACCACACCTTCCTCGGCCACCCCGAGGGCCGCCGCCGGGCGGCCCGGCACGCCCAGCAGCTGCCCCACCTGTACCTGGAGACCTCCTGGTGCCGCTCGGCGGAGGTGCGGCGGCTGGTCGACGAGGTCGGTGCCGACCGGGTGCTGTTCGGGTCCGACGCCGCCGTGGACGGGCCGGCCCACTTCGTCCGGGAGCCGCCGAACGTCGAGCTGGCCGAGACCTACAACCAGGGCCTGCTGACCCTCGCCCGGCAGCTGCCGGCGGGCACGCTCCGGGCGCTGCTGGAGGACAACACCCGGCGGCTGTTCCGGCTCGCCGCGCCCCCGCGCCCGGCCGCGGTACCGGCGCCGGCCGAGGACGGAGCGGCGCTCCTCGACGATGCCCTCGCGCAGGCCGAGCGGGTGGTGTCGCGGGTCCGGGCCGACCAGTTCGGGCTGCCGACCCCCTGTGCCGGGTGGGACGTGCAGGCCCTGGTCGGGCACCTGCTGGCGATCGTCCGGCGGGCCGAGCGGGTGGCGGGGGGACGGCCGGCGTCCGCCGTCCCCGCCGTGGCGGCCGTCGACCCCCGCGGTCGCTGGGCGGCGTCGTTCGCGGCGGCCGCGAGCAAGGCGCGGCACGCGTGGCAGGCGGCCGCGCCGGCCGAGGTCCCGGTGCCCTGGGGCGTCCTGCCGGGGCCGGTCGGGGCGTCGGGGTTCGTGCTGGAGCTGGTCGCCCACACCGCCGACCTGGCGGGGAGCACGGGGTACCCGGAGCCGCTGGACGACCGGCTGGCGACCGCGGCCCTGCGCGTGGCCGAGCGGCTGGTCCCGGCCGCCCACCGGGGGAGCGGGTCGGCCTTCGCGGCGCCGGTCCGGCCGCCGTCCGGCGCCGGTGCGTACGCGCGGCTGGCCGCCTACCTGGGGCGCGCGCCCCGCTGAGCGGCCCGCGCGCCGATGCGGGCCTCGAGGGCCGCCTCGGGGAGCACGACCTGGACGGTCGTGCCGCGGCCGAGCTCCCGACCGCCGGCGTCGACGGCGGTGCACTCGCAGGTGAGCCGGTTGCCGCGCACCTCGACGCAGCGGGCGGTCACCCGGACCGCGTCACCCACCCAGGCGGGGGCCAGGTGCTCGACCGACACCGACCGCCCGATCCCGGCCTCGCCCGGCTCGAGGAGGCGCAGCAGCAGCTTGCGCCCGGCCTCCTCGAAGTGCTTGGCCATCGTGTAGGTCGCGTACACCGGGTGCACCGGGCCGAGCTCGTCGAACCGGACGGTCATCTCCGGCGTCACCACGACGTCGAGGTCCGCGGCGGCGCCGACGTCGACGGGTCTCACGCCGGCACCCAGCGCGCGGGGCGCTTCTCGCGGAAGGCGGCGATGCCCTCCTGGCCCTCCTCGCTGGCGAAGAACCGCGCGGACAGCGCCAGCAGCTCGGGGAACCGCTCGCCCGGCGAGCCCGACCGGGCGCGCAGCAGGCGCTTGGTCTCGGCCAGGGCCAGCGGCGCGCCCCGGCCGAGGGCGTCCACCTGCGCGGCCACGCAGGCGTCCACGTCGTCGTCCGGAACGGCGAGGTCCACCAGGCCGCCGGCCAGCGCCGCCGCGGCATCGAACACCTCGCCGGTCAGCATCAGCCGGTGGGCCACGTTGGGCAGCATCCGCGGCAGGCAGACCGCGGAGATGACCGCCGGCACGACGCCGACCCGGACCTCGGTGAACGCGAAGGTCGCCGAGGTCGCGGCGACCACGACGTCGCAGGCGGCGAGCAGCCCGACACCGCCGGCCCGGGCGGGCCCGCGGACGGTGGCCACCACGGGCTTCGGGAAGTCCCAGATCGTCTCCAGCAGGGCCGGGAACTCGTTGACCCCCTGGTCCTCCGCGGCCCCGCCGGCGGCCTCGGCGAGGTCCATGCCCGAACAGAACACCCGGCCGGTGTGGTCGAGCACGACCACCCGGACCGCGTCGTCGGTCCGCGCGTCGGCCAGGGCGTCGCGGAGCTGGGCCCGCATCGCCCAGGAGAGCGCGTTGCGGTTGGCGGGGGTGTCGAGGGTCAGGGTGGCGACCCCGCTGCGGACGTCGATCCGCAGCACCTGCTCGCCGCTCACGCGTCGAAGTCCACGGTGACGGCCTCCGACAGCGGCACGGTCTGGCAGGTGAGCACGTACCCGGCCTCCACCTCCCGCGGCTCGAGGGCGTAGTTGCGCCGCATCTCCACCTCGCCGTCGGTGACCCGCGCCCTACAGGTGCCGCACACCCCGCCCTTGCAGGCGAAGGGGAGGTCGCCGCGCACCTGCTGGGCCGAGTCCAGGACCGGCACGTCCCGGGGCAGCGTCATGGTGGTGGTGCGGCCGTCGAGGACGACGGTGACCTCGCTGCTCGGCCCGGTGACGGTCGCCTCGTCGCCGCGGACCGGCTCCGGCGGGACGTCGTCGACGTAGAACAGCTCCTGGTGCACCTTCTCGGCCGGGATCCCGAGCTCGGCCAGCAGCGCGCGGGCCTCGCTGACCATCCCGTGCGGGCCGCACAGCCACCAGTGGTCCACGTGCTCGGCGTCGACCAGGTTGTCGATCAGTGTGCGCAGCCGCGCGCCGTCGAGCCGGCCGCTGGTCAGCTCGGCGTCCCGCGGCTCCCGGGAGAGCACGTGCACCAGCTGCAGGCGGGTGCCGTAGCGGTCCTTCAGGTCGGCGAGCTCGTCGGCGAACATGACGGTGTTGGTGCGCCGGTTGCCGTAGAAGACGGTGACGGTCGACTCGCCGTCCCGGAGGACGCTGGCGGCCAGCGACAGCGCCGGGGTGATGCCGGAGCCGGCGACGACGAAGACGTGGTCGGCGGGCACCGACAGGTCGGCGGTGAAGGTGCCCGACGGGGGGAGCACCTCGATCTCGTCGCCGGGCCGCACCGAGTGCACCAGGTAGGAGGAGAAGAACCCGCCCGGGACCTCGCGGACGCCGATCCGCGGCGCGGCACCCACCGGCGCGCAGATCGAGTACGAGCGGCGCTCGTCGCGGTCGCCGTCCACCCGGCGCAGGGTGAGGGCCTGGCCCGGCTTGAAGACGTAGTCCTCGGCCAGCTCCGGGGGGACGTCGAAGGTCACCGCGACGGCGTCGTCGGTGAGCTGCTCGACGCGGGCCACCTTCAGCGGGTGGAACTGCGGCCTGCGCCGCGCAGGGGCCTCGGCGGTGGTCACTCAGATCTCCTTGACGTGCTCGAACGGCTCGCGGCAGCTGCGGCAGCGGCGCAGGGCCTTGCAGGCGGTGGCGCTGAACTCGCTCAGCTCCTCGGTGTCGGCCGAGCCGCACACCGGGCAGGTCGCGGTGCGGCGGCTCGGCCCCAGCTGCAAGGGCACGGGGCCGGCGGTGCGGACGGGCGCCTTCCCGGGCGGGGCGATGCCGCCGGCGGTGAGCTTGCGGCGGCCGTCGGCGCTGATCCAGTCGGTGGTCCAGGCGGGGGAGAGCACGGTGCGCACGTCGACGTCGGCGAAGCCCGCGCGGTGCAGGGCGTGCAGCAGGTCGGCGCGCATGACCCCCATCGCCGGGCAGCCGGAGTAGGTCGGGGTGATCTCGACGACGACGGTGCCGTCCTCGACCCGGACGTCCCGGAGGACGCCGAGATCGGCGAGGGTCAGCATCGGCAGCTCGGGGTCGGTGACCGTCTCGGCCACGGCCCGTGCCTCCTCGACCGTGGGGCCTTTGTGGCCACTTTGGCCGCTGGGGTCGGTGGTGAGCGTCTGCTGCGGGGTCACGGCCGTCACCAGGTGGCCGCCGGGTGCTGCCGGGCCAGGCCCTGCAGGGTGGCGAGCAGTTCGGTCAGCTCCGCCGTGTGCTCGCCGGCGCGGCCTCGGGGCGCGGCGGGGGCCGGCCACTCGGGCACCCGCAGCGTCGCCTGGTCGAGCACCTGCGTGAGCACCGAGACGACCTCCTCGCGGACCGCGGCCGGGTCGACGGCGACGCCGGCCGCGGCGAGCCGGGCCTCGACCTCGGCGGCGGTGAGGACGTCGTCCAGCAGCGGCCAGACGGCGTCGGCGCCGGCCTGCGCGCGGCGGTGCGACTCCTCGGTGCCGTCGCCGAGCCGGAGCACCCAGCGGGCGGCGTGGTCGCGGTGGTAGGCCAGCTCGTTGACGCCCTTGGCCGCTATGGCGGCGACCACCGGGTCCCGCGACTCCCGCAGCCGGGTGAAGACCGCGAGCCGGACCGTGGCGGCCACGAGCAGCCGGACCATCGTCTGCGCGAAGTCGCCGTTCGGGGCCTCGACCAGGCCGGTGTTGCGGAACTCGTCGGGGTCCCGGAAGTAGGCCAGCGCGTCCTCGTCGGGGATGCTCTCCGTGGTCCGGTCCCGCGAGCGGCCGAGCACGCCGACCGACCCGGCCCGCGCCAGCAGCAACCGCGCCTGGCCCAGCAGGTCGAGGGCGACGTTGGCGATCGCCACCTCCTCCTCGAGCTCCGGCGCGGCGGTGATCCACTGGGTCAGCCGCTGGGCGAGGACGAGGGCGTCGTCACCCAGCATCAGGCAGTACTCGCCGAGGTCTGCCGGGTCGATCCCGTCGGGGACGGTGGTGTCGACGCCGGCCAGCGGCTCGTCGAACCCGGTGCCGAACGCCCAGTGACCGTGGTCGTCCCCGGCGTTGACCAGCGAGTCGTACACCGTCTCTTCGTGCCCCATGCCAACGCTTCCTTCCTGGTCGTGCGTGCCGCGGTCGGCCCCCTCCCAGGGCCCCGCCGCCGCGAGGAACGAGCGGTGGAGGGGAGGGAGAGGGTGTCTCACATGTGGGGGACGTCCTCGGGGATCTCGTAGAACGTCGGGTGGCGGTAGACCTTGTCGCCGCTGGGGGCGAACATCGGGTCCTTCTCGTCGGGGCTGGACGCGGTGATGTCGGCGGCCTTGACCACCCAGATGCTCACGCCCTCGTTGCGGCGGGTGTACAGGTCGCGCGCCGCGTGCACGGCCATCTCGTCGTCCGGCGCGTGCAGCGAGCCCACGTGCACGTGGTTGATGCCGCGCTTGCCGCGCACGAAGACCTCGTAGAGCGGCCAGTCCCGCCGGCCGGCCGCCGGCTTCGGCGCGACCGGCACCTCGGGCCCGGTGGGGACGGCGCCGTGCCCGCCCTCGGCCGTCACGTCGCTCATGCCCGCGCTCCCGCGTGCTTCTCGGCGTACGCCGTCGCCGCCTCGGTCACCCAGGCGTTGTCGTCCCGGGCGGCCCGGCGGCGGGCGATCCGGACGTGGTTCATCGGGCCGCCGCCGGAGATGACCCGCTTGAACTCGTCCCAGTCGATGTGGCCGAACCGGTAGTGCCCGGTCTCGGGGTCGAAGGCGAGGTCGGGGTCGGGCAGCGTGACGCCGAGGAACTCCGCCTGCGGCACCGACATGTCGACGTAGCGCTGGCGCAGCTCGTCGTTGCTGTGCCGCTTGATGCCCCACGCCATCGACTGCGCGGAGTTCGGGCTGTCGTCGTCGGGCGGGCCGAACATCATCAGCGACGGCCACCACCAGCGGTCGACGGCGTCCTGCACCATCGCCCGCTGCTCGGGCGTGCCGCGCATCATCGTCATCAGCAGCTCGTAGCCCTGCCGCTGGTGGAAGGACTCCTCCTTGCAGATGCGGATCATCGCCCGGGCGTAGGGCCCGTAGGAGGAGCGGCACAGCGGCACCTGGTTGCAGATCGCCGCGCCGTCGACGAACCAGCCGATGACGCCGACGTCGGCGTAGGTCAGCGTCGGGTAGTTGAAGATCGAGCTGTACTTCTGCCGGCCCTCGATGAGCTTGTCGGTGAGGTCGGCCCGGTCGGCGCCGAGGGTCTCCGCCGCCGAGTACAGGTACATGCCGTGGCCGGCCTCGTCCTGCACCTTGGCCAGCAGGATCGCCTTGCGCCGCAGGCTGGGCGCCGCCAGCAGCCAGTCGCCCTCGGGCTGCATCCCGATGATCTCGGAGTGCGCGTGCTGGGCGATCTGGCGGATGAGCGTCTTGCGGTAGCCCTCGGGCATCCAGTCGCGCGGCTCGATGCGGTGCTCGGCGGCGATCGTGGCGTCGAAGTGCTCCTGCAGGGCGGCGTCGTTCGGGCTGTCGCCCGCGGGCCGTTCCAGGGTGGGCGCGGACATCTCGTCCCCTCGGGGTGCGACGTCGATCGGTCAATTACTGACCGGATGGTCGGTAATGAGTGTGCACGAGCAGGGCGGGGCGCACAAGCCCGCACCCGGGACTTCCTCGCCGGGGCTTGACAGTGCGCCCGCCGAGGAGTTGGTTACCTGACCATCCGGTCGGTATTTCGCTCCCCGGCGCCGACCGACCGTCCGGCGACGATGCTCAGGACCCACGGAGGCCTCCGCCATGACCGCCACCACCAGCGAGACGTCCCGACGCCTGGGGTCGGCGCCCGACCCGGGCCTGCTCGACCCCGCCGAGCGGATGGGGGTCGACGAACTGCGGGCCCTCCAGCTGGAGCGGCTGCAGTGGACCCTGCGGCACGCCTACGAGAACGTGCCGCACTACCGGCGGGCCTTCGACGACGCCGGCGTGCACCCCGACGACTGCCGGGAGCTGGCCGACCTGGCGCGGTTCCCCTCCACCAGCAAGGCCGACCTGCGGGAGAACTACCCGTTCGGCATGTTCGCCGTCCCCCAGGAGCAGGTCCGGCGGGTGCACGCCTCCTCCGGCACCACCGGCCGGCCCACCGTGGTCGGCTACACCGAGCAGGACATCGACACCTGGGCCACGGTCATGGCCCGCTCGATCCGCGCGGCCGGCGGGCGGCCGGGGGACAAGCTGCACAACGCCTACGGCTACGGCCTGTTCACCGGCGGGCTCGGCGCCCACTACGGCGCGGAGAAGCTGGGCTGCACCGTCATCCCGATCTCCGGTGGCATGACCCCGCGGCAGGTCCAGCTCATCCGCGACTTCGAGCCACGGGTGGTCATGGTGACGCCGTCCTACATGCTCACCGTCATCGACGAGTTCGAGAAGCAGGGCATGGACCCGCGGGCCAGCTCCCTGGAGATCGGCATCTTCGGCGCCGAGCCCTGGACCGAGCAGATGCGGCGGGAGATGGAGGAGCGCGCCGGCATCCACGCCGTCGACATCTACGGCCTCTCGGAGGTCATGGGGCCGGGCGTGGCCCAGGAGTGCGTGGAGACCAAGGACGGCCTGCACATCTGGGAGGACCACTTCTACCCGGAGGTCATCGACCCGCTGACCGGTGAGGTGCTGCCCGAGGGCGAGCAGGGCGAGTTGGTGTTCACCTCGCTCACCAAGGAGGCCATGCCGGTCATCCGCTACCGGACCCGCGACCTCACCCGGCTGCTGCCGGGCACCGCCCGCCCGGGCATGCGCCGGATGGAGAAGATCACCGGCCGCACCGACGACATGATCATCCTGCGCGGGGTGAACCTCTTCCCGACCCAGATCGAGGAGATCGTGCTCCGCACCCCCGGGCTGTCCCCGCACTTCGCCCTGGAGCTCGTCACGCGGGGCCGGATGGACCACCTGATCTGCCGCATCGAGGCCCGGCCCGACTGCCCGCCCGAGCGGCGGGAGGCGGCCGCCGCCGAGGTGACGAAGGGCGTCAAGGACACCGTCGGCTGCAGCATCGAGGTGCTCGTCGTCGACCCGGAGACCCTCGCGCGGTCGGTGGGGAAGCTGCAGCGGCTCGCCGACCACCGGGAGCGTGCGTGACGTCGACGGCTGATCCGGCCCGGGTGCGGCGCGGCCGGCCCGGGCACTCGCTCGACACGCTGCTGGACACGGCCGTCGCGGTCTTCAACGAGCGCGGCTACGACGCCACCAGCATGGACGAGCTGGCGACGCGCCTGGGCATCACCAAGTCGGCGATCTACCACCACGTGTCCAGCAAGGTGGAGCTGCTGCGGCTCGCCCTCGACCGGGCCCTGGACGCGCTGTTCGCCGTCATCGAGGAGCCCGGCGCGACGACCGGGCCGGCCATCGACCGGCTCGAGCACGTCGTCCGCGGATCGGTCCGGGTGCTGACGGCGGAGCTGCCGTACGTCACCCTGCTGCTGCGGGTGCGGGGCAACTCCCCGGTCGAGGAGGCCGCGCTCGCCCGTCGCCGCCGCTTCGACCGCATCGTCACCGACCTCGTGCGCGCGGCCGAGGACGAGGGGGACGTGCGTCCCGACGTCGACCCCGCCGTCACCAGCCGGCTGCTGTTCGGCACCGTCAACTCCCTCACCGAGTGGTACCGCCCGGACGGCGGCCTGTCGGCCGACGCCCTGGCCGACGCCCTCGTCACGACGACCTTCCAGGGCCTGCGCGCCCGGCCGTCCTGAGCCACCCCAGGAGATCCGCATGACCGCACCCCTGCTCGAGAGCTACGTCGCCGGCCGGTGGTACGCCGCCCCGGACGAGGGCGCGCCCATCGCCGACGCCGTCACCGGCGAGACCGTCGTCCGCGTCAGCAGCACCGGGCTCGACGTCCCCGCGATGCTCGACCACGCCCGCAGCGTCGGCGGGCCGGCGCTGCGCGAGCTGACGTTCCACCAGCGGGCCGCGCTGCTCAAGCAGCTGGGCCTGAGGCTCATGGCCGACAAGGACGAGTTCTACGCGCTGTCCCGCCGCACCGGCGCGACCGACCGCGACAGCGCGGTCGACGTCGACGGCGGCTTCGGGACGCTGCTCTCGTACGCGTCGAAGGGCCGCCGCGAGCTGCCCGACGACACCGTCGTCCTCGACGGCCCCGTCGAGCCGCTGGGCAGGGGCGGCACCTTCGCCGGCCAGCACCTCTACACGCCGCTGCGCGGTGTCGCGGTGCAGATCAACGCCTTCAACTTCCCGGTGTGGGGCTTCCTGGAGAAGCTGGCGCCGGCCTTCCTCGCCGGCGTCCCGACCGTCGTCAAGCCGGCCAGCCAGACCGCCTACCTCACGGCGGCGGTGTTCCGGGAGATCGTCGAGTCCGGCCTGCTGCCGGAGGGTTCGGTGCAGCTGCTCGCCGGCAGTGCGGCCGGGCTGCTCGACGGCCTGGCCGGTCAGGACCTCGTCTTCTTCACCGGCTCGGCCGCGACCGCCCGGAAACTGCGCAGCAACCCGGCGGTGGTGGCCAACTCGGTGCGGTTCAACGCCGAGGCCGACTCGCTCAACTGCTCGGTGCTCGGCCCCGACGCCGGCCCGGACACCCCCGAGTTCGAGCTCTTCGTCGAGCAGCTGGTCACCGAGATGACGGTGAAGGCCGGACAGAAGTGCACCGCGATCCGCCGGGCGTTCGTGCCCCGCGGGCTGGTGGACGACGTCGTCGAGGCCACCCGGGAGCGGCTGGCGCAGGTGGTGGTCGGTGCACCCGGCGCCGAGGGCGTCCGCATGGGCGCGCTGGCCGGTCTCGACCAGCGCGAGGAGGTGCTGCGCTCCCTCAAGGCGCTGCGCGGCGTGGCCGAGCTGGTCGCTGGCGACCCGGAGCACTTCGAGGTCGTCGGGGCCGACCGCGACCGCGGCGCGTTCCTCCCGCCGATGCTGCTGCGCTGCGACGACCTGGCCGCCGCCGAGCCGCACGACGTGGAGGCGTTCGGCCCGGTGAGCACGGTCCTGCCCTACGACGGCGTCGAGCAGGCGGTGGAGCTGGCCGCCCGCGGGCAGGGCAGCCTGGTCGGCTCGGTGGTGACCCACGACGAGCAGTTCGCGCGGGAGTTCGTGCTGGGCGCGGCGCACGCGCACGGCCGCATCCTGGTGCTCGACCGCGACGACGCGGGGGAGAACACCGGCCACGGGTCGCCGCTGCCGGTGCTCGTGCACGGGGGGCCCGGCCGCGCCGGCGGCGGCGAGGAGCTCGGTGGCATCCGCGGCGTGCTGCACCACATGCAGCGCACCGCCGTCCAGGCCTCACCGGACATGCTCACCGCCGTCGGCGGCCGCTGGGTCACCGGCGCGCGGCGGAACGACGACGGCGTCCACCCGTTCCGCAAGTCGCTGGCCGAGCTGCGCATCGGCGACTCGGTGACCGCCGGCCCGCGGGCGGTGACGCTGGAGGACATCGAGCACTTCGCCGAGTTCACCGGCGACACCTTCTACGCGCACATGGACGAGGCGGCCGCGGCGGCCAACCCGCTGTTCGGCGGGCGGGTGGCCCACGGCTACCTGATCGTCTCCTGGGCGGCGGGCCTGTTCGTCGACCCGGACCCGGGCCCGGTGCTGGCCAACTACGGGGTGGACGACCTGCGCTTCCTCACCCCCGTCAAGCCGGGGGAGGAGCTGACGGTCACGCTCACCTGCAAGCAGATCACCCCGCGCGGCGGCGCCGACCACGGCGAGGTCCGCTGGGACGCCGTCGTCGTCAACACCGAGGGCAAGCCGGTCGCGACCTACGACGTCCTGACGATGGTCGCCAAGACCTGGCCGTGTCCGGAGTGGGGGGGGGGGGGGGGGGGGGGGGGGGGGCCCCGCCCCCCCCCCCCCCCCCCCCCCCCCCCCGCTACGCGGGGGTCCAGGCGATCGGCAGGCGCTTGACGCCGCGCTGGAAGTTCGACCGCAGCAGCGCCGGCGGCCCGTCGAGCTCGAGCGTGCTCGCGCGCCGCAGCAGCTCGCCGAACAGCGCCCGCATCTGCACCCGGGCCAGCTGACCGCCGAGGCAGAAGTGCGGGCCGTGCCCGAACGACAGGTGCGGGTTCGGGGCGCGGCGGACGTCGAAGGCGTCCGGGGCGGCGAACACCGCCTCGTCCCGGTTGGCGGACGTGAACGAGACGACGACCTTGTCCCCGGCGCGGATGCGGACGCCGGCGAGGTCCACGTCGCGCGTCGCGGTGCGGCGGAACACCATCACCGGGGTCCACCAGCGCAGCATCTCGTCGACCGCGCCGGGCAGCAGGGACGGATCGGCGCGCAGGGCCGCCAGCGCCTCGGGGTGCTGCAGCAGCGCGATGAGCCCGCCCGGCAGGCCGTTGCGCAGCGTCTCGTTCCCGGCGACGGCGAAGAGCCAGAACAGGTTCTCGAACTCGTCGTCGCTGACCGCACCGTCCTCGTCGTCGACCTGGGCCAGCAGGATCGACATGACGTCGGCGCCGGGGGAGCGGCGCTTCTGCTCGGCCAGCAGGCGGGCGTACTCGTAGAGGTCGGGCATGCCGGCGCGGGTGCGCGGGTCGGGCATCCGCCCGTCCGGTCCGGGTGCCGGGCGCAGCGCGACGGCCGCCCGGGCCATCGGCGTCCCACCCGTGCCGTCGAAGTGCGACGACGTGGCGTAGTCGGGGTCCTGCCAGCCGATCACCCGGTTGGACCAGTCGAACATCAGCCAGCGGTCCTCGGCCGGCACCCCGAGGACGTCGGCGAGGGTGAGCAGCGGGAGGTCCGCGGCGACGTCCTTGGCGAAGTCGCACCGGCCCTCCACCGCGCCGTCCACCATCCGGTCGACCAGCCCCGCCGCCGTCGCCTCGATGGAGGCGGTCAGCGCGGCGACCGCCCGCGGCGTGAACGACCGGGTGAGCAGCCGCCGCAGCCGGGAGTGGTCCGGCGGGTCCATGTTGAGCATCATGCGGCGGACCCAGGCGAGGTCAGCGGCGTCGCGGACCTGGGTCGCGCCCAGCCACGAGGAGAACGTCGCGGGGTCGCGGAGCACCCGCTCGACGTCGGCGTGCCGGAGCACCAGCCAGAACCCCGGGCCGGCCGGCTGGCCGTGCAGCGCGGGCTCCTCCACCCAGGTCACCGGCGACTCTGCCCGCAGCCGGCGCAGCAGCTCGAACGGCGGCCCCTCCTCGTAGGTCGCCGGGTCGACGAGGACGGCGGGATCCAGCGCCGCTGACGCCATGTCCGCTCCTGGGGTCTAGGGGTAGGTGTGGAAGCCCTTGCCGGTCTTGCGGCCCAGCTCCCCGGCCGCGACCTTGTCACGCAGCAGCTGCGGCGGGGCGAACCGCTCGCCGAGGGTCCGGTGCAGGTACTCGGCGATCGCCAGCCGGACGTCGAGGCCGACCAGGTCGGTGGAGCGCAGCGGACCCATGGGGTGCCGGTAGCCCAGCTCCATCGCGGTGTCGATCGCCTCGGCGTCGGCGACGCCCTCCTCGAGCATCCGGATCGCCTCCAGGCCCAGCAGGACGCCGAGCCGGGAGGAGGCGAAGCCCGGGGAGTCCTTCACCACGACGTCGGTCTTGCCCAGGGCTCGCACCCAGCCGCGGGCGGCATCGACCACCGCCGGGTCGGTCTCCGGCGCGACGACGACCTCCACCAGCTTCGACGCCGGGACCGGGTTGAAGAAGTGCAGGCCCAGGAACCGGGCGGGGCGCTCCAGCGCCGCGGCGAGCTCGGTCACCGACAGGGAGCTGGTGTTGGTGGCCAGGACGGCGGCGGGACCGGCGGCGGCCGCCGCCGCGCCCAGCACCTCGGCCTTGAGGTCGGCGCGCTCGGGGACGGCCTCGATCACCAGGTCGGTGTCCCGACCGATGTCGGCGGGGGTCTCGAGCAGGGTCAGCCGGCCGAGGACGGCCGCGACGTCGTCGGCGAGCCTGCCGCGCCGGGCCGCCTCCTCCAGCCCCTCGGCCACGCGCCCGCGGGCGGCGTCGGCCGCCTCTCCGCCGGCCTCGACGACGGCGACCCGTGCGCCCGCGGCGAGGAAGGCCTGGGCGATGCCGGCGCCCATGCGGCCACCGCCGATCACGCCCACCCGGGCGGGGACGCCGCTCACACCCGCTCCACGAGCATCGCGACGCCCTGGCCGACGCCGACGCACAGGGTGGCCAGCCCGCGGCGGCCGCCCTCGCGCTCGAGCCGGCCGAGCAGCGTCACCAGCACCCGGGCCCCGGAGCAGCCGAGGGGGTGGCCGAGGGCGATCGCGCCGCCGTCGGCGTTGACGACGTCCTCGTCGATCTTCAGCCGGCGCAGCACGCCGATCGACTGGGCGGCGAAGGCCTCGTTCAGCTCGACCGCGTCGAGGTCGTCGACGGTCCAGCCGGCCTTGGCCAGCGCCTTCTCCGTCGCCGGGACCGGGCCCAGGCCCATGACGTTGGGGGCGACGCCCGCGCTGGCGCTCACGACGACCCGCGCCCGCGGGGTGAGCCCGTGCCGCGCGACGGCGTCCGCGCTCGCGAGCACGAGTGCCGCCGCGCCGTCCGACAGCGGCGAGCTGTTGCCCGCCGTCACCACGCCGCCGGGTCGGAAGACCGGCCTCAGCTTCCCGAGCGTCTCCAGCGTCGAGCCGCGGCGCGGGCCCTCGTCCGTGCTGACCTCGACGGTCTCCTTCTTGGTCCGCACGGTCACCGGGACGATCTCCCGGTCGAAGCGGCCCGCGTCCTGCGCGGCGACGGCGCGCTCGTGGCTGCGGACGGCGAAGGTGTCGCACTCCTCGCGGGTCAGCCCGTCGAGCGCGGCGATCTCCTCGGCGGTCTCGCCCATGGAGAGCGTGACCTTGCGGGTGCGGGGGTCCTCGGGGTGCTCGACCGCCTCGTCGTGGGCGGTGAACGCGGGGTTGGTGAAGCGCCAGCCGAGGGCGGTGTCGGCGACCTCGCCGGGCTTGGCCCACGGCGTGCCCGGCTTGGCCATCACCCACGGCGCGCGGGTCATCGACTCGACCCCGCCGGCGATGGCGAGGGCGACCTCCCCGGCGCGGATCGCCGCGGTCGCCGACGCGGCCGCGGTCAGCCCCGAGGCGCAGAGCCGGTTGGTCGTGTAGCCGGGCACCGTGTCGGGGAGCCCCGCGAGCAGGACCGCCATCCGGGCGACGTCGCGGTTGTCCTCGCCGGCCTGGTTGGCCGCGCCGAGGACGACCTCCTCGACCGCGTCGGCGGGCGCTCCCGACCGGCGCAGGACCTCGCCGACCACGAGCGCGGCGAGGTCGTCGGGGCGGACGCCGGACAGGGCGCCCCCGTACCGCCCCTGCGGGGTGCGCACCCCGTCGACCAGGAAGACCTCGGTGGACCGGTGGGACATCGGCGCTCCTCGGACGTGGCCGGGCCGGCGCGGTCGGCACCGGAGCGGCGCGGACCGGGCGGACGGACTTCCCGACCAATCGTTCAGTAAATGTCCCCGGAAGTCTCGCGCACCGCGGGCGCCCGGTGCAAGCCCCCGGGTCGGGTCGGAACGGGCGGGTCAGCCGGCGCGGAGCCGGGCCAGGGAGTCGTCGAGCATCCGGAGCTGCGTGTCGGCCGAGGTCGGCGCCGTCGGCAGGAGGGCGAGGACCTGCAGCCCCATCGCCATGGCGAGCAACTGCTCGGCGAGGACGTCGTCCGGCGTGGCGACCGTGACGTCGCCGTCCTCCCGCCCCTCGGCGAGCAGGGCGCACAGGTCGCGGCGCCAGGTCTGCATCGCGGCGTCGCTGATGCCGGCGAGGCGGTCGTCGGTGACCGTGCGGCTCCAGAACGGCAGCACGATCCGGGCCTCGTGCACGGTCAGCTCCGTCGTCGGCAGGACCTCCACGAGGAAGGCCCGCAGGGCGGCCACGCCCCTCCTGCCCGCGACCGCGGCCCGGACCCGCTCGTTGGTGCGGTCGAAGACGTAGACGTACGCGGCCTCGATCAGCTCGTTCTTGTTGGCGAAGTAGTAGGCCAGCGCGCCGTTGGCGTATCCCGCGGCGCGGGCGATCTCGCGCATGGTGGCGGCGTCGGCCCCCTGCGTGGCCATCAGCCGCCAGGTCACCTCGAGGATCTCGCGGCGCTTGGCCTCGTGGTCCACCAGCTTCGGCACCGGGCTCCCGTCCTCTCGTCGTCGACGGTCGAGTCTGACCGATGGGAGGAGGGGAGCCCGGTGCCGGGGATCAGCCGTCGGCGGCCGCGGCCTGCTGCGGCCGGCGGACCAGCGCGACGACCACACCGGCCGCGAACGCGGCGGCGATGACCACCAGCAGCACGGCGGCCAGGACGGCGTCCCCGCTGATCAGCGTGGTGAAGTTGGCCAGCACCAGGCCGACCACGCCCAGCAGGCCGAGCGTGCCGAGGGCGGGGGCCACGCGGGTGTGCCAGACGCGGCGGTCCACCCGGCTGCGGGCGAAGAACGCCAGCACCGCCACGCTGGTCAGCACCATGAGCAGCAGGACGCTCACCGTCGCCAGGCCCGACATCCAGGTGAACAGCTGCAGCACCGGGTCCGAGCCGGCCACGGCGAAGACGGCCACCACTCCGAACGCCATCGCGGTCTGCACCAGCGAGCCGACGTGCGGCGAGGCGTGGCGGGCATGCGTCCGGCCCAGCCCGCCCGGCGCCACGCCCTGCCGGCCCAGCGCGAACAGGTACCGCGAGATGGCGTTGTGGAACGCCAGCAGGGCGGCGAAGAGGCTGGTCAGCAGCAGGACGACCATGGCGTCGGCGACGGCCGGGCTGAGGTACTCCGCGGTCGCGCTGAACACCAGGCCCGCGGTGTCGGCCTGGGCCGCCGCGACGACGTCGTCGGTGCCGAAGGCGAGCACGACCGCCCAGCTGGCCAGCGCGTAGAACCCGCCGATGAGGACCACCGCCACGTAGGTGGCCAGGGGCACCGTCCGCCGCGGGTTGCGCGCCTCCTCGCCGTAGATGGCGGTCGCCTCGAAGCCGATGAACGACGCGATGGCGAACATGATGCTGATGCCCGGCGCGCCCTCGAAGAACTCCGCGGGGGCGAACGACCGCACGTCGATCCCGTCCGCGCCGCCCTGCACCAGCACCGCGACGGCCACGACGGCGATGACGCCGATCTCCAGCGTGAGCAGGACGCCGAGGACCTTGGCGCCCACGTCGATGTTCCGGTAGCCGAGCACACCGACGGCCGCCATGAGCACCAGCGACCAGACCCACCACGGCAGGTCCGGGCCGCCGTACTGGACGACCAGGCCCTGCGCCGTGGCGCCGGCCAGCCCGTAGACGGCCGCCTGGATGACGGTGTAGGTGAGCAGCGCCAGCCCGGCGGCGCCCACGCCGACCGGCGTGCCGAGCCCCTTGCTGACGTAGGCGTAGAAGGCCCCGGCGTCGACGACGTGCCGGCTCATCGCCGCGTAGCCGACGCTGAACAGCAGCAGGACGACGGCGGCGACGACGTAGGCCATGGGGCTCCCCGGGCCGTTGCCGATCGCGAGCATGACCGGCAGGGCGCCACCGATCGAGGTGAGCGGCGCGGCCGCGGCGACGACCAGGAAGACGATCCCGACCACGCCGATCGAGCCGCGCAGGCCGCGGCCGCCGGCGGCCTCCCCGGGAGCGGGGGCGGGAGCCGGTGCGGTGGAGGAGAGCTCACTCATGGCAGGGGCCACCCTCGGCCGAGCCGCCGGTGGACCGGGAGCGGCAGTGGGCGCTGGCGTTCGGGGGGACGTCGAGAGTGGGGTTGCGGTCGAAGAAGCCGACCGGCTTGAGCCGGAATCCGGTGTGGTCGACCGGCATGATCGGCCAGTCCTCGGGCCGCGGGACGTGGGTCAGCCCGAAGGTGTGCCACACGACGAGGTCGGTGCCCTCCAGGTCGCGGTCGGCGGCGACGTACTCGGGCAGACCGGCCCCGCCCGGGTGCTGGTTGACGAAGTCGCCGGCCGCGTAGCGCTCGGCGGGGTCGTGCCGGGTGACCCACAGGTGCTTGGTGGCGAAGCCGGCGCGGCGGGCGATGGAGCTGTCCGGGTCGGCCAGCAGCGGCGGCTGCCCCTCGGGGAGGAGCGCGTAGGCGACGGGCTCGCCGAGCCGGTTGCGGCTGTTGGGGTTGCTGATGTGCCACACCCGGCCCGCCGACTGGTCGGCCGTGCGCTGCGCCTCGGACTCGCGGCGCAGCGTCGTCCGCCGCTGGGCGAAGGCGTTGCCGCGCGGGTTGTCCGGCCCCATCGCGACGCGCACGAAGTCCAGTTCCTCGACGGTGTTGGTCGGGCCGTCGACGGCCATGTCCAGCCGGGCGCTGAACAGGTGCTGGTGGAACGGGGCGCCGAGACCGGGGGCGAGCTGGGAGGCGTACGGGTAGCCCACGCCCGGATACGCGGAGGTGAAGACGATCCCGGTGGCCTTGACCTCGAACCCGATGGTGCCGTCGAGGTACAGGTACCAGTAGAACCCGTAGTCGTAGTTGCCGATCGTGGTGAAGAAGCTGATCACCATGCGGCGCTGGCGGCGGGTCTCCGACGAGCCGGCCCACAGGTCGGTGTGCTTCCAGAGGATCCCGAAGTCCTCCTCGTGCATGCAGATCGCGTTGCGCAGCACCTGCGGGTTGCCGCGCTCGTCGGCGATGACGGCGTCCATGTAGGTGATGTCGCCGAGGCAGTCGCAGCCCAGCTCGAGGGCGTTGGCGTACCGGCCGACCAGGTACTCGCCGGTGTCGAAGTAGTTCTGCCACGACCGGACGGGGGAGGGGTCGGCGTAGGGGACGACCATCTCGGCGATCGACGCCCGGTGGATGACCGGCCGCACCCGGCCGCCGTCCTCGAAGCCGATCTGGTGCAGGGTCAGGCCCTCGCGCGCGTCGAACCCGACCCGCAGCTGCCACTTCTCCCAGGTGAGCAGGTTGTCCTCGAGGGTGAAGCTCGGGCCCTCGGGCTGGGTGATCTCGATCGGCCTCTGCGTCGTCCGCAGGGGGCCGGTGAGCGACGGGTCGGTGAAGTTGCCGTGCTCCTCCGGGACCGGCACCGGGCCGAGGTCGACGACCTGGTCGACGGTCTTGCCCATGACGTCGACGTAGGCGACCAGCCCGTCGATCGGGTGCGCCCAGGGGTGGTCCTCGGGGGAGTCCTGGCGGAAGGCCAGCCCGCGCAGGATCCGGCGGCCGGTCTCCTCCGGGTACTCGAAGACCCCGGCGGACAGCGGGGCCACCCGGACGTCGGCGATGTCCAGGCCGCGTGCGGCGAGCGCGGCCAGCCAGCGCTCGTCGGTCGCGAGGACCTCCTCGACGAGGGCGAACTCCTCGTCGAGCACCGGCAGCTGGCCGTCGGTGGCGGCGTCGAGGGCGCGGTCGGAGACGAGCTCGCGCCGGCTCACCGAGACGACGACGTCGCGGGCGGCCGGCCGGGACACGTCGTGCAGCAGGGCCCGGACCCGGCGGTCGACGGGCGCGCCGGCGTACAGCGCCGCCTTGTCCGGCTCCTCGAGGCCGACGTAGACGAAGCGGGTCGTGTCGACGACCAGCCCGGCGTCGGTCAGGACCTCGCGGGCGGTGGTGACCTCGTCCGCGGTCAGCTGCTCGAGCGGATGGGTCGTCGCGGTGGGTGCGGCCATGGGGGCTCCCTGTTTTGGTTCTACGGGTGTAGAAAGACTGCGTGACCCAAGTTACAGCCGGCGTCTCGATATGTGAAGCCCGTGTGTCAAAGCCGAACACGCCGCGGTCGCTCGCTCCCGTGCGCTGGTGTGCGGTCGCCGTGGCGGTGGCCTCGGCCGCGGTGCACGTGCTGGTCCTGACCACCGGCGGGACGCCGTCGTCCGTGCAGGTCGTGGCGCTGCTGGGGATGGCGGCGGCCTGCCTGCCGTGTGCGGCGCACCTCGCGCTGCTGCCCCGCCGGCGCACGTGGGTGCAGACCGCGGGAGTGTCCGCCGCGATGCTCGTCGCACACCCGCTCGTGTCGGCCGGTGCCGGGCACTCCGGGCACGGGGGGACGGGTGCCGTGGGGATCGCGATGGTCGTCGTCCCGGCGCTGGGGCTGGCCCTCGCGCTGACCGGCCTCGCGCTCGGTCGGTGTCGTCCGACGGCTGCCTGAGCCTCCGCCGGGCAGTCAGTCGACGTCGCCGCTGTCGCCGCCGCGCAGCCGGGACGCGAGCACGGCACTGCGCTTGAGCGACTCGACGACGACCGAGACCTCCAGGGCGTCCACGTCGGCTGACCAGGGCGACGTCGTCACCAGCTCCCGCAGGGCCGCCTTGTCGGGGGCCGCGACGTCGACGAGGAAGGACCAGTCGCCGGCGAGCTCGGCGGCGTACCGGACCGAGGACGCCGCGGCCAGCGCCCGGCCCAGCTCGTCGACCCGCCGCGGAGCGGTGCGCAGCCACAGCAGCGCCTCGACCGGCAGCCCCAGCAGGACCGGCTCGACGACGGCGCGGAAGTAGACGACGCCGTCGGAGCGCAGCGCCTCGACGCGCCGCCGCACCGTCGCCTCCGACACCCCGCACAGCCGGGCCAGCTCGTCGCTGGTGCGCCGCCCGTCCTCCGCGAGCGCGCGCAGGAGCAGGCGGTCGACGCCGGAGAGCGCCACCCTCGGGGCGGTGCCGGAGAGGGGGATGTCCGGGACGTCCCGGGCGAGCGCCGCGCGCTCGTCCGGGGCCAGCAGCTCGGGCATCCAGTCGTGGACGGTCCGGTGGTACCGCAGGACGGGGGCGCTGGTCACCCGCCCCAGCCCGGGGACGGCGGGGAGCTCCTCCATCGTGAGTGCGGCGACGTGCTCGTCCCGGCCGACCACCTCGGCCACGACGTCGGACGTGCCGGTCACGACGTAGGTGAAGATCGTGTCCCGCCGCCGCGCCAGCGCCCCGGCGGCGAGCCGCGTCGTCCCGGGGGCGCACCGCGCGCGCAGGACCCAGGGGTCGCCCGCGCCGATCCGCGTCCGTGCGGGCAGGCCGGTGACGACGACCCAGCCCTCCTCGACCAGTCGCGACCCGCGGCGGGCCACGGTGCGCTCGGGTTCGCCCAGGACCGCGGCGATCTGCCGCCAGGACGCCCGCCCGTCGACCTGCAGCGCGCCGACGATCCGGCGGTCCAGCGCCGTGAGCGGGCCCGGGAACCCCGATGGAGTCGTCATCGGCCACGAGCGTGGCCGATTCCGTCAGGTGCGGCAAGAGCGTTGCCGATGTGCCCGACGCCACCCGACTCTGTGACGCAGTTCGCACCCCGTCGCCGCACCGCTTCCCAGGAGGAGTCATGGCCGCACCCGCCACCGTCGGGACCGAGGTCTCCCGGCAGCCGGCCGACCCCAGGCCCCGCCCGTCGAGCTCCCGCCGGGTCCTCGCGGCCACGGGCATCGGCAACGCCCTGGAGTGGTACGACTGGAGTGTCTACGCGATCTTCGCGCCGTTCTTCGCCGCGCAGTTCTTCGCGCCCACCGATCCCGTCTCCGCGCTGCTGGCCACCCTGGGGGTCTTCGCCGTCGGGTTCCTCATGCGACCGCTCGGCGGGTTCCTCTTCGGCTGGCTGGCCGACCGGCGCGGCCGCAAGACGGCCATGGCCTCCGCGATGGTCCTGTGCGCCGCCGGCAGCCTGGTCATCGGCATCGCCCCGACCCACGGGACCATCGGGGTCGCGGCGTCGGTGCTGCTGCTCCTGGCCCGGTGCGTGCAGGGCCTCGCGCACGGCGGCGAGATCGGCTCCTCCCACACGTACCTGGCCGAGATGGCGCCGCCCCGGCGCCGCGGCCTGTGGGCCTCGACCATGTACGTGGCCGTCACCACCGGCACGCTGGCGGCCACGCTGCTCGGTGCCGTGCTGACCAGCACCGTGTCGTCGGAGGCGATGACGTCCTGGGGCTGGCGGATCCCCTTCCTGATCGGGGCGGCGCTGGGCGTCTACGCCCTCTGGCTGCGCCGCTCGCTGACCGAGACCGACGCCTTCCAGCAGGAGCGCGCCCGCGCGGCCACCCCCGCCGCGGCGCCGGCCGAGACGTCCCCGTCGCTGCTCGCCGGGGTGTGGGCGCACCGCGGGGCCGCGCTGCGGGTCATCGGCCTGACCGTGGGCGGGACCGTCTTCTACTACACGTGGGCGGTCTCGGCCCCCGCGTACGCGATCGGCGTCAAGGGCATCGACGCGAGCGCGGCGCTCTGGGCCGGTGTCGTCGCCAACGCCGTCTTCCTCGCCGTCCTCCCGCTGTGGGGCGCGCTGTCCGACCGGTGGGGACGGCGGCCCAACGGGTTCGTCTTCGGCCTCGGCACCGCCGTCCTGGCCTTCCCGCTGACCGCCCTGATCCAGGACGAGGCCTGGCAGCTGGGCGTCGCGATGTCCCTCGCGCTCGTCGTCATGGCGTCCAGCGCCTCGATGGTGCCGGCCTGGTTCGCCGAGCTGTTCCCGACCCGGGTCCGGGCGTCGGGCATGGCGATCCCGTACTCGATCGCCGTCGCGCTGACCGGCGGGACGGCCCCCTACCTCCAGACGTGGCTGGGCAGCCGCGGGCAGGAGGACCTGTTCACCGGCTACGTGGTCGTCCTGGGACTGGTCACGCTGCTGACCGTCTGGCGCACCCGCGAGACCCGCGGCACCGAGTTCGCCTGAGCCGGACCGATCGAGAGGAGGAACGACCGTGTCCGACGAACTGTGCGGACTGTCCGCCGTCGAGCAGGCCGCCCTGGTCCGCCGCCGCGAGGTCTCGGCCATCGAGCTGCTGGAGGCCCACCTGGCGCGCATCGACCGGCTCGACCCGCTGGTCAACGCGATCGTGACCCGGGACGACGACGCGGCCCGCGCCGCGGCACGGGCGGCCGACCGGCAGCTCGCCGCCGGGGGACCGGTCGGGCCGCTGCACGGGCTGCCGGTGGCGCACAAGGACACCCACGCCACTGCCGGGATGCGCACGACGTGGGGGTCGCCGCTGATGGCCGACCACGTGCCGGCCGAGGACGATCTGGTCGTCGCCCGCCTGCGGGACGCCGGCGCGGTCCGGGTGGGCAAGACCAACGTCCCGGAGTGGGCGGCGGGCTCGCACACCACCAACCCGCTGTTCGGACCCACCCGCAACCCGTACGACCTGCGGCGCAGCGCCGGCGGGTCCAGCGGGGGAGCGGCCGCCGCGCTCGCCGCGGGCCTCGTCCCGCTCGCCGAGGGCAGTGACATGGGCGGCTCCCTGCGCAACCCCGCGGCCTTCTGCAACGTCGTCGGGCTCCGGCCCACCCCGGGGCGGGTGCCGATGGTGCCGAACGGGCTGGGGTGGCAGACCCTCGGCGTCCAGGGGCCGATGGGCCGCACCGTCGCCGACGTGGCGCTGGTGCTGTCGGTGGTCGCCGGGCCCGACCCGCGGGCGCCGCTGTCGCTGCAGGACCCCGGGACGTCGTTCCTCGGTCCCCTCGACGCCGACCTGCGGGGGCTGCGCGTGGCGTGGGCGCCCGACCTCGGCGGTCGCGTCCCGGTCGACCCGGAGGTCCTCGCCGTCCTCACCTCGCAGGTGAAGACCTTCGAGGACCTCGGCGCCGAGGTCGCCCAGGCCTGCCCCGACCTCTCCGGCGCCGACGAGACCTTCGACGTCCTGCGCGCGTGGCACTTCGCCACGACGCTCGGCGACGCCGTCCGCCGGCACCCGGACCGGGTCAAGGAGACCGTGCGGTGGAACGTCGAGCGCGGGTTCCGGCTCACCGCCGAGGACGTCGGCCGGGCCGAGCTGTCGCACACCCGGCTGCACCAGCAGGTGGTGACGTTCTTCGCGGAGTACGACGTGCTGCTCGCGCCGACCACCCAGGTACTGCCCTTCGACGTCGACCTGGAGTACCCCACGCGGGTCGACGGCCGGCCCATGGGCGACTACCTGGAGTGGATGCGCTCCTGCTCGCTGATCTCGGCCACCGGCTGCCCGGCGGTGAGCGTCCCGGGCGGGTTCACACCCGAGGGGCTCCCGGTGGGCCTGCAGGTCGTCGGGCCGCCCCGGGCCGACCGGCGGGTGCTCGAGGTCGCGCACGCGTTCGAGCAGGCGACCGGCCACGGCCGGCTGCGCCCGCCGCTCGACGGCTGACCCCGGGGCGTCAGCGGAGGGCGGCGGCGACCTTCGCCGCGGCGGCGGTGACGGCCCGGCCGACGGAGTCCACGTCGATCGTGTCGTCGACGTAGACGACGGCGAGGGCGGCGCGGGCCCCGCCGTCCGGCCCGAGGACGGGGGCGGCGACCGAGTGCATGCCGGGGATCACCTCGCCCCGCGACGTCGCCCAGCCGTTGCGACGCGCCGCAGCGAGCTCCGGCCGGTCGCCGGGCGCCGGCGGCTCCGGGATGAGCAGGGCCAGGCCGGGGGCGCCGCGGCCGACGGGGTGGCGGGTGCCCGGGCGGTAGGTGACGTGCGCGGGGGAGTCGTGCGGCTCCACGCTGGTGACGGTCACCGCCTCGTCCCCGGTGCGCACGACGAGGAACGCGGTCATGCCGAGCTCCGCGACGAGCTCGTTGAGCCGGGGGAGCGCGGCGGCCTGCAGCCCGGTCCGCACGCCCCGGGCCAGCGCGGCCACCCCGAGCCCGAGCGAGAAGTGCCCGGCCGCGTCGCGATCGACGAGCTGGTGGTCCTCCAGCGTGCGGAGCAGCCGGTAGGTGATCGACCGGTGCAGCCCCAACGCCTGCCCGATCTCCGCGATGGGCTGCGGCCTCCCGGCGGCGGCCAGGTGCTCGAGGACGCGGATGCCGCGGTCGAGCGTCTGTGACTGCGGCGCGCTCGCGCCGTCGTCTGTCACCATCGCCGCCCCTCTCCGTCGTCCTCCCGTGCCAGCCTACGGTCGCCCGCCGCGGGGGTGTCCGGCCGCACGGGACACCGCCCCGACGCCCTGGCGAGGGTCGGGGCGGTGCCGCGGACGCCGGGACTGCTCAGCCGTTGACCACCTGCGGCACGGCGACCGCCTTGAGGCCCTCCACGCCGAACTCCAGGCCGTACCCGGACTTCTTCACCCCGCCGAACGGGATCATCGGGTGCACCCCGCCGTGCGAGTTGATCCATACGGTGCCGGCCTCGAGCCGGGCGGCCACGGCGCGCGCCGCCTCCCGGTCGCTGCTCCACACCGAGGCGCCCAGGCCGACGTCGAGCGCGTTGGCCATGGCGACGGCGGCGTCGACGTCCTCGTAGCGCACGATCGGCAGCGCCGGACCGAACTGCTCCTCGGCCACCAGCGGGTTGTCGTCGTCGACGTCGGCCACGATCGTGGTCGGGTAGAAGTACCCGGGGGCCCCGGGGTCGGGGTCGCCGCCGAGGAGGACCTTCGCGCCGGCGTCGCGCGCGGCGTCGACCAGCCGCGCGACGACGTCGTACTGCGCGCGGTTCTGCAGCGGGCCGAGCACGTTCTGCTCGTCCAGGCCGCGGCCCATCGGCATCGCCTGCGCGACCTCGACCAGCGCCGCGCACACCTCATCGTAGACGTCGGTGTGCACGTACAGGCGCTTGAGCGCCGCGCACGTCTGACCGGTGTTGATGAACGCGCCCCAGAACAGGCCCTCGGCGATCGCGCGCGGGTCGACGTCGGGCAGCACGATGCCGGCGTCGTTCCCGCCGAGCTCCAGGGTCAGCCGCTTCACCGTGTCGGCCGAGCTGCGGATGATCGCCTGGCCGGTCGCGGTGGACCCGGTGAACATCACCTTGTCGACGCCCGGGGAGGCCGACAGGCGGGCGCCCACCTCCCGCTCGCCGGCGACGACGGTGAGGACGTCGGCGGGCAGCACGCCGTTCAGGACCTCGGCCAGGGCCAGCACGGAGAGGGGGGTGTACTCCGAGGGCTTGACCACCACGGTGTTGCCCATCCGCAGGGCCGGGGCGACCTGCCAGATCGTGATCATCATCGGCCAGTTCCACGGGCCGATCGCACCGACCACGCCGACCGGGCGGTAGTGCAGCTCGGCGTGCGTCTCGCCGTCGTCGACCACGGTGCCGCCCGGCAGCTCGGTGGCCGCAGTCGCGCGCAGCCACGCGGCGCACGCGCCGACCTCGAACCGGGCGTTCGGACCGTTGAGCGGCTTGCCCTGCTCCCGGGAGAGCAGCTCGGCGAGCGGCTCGGCGGCCGCCTCGACCGCGTCCGCCGCCCGCAGGAGCAGCTCGACGCGGTCGGCGTCGGGTCGGGCCGCCCACGCCGGCTGCGCGGCGCGGGCACGGGCGACGGCGGCATCGAGGTCCTCGACCGACCGGACCGGAGCGCGGCCGACGACCTCTCCCGTCGCCGGGTCGAGGACCTCGTGGCCGGCGGGGTCGGTGACGGCGGCCAGCAGGTCTGCGTAGGTCGGCGTCTGCGGCGTGGGAGTTCCGGACTCGGTCACGGTGGGGGTGGTCATCGTCGCCCTTCGATCGGAGGGAGGAGCGGGGGAGGGGGCGGCTGGGCTCACGGCGCCGGCTGGACGCGCCCGGTGACCTCGCCGAAGGAGATCCGGCCGCCGTCGGCGCCCGGGGCGGTGGCGGTGATGGTCACCTCGTCGCCGTCCTCGAGGAACGTGCGGGTGGAGCCGTCGGCGAGGGTCAGGGGCTCCGTGCCGCCCCAGGACAGCTCGATGAACGAGCCGCGCTGGTCCTTGCCCGGACCGGAGACCGTGCCCGAGGCGTAGAGGTCGCCGGTGCGCAGGGATGCGCCGTTGACCGTCATGTGCGCCAGCTGCTGGGCCGGCGTCCAGTACAGCTGCCCGAACGGCGGGCAGCTGACCAGCTCGCCGTTGAGCCGTACCTCGAGCGTGAGGTCCAGACCCCAGGGGGCGTCGGTGTCGTCGAGGTAGGGCAACACCGGGACGTCGCGGGTCGGCGGCGCGACCCGGGCGGCCTCCAGCGCGGCCAGCGGCACCACCCACGGCGAGAGGGAGGTGAGGAAGGACTTGCCGAGGAACGGCCCCAGCGGCACGTACTCCCAGGCCTGGATGTCGCGGGCGGACCAGTCGTTGACCAGGCAGACGCCGAACACGTGCTGCGGGAAGTCGCTCAGCGGCACCGGCCGGCTGAGCTCTGACGGCGTGCCGACGACGAAGCCGACCTCCGCCTCGATGTCCAGCCGCTGCGAGGGACCGAACGTGGGCGCCTCGTCGGTGGGTGCCTTGCGCTGCCCGTTCGGCCGCACCACCGGGGTGCCCGAGACCTGCACGGTGCCGGAGCGGCCGTGGTAGCCGATCGGCAGGTGCTTCCAGTTCGGCGTCAGCGCCGCGGAGTCGGGCCGGAACATCCGGCCCAGGTTCTCCGCGTGGTGCTGCGAGCTGTAGAAGTCGACGTAGTCGGCGACCTCGACCGGCAGGTGCAGGGTCACCTCCGACCGGGGCACGAGGTGCGGCTCCACCGCCGCCCGGTGCGCCTCGTCGGTGAACCACGCCCTCAGCTGCGCCCGCAGGGCCGCCCACGCCTGCGGCCCGCGCGCCATGAAGGCGTTGAGCGAGCCGGTGGCGTGCCCGTCGTCCCCGGTGGCCGCGGCGAGGTCGAGGACCGAGTCGCCGATGGCGACCCCGGTCCGCGGCGTGGTGCCGGGCGTGGAGAAGACGCCGTAGGGGAGGTTGTCCAGGCCGAAGCCGGTGCCGGCGGGGAGGTCCAGCCAGGTCATCTCGGGGCCCCCGCGGAGACGTGGAGCGCCAGCGGAGCGTCTTCGTGGGGAGTTCTCATGCCGAGGGCCCCCGACCGGACCAGGTCCAGGCGTACTTCCCGTCGTCGGCGGCGGTGCCGGCCTCGCCGAGGTCGAGTGGCCGGAAGGTGTCGACCATGACGGCGAGCTCGTCGAAGTACTCGGCGCCCAGGGAGTTCTCGACCGCGCCCGGCTGCGGGCCGTGGGAGTGCCCGCCGGGGTGCAGGCTGATCGAGCCCTTCCCGATGCCCGAGCCCTTGCGCGCCTCGTAGTCGCCGGCGACGTAGAACATGACCTCGTCGGAGTCGACGTTGGAGTGGTAGTAGGGCACCGGCACCGCCAGCGGGTGGTAGTCGACCTTGCGCGGCACGAAGTTGCAGATCACGAAGCCCGCGCCCTCGAACACCTGGTGCACCGGCGGCGGCTGGTGCACCCGGCCGGTGATCGGCTCGAAGTCGGC
>NZ_JBJGYU010000045.1:0-37243 GCF_054050155.1 Geodermatophilus sp. SYSU D00703 | reverse complement strand
ACGTCAGCCAGATCCTGCTCCGCTCCATGGCCCCGGCCGGCGCGCCCGGCACCGGATCCGGCCCGGACGTCGGCACCCGGGCCGACGACGTGGCCGGCACCGGCTCGGCGGCCACGGAGCACGGCGCCCAGAACTAGTACTGCCGCCGGCAGCTTCCTGACCCGAACAGGTGTCAGGACCTGCCGGTTCGCACGCACTTCATCACCCGACACGGCGACGAGAGGACCGGCGATGCGGCTCGGCTATCACTCCATCACCTGGGGCGGCGTCATCGGTGCCCCGCAGGGCGTCACCAGCGTCAAGGACCTCTACTACCTCTCCAACGGCCCGCTCGACGTCGCTGTTCGGGACATCGCGGCCGCAGGGTACGAGGGCCTCGAGGTGTTCGACGGCAACCTGGCGGCCTACGCCGACAGACCCGGTGTCCTGCGCGACCAGCTCGACGCGGTCGGCGTCGAGCTGATCAGCGTGTACACGGGTGCGAACTTCATCTACGGCGACGCACTGCCCGACGAGATGCACCGCATCCGGATGGCGTGCGAGCTGGCCTCGTCCTTCGGCGCCTCGCGCCTGGTCGTCGGCGGTGGGGCGCGGCGAGCCAGCGGTACGACCGAGGACGACTACGACCGCCTCGGCAACGCGCTCGACGCCGTCGCCGAACTCGCCGCCGAGCACGGACTGGAGTCGACCTACCACCCGCATCTGGGCACGATCGTGGAGAGCCCCGATGAGCTCGAGCGGCTGATGGAGCGAAGCCACATCGGCTTCTGCCCGGACACTGCTCACCTGGCGGCAGGTGGCGGGGATCCTGCGGCGCTGATCCGCCGGCACGCCGACCGACTCGCGCACGTGCACCTCAAGGACATCGCCCTTGAGGACGGACGGTTCCTCCCCCTGGGCGCCGGCGACCTGGACCTGACCGACATCGTCCGGGCCGTGCTGGAGACCGGCTACGACAGCTGGCTAGTGGTCGAGCTCGATGCCTACGACGGCGATCCGCGCGAGGCCGCGGACGTCAGCCGCGACCACCTGCAGGGCATCCTCCGCGCCCTTGCCTGACGCCCTCCGGGGCGGTGGACGTCGTCCGGGTCTCACCCGCACCGAGGAAGTCCACACACCGAGGTGCACACACACGCACATCCGCTGCGTCGCAGCGGCTGATCGAGAGGAGTCATGACATGGGAAAGCTGGACGGCAAGGTCGCCGTTATCACTGGTGGCGGACGGGGTCAGGGACGGTCACACGCCGTCCGGCTGGCCTCCGAGGGTGCGGACGTCGTCATCTGCGACATCACCGAGCAGGTCGGGTCCGTCCCGTTCTCGACCGGTCGGCCCGGCGACATGGAAGAGACGGTCGCGGAGGTCGAGAAGCAGGACCGGCGGTGCGTCGCGGTGCAGGCCGACGTCCGGAGCACGGCTGACATGCAGCGGCTCGCCGAGACCGCGATGGCGGAGTTCGGCCGCATCGACTTTCTGCTCGCGAACGCCGGGATCCTCAGCCTGTCGGACACCACGTGGGACCTCACGGACGAGCAGTGGGACGACATGATCGACATCAACCTAACCGGCGTGTTCAAAACCTGTCGGGCGGTCGTGCCGCACATCCGCGCCGGTGGCAACGGCGGTTCGATCATCATCACGTCGTCCATCGCCGGGCTCCGCGGCGTTGCAGGTTGCACGCATTACACAGCGGCGAAGCACGGCATCGTGGGCCTCATGCGGACGTTGGCCCGCGAGCTCGCACCCGAGATGATCCGGGTCAACACGCTGCACCCGACCGGCGTCGACTCCCCGATGTCCAACAACGACTACTTCCCCCGCTGGCTGGAGGAGCACGAGGATCTCGGCAACGCCATGCGGTTCAACCTCATGCCGGTCGACGCGATGCCGATGGCCGACGTCTCGGCGGTCGTGGCGTTCCTCTGCTCTGACGATGCCAAGTGGATCACCGGCACGACCGTCCCGGTGGATGCAGGATTCATGCTGAAGTGACGCGAGCGCACTCTCGCGCCAAGGTGTCCCGGACTTGCCGGGCTACCGCCGATGAAGGTCTTGCCCCCGAGAACCGCTGCTCAGGGCGACACGACCGCCCTCCGACATCCGGCCGCGATGAGTAGCGCTAAGGCACGCGGAAGGCACGACGTCCGCCCAACTTGGCGTTGGTCAGCGGAGATGAGACTCAGCGTCCCAAGCCTTCCAAGCTGGCCATGCGGGTTCGATTCCCGTCACCCGCTCCATGCACTCTCACAGGTCAACCGGCCTGTCAGGCCTTCAGGAGGAGGTCTGGAGGGCGCCTCCGGACGCCCCGTTGAGGCCCCTGGAGACCTCTGTTTTCCGCTGCGTGGGTCATGAATGGGTCACGCCGCCAAGCCACATGCAGCCTGGTGACGACGGGACTGCCCCCAGTTCGGTTGACTCCTTGCCTGTGAGGCCCCGGCCTCGCTGGAAGGATCGGCATCGTGCCCAAGCCGTTCCCGGCGGAGTTCCGTCGTGACGTCATCGCCGTGGCCCGCAAGGGCGAGGCGTCGATCGCTCAGGTGGCCCGAGACTTCGGGGTCTCGGAGTCCTGCCTGCAGCACTGGCTGAAGATCGCCGACCGAGAGGACGGGCTGGCTCCGCCCGCCTCCGGTGATCGTGGCGGCGGGTCGAAGCAGGAGTCGGCGGAGCTGCGCGAGCTGCGCCGGCGCAACAAGCTGCTGGATGAGGAGAACGAGATCCTGCGGCGGACGACGGCCTACTTCGCCCGCGATGTCCTCCCGAAATGATCTACCCGCTGGTCCGTGGACTCGCCGCCGAGAAGATCCCCGTCGCGGTGACCTGCCGGGTGCTGGGCAACTCCCGAGCGGGCCGACTACGCCTGGTGCCCGCAGCAGGTGAGCCAGCGTGACTGGGACGACGCGCACCTGATCAACGCCGCCTACGACATCCACCGCGAAGACCCGGCCTTCGGCTATCGGTTCATCGCCGACGAACTCCGCGAGCGGGGCATCACCGCTGGTGAGAACCGGGTCGCGCGGCTGTGCTCGCAGCAGCGGATCTGGTCGGTGTTCGCCAAGAACCCCGGGCTGAACCGCAAGGCCGGCCCGCCGGTGCACGACGACCTGGTCGACCGCCAGTTCACCGCCGAGGCTCCCGATCTGCTGTGGCTGACCGACATCACCGAACACTGGACCGCCGAGGGCAAGCTCTACCTCTGCGCGATCAAGGACGTCTACTCCGGCCGGATCGTCGGCTACTCGATCGACTCGCGCATGAAGGCCTCGCTGGCGGTGACGGCGCTGCGCAACGCCATGGCCCGGCGGGACCCGGCCGGCACCGTGGTGCACTCCGACCGCGGCAGTCAGTTCCGCTCGACCGCCTTCGTCCGCGCCCTGACCCACACCGGCCTGGTCGGCTCGATGGGCCGAGTCGGGGCCTGCGGGGACAACGCCGCAATGGAGTCCTTCTTCGCCCTGCTGCAGAAGAACGTGCTCGACCGGCAGCGCTGGGCGACTCGCGACGAGCTCCGGCTGGCGATCATCACCTGGATCGAGCGCACGTATCACCGGCGCCGGCGGCAACGCCGACTCGGCCGGCTCACCCCGGTCGAGTACGAAACACTCACCCACGCCGCAGCAGCGGCCCAACCCCCACCGAAACGAGTCAACCGGACTGGGGGCAGTCCCCTCTCCTGGACGTTGGCGCCCGCGGCTGGCCCGCCTTGGTGGAGCGGCTCTGAACGGGATGGAGACGCCACGCCCGCACCGGAAGGATTGATGTGGGGCCGTCGGTGGTACCGAGAGGATCAGCGACGGGTCATCTTCTCGCTTCGGAGTGGAGGCGTCGCAACATGGCTCTAGACCGTCGCGCGGCGCCGGAGCGTCGTGCGACGCCGCGGGCCGCTGGTTCACAGCGCAGCCCCGCTCGTCCCACGCGGACCGCCAACTCGTCGCGGACCGGCACGGACGCAACCACGCGGCCGGCCGCCAGTGCTGCTCGGGCTCGGCAGATCCGCCCTGACGCCGAGCGCAGTGGGGACGCTCGCGCGGTCACCGAACGACATGCCGACACCGGCCCCCGCGTGGCGCAGCCACCCGCCGAGCGCCGACGGCGCCCGGCGAGCGCCGAGGATCATCAGACCGGTGACACGCCGAAGGCGAGCCGCGAGGCCCGGGCATCCGGCCGACCGGCTCCGACCCACAGGGCTGGCCGCGCTGACGGCCGCACGCTGAGCTCCGGCCGGCCTCAGCCTCGATCCCACCCCGCCGCCCGCACGGGCACAGCTCGGCGGTCTCGCGATGTCGGCGCGATCCTCTCCGCGGGGCTGCGCCGTGCCCGTGCCGCGCTGCGCGGGCTCGGCGCTCATCTGGATCGGGCGGTCCGACGGCTGGTCCGTCGGTTGTCATCGCAGGTCACCGCGGCATTGCCCGACCTCGCCGGCCGCGGCGGCGGGACACAGCGAGCCGCGTGGGCCGCCCTGCACGCTGTCCTGGTCGGCCGCAACCCGGTAGTCGCGGCGATCAAGGCCTGGTTCGCCGCGCTCAGCACGCCGATGAAGATCCTGGTGATCGCGGGGCTGGTGCTGCTCGCTCTGCTTGCGCCGCTGCTGCTGTTGCTCCTGCTGCTGGCCCTCGCTGTCGCCGCCGTGGTGATCGCCGTTCGGGCGCCGGCCACCGTCTGAGCCCTGGCTGGCGAATCCGCCTCGCCCGCGGACCCGGCGGCTTCTCCTGACGGCCCGAGGCGACGTCTCCTTCGGGCTGTGCCCCCCCGCCGTCCTCGGCCTGCGCGGACATTTCCGGCCGATGCCACTTGCCGGGGCATTCCGCCAGACCGGGCGATGCCGGCCGTCGAGGGGCCAGTCGAGGTGTCAGGGCAGCACCGCCGCACCTGGTTCGTCAGGTGCGCCACCGTCACGGCCGCGATCGAGCAGTCTTTCCTGCCGTTGACCCGGTCCGCCGGGTTCGCTGGCCGACCATTGTCCCCAAGCGGCCCACTCGGGGACACCTCCCGCAGGGACGACTCGGCGCGAGAACTCACCACTGAGTGGCGCTCGGGTTCTCCCATTGACGGTAGGGCTGTTGCCGGACACCCACCTCTTCCCAGCCGTCGACGTCCCGCTGGTAGTACACCCAGAAGTCCTCGTGGCCGTTCACGGTGAGACTGGCCTCGGCGCGGTTGGCTGTAGTCGCGCGGCCACCCCAGTACTGGGCCAGGAATGCGGTCATCCGTTCCCGGGCCGGGCCCAGCCCGGCCTGGTACATGCCGCACAGCACCGGGTCGGAGGCGACGCCGTCGTGGAACCGGTCGACGAGCCGGACGAAGGTGTCCCGCCCGCCGACCGCCTCGTAGAACGAGGGACCGTCGGTCACTTCTCGATCGGGGCGCCGACCAGCGAGCCGTACTCGACCCAGGAGCCGTCGTAGTTCTGCACCCGCGGCTGGTCGAGCAGCTCGTGCAGCACGAACCAGGTGTGCGCGCTGCGCTCGCCGATGCGGCAGTAGACGATGGTGTCCCGCTCGCCGGAGAGGTCGACGCCGGCATCGGCGTAGAGGGCGCGCAGCTCCTCGTCGGAGCGGAAGGTGCCGTCCTCGGCGGCGGCCTTCGACCAGGGCACGTTGACCGCGGTCGGCACGCGCCCGGGCTTCTGCGGCTGCTCCTGCGGGAACTGCGCGGGGGCGAGGATCTGGCCGGAGAACTCCTGCGGGGAGCGGACGTCGACGATGTTCCTGCTGCCGATGGCGGCGATGACCTCGTCGCGGAACGCGCGGAGCGTCGGGTCGGCGGCGCGGGCCTCGTAGCAGGTCGCCGGGCGCTTGACCTCCTCGGTGCTCAGCGGGCGGCCGTCGAGCTCCCAGCGCTTGCGGCCACCGTCGAGCAGGCGGACGTCGCGGTGGCCGTAGACCTTGAAGTACCAGTAGGCGTGGGCGGCGAACCAGTTGTTGTCGCCGCCGTAGAGGACGACCGTGTCCTCGGGCGCGACGCCCTTGTCCGACAGCAGGGCTCGAAGCCGGCCCGGTCGATGGAGTCCCGGCGCAGCGGGTCCTGCAGGTCGGCGCGCCAGTCCAGGGCGATGGCCCCGGGGATGTGGCTGGTGTAGTAGACGTCGCTGTCCTCGTCGACCTCGATGACGACCACGCCGGCGACCGCCAGGTGCTTCTCCAGCCAGTCGCCGTCGACCAGCACGTCAGCTCGGGCCATGGACCTCTCCTCTGTCGGGGGGTGGGAGGACCGACCGTGGGCATGGCGGCAGCCGGCGTCCCACGGCCGAGAGGTGGTGCAGTCCGGGGCCGGCGCTGGTCCGGGCGCCGGCCTGCGTCGGTCAGTGGCCCTGGCGATCGCGGTAGCGGGCGGCGCGCTTGGCGTTGGCGGCCCGGCGGCGCTCGCTGTCCCGCAGGTCCCGCTGGTGAGCGGCCTGCTCGCGGACGGCGCCGGCGGTGCCGGCCGGGTAGCCGGCCTTCACGACCCGGTTCTCGGTGGTCTCGGGCATGTAGGCCAGCGAGTAGATGAGCCCGAGGAAGATGCCGCCGCCGGCGACCGCCGCGCGCAGCCCCAGCGGTGCGGGCAGGAAGATCACGATCAGCGCGATCGGGATCGACATCTGCACCAGCATGCGGGCGATGTGCCGCAGGCCCCATGTGCGGGTCGTGGTGTCGTGCAGCACCCAGCCGCGATGGCGCGCCGGCAGGCCGCCGCCGACGGCGTACCAGAGCCACCGGTGCGGGGCCGGACGGACGACGGGCTCGGCCGGCGGGCCCGGCTCCGCGGTGGGGGTGCTCATGGCGGCTGGACGCTCCTGCTCGATGACGGGCACACCTCCATCGTGCACCAGAACGGTAAGCCTGCAAAGGGTTGGGGTACCAACTGTTAGCGATCCAACAACTGCAGGGACGGTCTTGCGGAGGTCAGGCCACCGTGGCCGCGGGCGGCTCCACCGGGTCCTCGGTGGCCGGCGTGTTCAGCGCCTGCTGAGCGGCGGCTATCACCTCGGTCAGCACGCCGTGCAGCTCCATCAGCTTCTCCACCGGCAGGCCGAGGCGCTCGACGATGCCGGCGGGGATCTGCTCGGCCTGCTCGCGCAGTGCCTTGCCCTTCTCGGTCAGCGCCAGCGCCAGGTTGCGCTGGTCTCTCGGATCGCGCTCCCGGCGCAGCAGGCCGGCCGCCTCCAGTCGCTTGAGCAGCGGGGAGAGGGTCCCGGGGTCCAGTTGCAGCAGGCCGGAGAGGTCCTTGACCGACAGCGGGCCGTGCTGCCACAGGGCCAGCATCACCAGGTACTGCGGGTGGGTCAGGCCGAGGGGCTCGAGCACGGGGCGGTAGACGGCGATCACGTTGCGGGCGGCCACCGCCAGGGCGAAGCAGACCTGCCGGTCCAGGGCCAGCAGGTCCTCGGAGGCGGGCGGCGACTGGGGTCTCTGGCTGGTCGTCACCGTTCCAGCCTAGTCCCGTGGTGCACCAAGCGTTGGTTCGCCAACCCTCACTCCCATCCCACGCACTGTTGCCCGGTCGGGCCGCCGCCGACAGCATCGGCGGCCCGCCGTCCGTCGGGGTCGACAGGAGGGCACCGGCCATGACCCTGGAGCTGCAGCCGGTCGACCTGACGGTCGTCGACACCACCACCGCCGAGTGGGTCGGCTTCCCCATCCCGGAGCTCGGCGTCGACCTCGAGCTCATCCCGCTCGTCGACGACCCGGACACCGGCATGCAGGTCGTGAAGGTGGTCTACCGCGCCGGCTCCACCAACGTCTGGCACACCCACCCCTGCGCCCACGGCATGTACGTCCTCGAGGGCACGCTCGAGACCCACCAGGGCAGCTACGGTCCCGGCAGCTTCGTGTGTTCCCCGAAGGCGGGGTCATGGAGCACGGCGCCACCGACGACGCCGACTGCGTCTTCTTGTTCATCACCAACAAGCCCTTCGGGATCCACCACCCCGGCAAGAGCTCCACCGCAGGCAGCACGTCGGACGGAAGGACAGGGGATGGGTGGCCCTCGCGCACGCCGATCCCCGCCCCGCCGCGATCACCCGACGGCGTCCCACAGGCCGCCTTCAGCGCGACCTCCCCGAGCGAGGCGGTAGCAGACCACCTGCCGCGGTGGGTCACGCGTGGGTCACGAGCCAGCGTCGGAGGCCACAGCGAGCCGCTGAGCAGCACAAACAGGCCGACGGATCCCGCGGTCCAAGCCGGCCGTGCGGGTTCGATTCCCGTCACCCGCTCCACGCGCAGGCGACCGAGCCGCGACTCGCCCGTGCCCCCACCGGCACCGCGAAGCGCTCGGCGGCGGTGTACGAGGCCGGTCACGTCACCGGTGGAACGGTCACGTCGGCGAACCACAGGTACGGGAGCCCCTGGTTGCTCGCCGCGAGGAGCTGCAGCCCCGAGGAGGCCGTGAGCGCGTCGACGGACTCCTCCTCGTCAGGCAGACAGCGGAAGACGACGTTGGCCGCGCCCCAGTCCCGCAACCACTCGCGGAGACTGCTGAGCACGTCAGCGGCCGTGGGCCGGACTGCCCTGTCGTCGATCAACCAGAAGGTCACCACGGCGGTCCGAGCAGGGTCGAGCCCTCCGGTCCTCACGCGGGTCTGCGTCTGCTCCAGGTGCACGGACAACCGGCGCAGGTACACACAGCCCACTTCGCGAGAGCCGTCGGCGCTCAGGATCGCGTAGGCGAACGCCTCCCCGGTCGCGTGTTCCCTCTCGTGGATCTCGATGAGCTCACGATCGTGCTCGCGGGTGAACCCCTGCACCGGCCAACGACCGGCGCTGTGGGCGGTGATGGCCCTCGGGCTGGAGCGGTACGCGACGAAGTCGAGATCGAGGATCCGACGCGTGAGGGGGACGATCACGACGCCGCCGGACGCGCGGTCCGGTGCACCGGGCGCACCTAAGAAGTCACTGTCGACCGGGGGCGCACGCCATCCGCGCGAGGCTGCGGGTCGCGGTCTCGCCACCACGGCCTCCGCTCGTCGTCGGGATCCGGTCAGCCCCGGTCGGTCACCTGGTAGGGCCCGCCGGACTCGACGGGGGTCGTCCACCCGCCGACCTCGCGACCGTCGTCGAGGTGTCCTGAGTGCAGCCTGGTGCCGTCGAGGCGGGACCACGCCCAGTACCCGTGCGGCCGGCCGTCGACGACGGGGCCGCGGGCGCGGGGTGGACCGTCCCGGTGGAGCTCCTCGTGGCAGCCCTCGCTGACTAGGGCACGGAGCACGACTCCCCAGGGCCGCTCGGCGGCGTCAGGCCGGCTCGGTGGGCAGCCCCAGCCGGCGGAACAGGTCGTTGTCGAGGTCGAGGAAGCTCGAGATGTGCGCGATCCGGCCCGCGCGCACCTCGAGCACGTGCAGAGCCCACGGCTCGTGACCACCCCCCGCGACCGGGCGGTACTGGGCGAACGCCGGCGCGCCGTTGGCCCACGTCGGCAGGATCCGCGAGCCGCGGCAGGCCGAGCCCGGCCCGAGCATCCAGGTGCCGATGTCCTCCGGCCCCCGCAGCCACATCTCGAACGGGGGCATGTGCTGGGTCGCGTCCTCGTGCAGGAGGGCGACAAAGGCGTCGATGTCGTAGCGCTCGAAGGCGTCGACGTAGCGGTCGAGCAGGTCGCGCTCGTCGTCGTCCAGCGGCTGGGGGTCGGTCTCGCCACCGACGGCGGCCAGCGTGGCCCGCGCGCGCTGCAGCGCGCTGTTCACCGAGGCGACCGTGGTGTCGAGCAGCTCGGCGACCTCGTCGGCCTTCCAGCGCAGCACCTCGCGCAGCAGCAGGACGGCGCGCTGCCGCGGCGGCAGGTGCTGCAGGGCGGCGACGAAGGCCAGCCGGATCGACTCCCGCTGCACCGCCTGCTCGGCGGGGTCGGCGTCCTCGGCGACCACCTGGCGGTCGAGCACCGGCTCCACCCACGCCGTGGTCGGTCGCCGTGCGGCCAGGGACGCCTCCACCGGCTGCCAGGGGGAACCCGAGAGGTCCATGGGCAGGGCGCGGCGCTGACGGCCCGAGAGCTGGTCGAGGCAGACGTTGGTGGCGATCCGGTAGAGCCAGGACCGCAGTGCCGAGCGCCCCTCGAAGTCGGCCAGTCCGCGCCAGGCCCGGACCATCGTCTCCTGCACGGCGTCGTCGGCGTCGAACGCCGAGCCCAGCATGCGGTAGCAGTAGCCGGTCAGCTCCCGCCGGTGCTCCAGCAGGCGGGGATCGAGCTCTTCGACGACAGTCACGACTCCTCCTCGCTGGCGCTCGTCATCGCCGTGCCAGGCAGTGCTGCGCCTCCCGGTGACCTCGCAAGCTCGGTCACATGACCTCCTCGACTCGACGGCCGCGACAGCAGACCACAGGCCACCGACGGAACGGGAGAGGTCGGGCGCTACTGGTAGCTGATCAGCTGAGGTCGGGGGCTGACCTGGGCGATCGTCTGCTCGGGGCTGAGCATCGGGGCGTCCTCGTCGTAGAAGTTCTTCCAACCCCAGTGCACGGCGTCCGGGTCGGTCTGCCGCAGCGTCTGCCAGGTCGCCTGCTTGTCCCCCTGGGCGCCCTGGCCGTCGGCGTGCACCATCACCGCGAGCTCGTCTCGGGAGGTGTCCAGCCGCTCGCGCTCGGGGACCATCCGCACCTGGAACTGGTGCAGCACCAGCAGCTTCTGCGGCAGCGCGTTCTCGCGGGTGAGGTCGGCCAGCCAGGTCACCACCCGGTTCACCTCGTCGATCGACACCGACCCGATCTGGGTCAGGTGCACCTGCCCCGGCGCCAGCCGCCACTCCGGGTCCAGCGCCAGCCCCACGTACGGCAGCTCCAGCAGCGACCGGTACTGCTCGGCCTGGGTGACGAAGTCGGTGCGGCCGGGCTGCAGGTCGATGACGACGTACAGCCCGGCCTCCCCCGCCGCCTCCACCCACGGCCGCAGCTGCTCGACGTCGGTCTCGGTCGAGTAGTTGCCGTCGGGGCCGGCGAACTCCGAGGCCACCGTCGCGATGACCTCGAACGCCGGGACGACGGTGGCATCGGGCACCAGCTCCTCGTACGGCGCCGCGTGCCGGCGGGCCCGCTCGACCGAGGCCGCGGCGTCCTGCTCCCCCAGCACGCCCAGCGCACCGCTGCCCGGGTGCCCGTAGAGCGCGACGAGGAAGTGCTCCGGGAACAGCAGCTGTCCGCCGCCGGGCAGCTGGGTCCCGGTGGCGGCCGTGTCGACCTTCCAGTCCAGGCCCTCCTCGGCGGCGAACGCCCCACCCAGAGCCACGACCGTGTCCGGCGCCGACTCGGCCAGCGACTCCACAACGTCGGCGGACCGCGGATCGGTCGCGCCGCCGGTGAGCTCCACCCGCGCCCCGGCGGCCCGCGCGGTGGCGATCCCGGCCAGGGACTCCGGGCTGCCGGTGGCCAGCACCAGGGTCCCGTCGAGCGGCGCGGCGCGCTCGACCGCGGGGAGGACCGCCGGGTCACCGTCCGCTGCCGGGTCGCCGTCCGCTGCCGGGTCACCGTCCGCGGACGCCGCGTCCCCCGACGGCTGCAGGGCGACCGGCTCCTCCGGGTCCAGCTCCGCGACCGCCTCGGCCGCCGCGCCGGCGTCCACCTCGCGGACCTCGGCGAGGTCCAGCCCCGTGACCTCGGCGACCGACTCCGGCGCGGCCGGCACGGGAACGACGTCGAGGCCCTCGCCGAGGTCGCCGGCCTCGCCCACCGCCAGCACCGTCGTGGCGCCCAGGCGGTCCAGCTCGTCGGGGAGCGGGTCGACCGCGGCGCCGCCTCCCGGCTGCAGGAGCAGGGGGACGCCGAGGCCCGCGGCGGCCGAGGCGCCCAGCAGCGTGCCGGTGGTGTCGCCGTCGCGGGCCACCACAGCGACCTCGGCGGTGTCGAACAGGGCGCGGCTGGCCGACACGGCCGAGGCGACCGGGTCCTCGTCGGCGACCAGGGTGAGCCGGGCGTCCGGGGCCGACGTCCCCACGGAGAGCGGCTCGCCGGCCTCGCTGCCGGCGTCCTCCGTGAACGAGCTGCAGCCGCCGGCGAGCAGCGCTGTCGCCACGACGATCGGCACCGACCTGGAGCGCACGGTCCCTCCCCCGCCGGGCGTGCGGTCGCGCGGGGGCGCGACGACAGCGGCGCGCTCGGCTCCCGGGGACCCTAACGGGGGCGGGTGCTGGACACCGGCCCCGCCGCGCCACGAGCATCGGCGCTGACATGACCAGCGCACGCCTGTCGGGCCAGCCCGACACCCGATCGACCGGCTGGCGGGATGGGTCCGCGCGCCTCCCGCGGCCAGGCTCGACGGCATGACCACCGACACCGCCGTCCTGCCGACCGTGTCCCCGACCTCGAGCGCCCGCCCGTCCGGGTGGCTGCGCCAGCTCGGCGTCGACACCGGCTACTCGCTGCTCGCCTTCCCGCTGGCGATCGCCGCGTTCGTCCTCGTCGTGACCGGCCTGTCGGTCGGTGCGGGCCTGCTCGTCGTGTGGGTGGGGGTCGCCGTCCTGGCCGCGACCCTGGTGGCCGCCCGCGGGCTCGCCGTCGTGGAGCGCGCCTGGCTGCCCGGGGTGCTGGGCCGGCCGGTGCCCTCCCCGGCGTACCTGCGCGCCGGCGAGGGCGGCCCGGTGCGCCGGCTGACGACGCCGCTGCGCGACGCGCAGTGCTGGCTCGACGTGCTGCACGCCGTCCTGCGGCTCCCGTTCGCGATCCTGTCCTTCGTCGTCACGGTGACGTTCTGGTCCGGGGCGCTCGGCGGCCTGACCTACGGGCTGTGGGACTGGGCGCTGCCCGACGCCTCCGCCGACCCGGACAGCACCGACCTGCTCGAGCTGCTCGGGTTCGAGTCGTCGCCGTGGTCGCGGATCCTGCTGTACACCGCGATCGGGGTCGTCTTCGCCGTCCTGCTGCCGTTCGTCGTCCGCGCGACGGCGCTGCTGCAGGCGCAGCTGGGGCGGGCGCTGCTGACCTCGCGCGCGGCCGCCCAGGCGGAGATCGGCCGGCTGGCCCAGGGCCGCGACGCCGCCGTCGCCGCCGAGGCGGTGGCGCTGCGCCGGCTGGAGCGGGACATCCACGACGGGCCGCAGCAGCACCTGGTCCGCCTCGGCATGGACCTCTCCCGCGCCCAGCGGCAGCTCGACCGGGACCCGGCCGCGGCCCGCGCGACGCTCGGCGAGGCCGCCGTCCTGGCGAAGGAGGCGCTGGAGGAGCTGCGCGCCCTCTCCCGCGGCATCGCGCCGCCGGTGCTCGCCGACCGGGGCCTGGCCGCCGCGCTGGCCGCGATCGCCGCCCGCTCGCCGGTGCCGGTGGAGCTCGCCGTCGACCTGCCCGAGCAGCGGCTGGCCCCCGCGGTGGAGAACACCGCCTACTTCGTGGTCAGCGAGGCCCTGGCCAACGTGGCCAAACACAGCGGCGCGAGCACCGTCCAGGTCGTCGTCGTGGCGGCCGGGCCGGCGCTGCGGGTCACCGTCGAGGACGACGGCTCCGGGGGTGCGGTGCTCGCGCCGGGGCACGGCCTGGCCGGGCTGGCCGACCGCCTGCGCGCGGTGGACGGCGTCCTGGCGGTGGACAGCCCGCGCGGCGGGCCCACCCGGCTGGTCGCGGAGCTGCCGTGCGGGTCGTGATGGCCGACGACTCGGTGCTCCTCCGGGAGGGCCTGGTCCGCCTGCTCGAGGAGGAGGGCTGCGAGGTGGTCGCCGCCGTGGGCGACGGCCCCTCGCTCGTCCGGGCGGTGGCCGAGCACCGCCCGGACGTCGCCGTGGTCGACGTCCGGATGCCGCCCACGCACACCGACGAGGGGCTGCGGGCCGCGGTGGAGGCGCGCGCCACGGTAGCGGGGACGGCGGTGCTCGTGCTCTCGCAGTACGTCGAGGTGGCCTACGCCGACGAGCTGCTCGCCGACGGCCGCGGCGGGGTCGGCTACCTGCTCAAGGACCGGGTCACCGACCTCGACTCGTTCCTGGGCGCCCTGACCGACGTCGTGGCCGGGGGCACCGTGCTCGACCCCCAGGTGGTCGCCCAGCTGTTCGCCCGCCGCCGCTCCGACGACCCGGTGCGCCGGCTGACCGCTCGGGAGCGGGAGGTCCTCGGGCTGATCGCAGAGGGCTCCTCGAACGGCGCGATCGCCCGACGGCTGGTGGTGACCGAGGGCGCCGTCGAGAAGCACACCCAGCGGATCTTCGCCAAGCTCGGCCTCACCCAGGACGAGGACCAGCACCGCCGGGTGATGGCGACCCTGGCCTACCTGCGGGCTTGAGCGGCGTCGTAGGCGGCGCGCAGGCGGGCCGGCGCCCGCAGCCGCCAGGCCGCGGTGAGCAGCTCGGCGAGCTCCGCGGGGTCGGCCGCGGCCAGGTCGACGACGACCATCGTGGAGTTGCGGTAGTGGTGCGGCACCGAGAAGACGCCCGGCCGCTCGGCCGCCAGCGCGGTTCTCCCCCTCGGCGAGCCGGATCGCCACCCACGTCTCGTCCGGCGGCATCGACGCGAAGACCCTGTCCCGCACCCGCAGGCAGGCCATGTCCCAGGCCGGGCGCTCGGTGGTCTCGGGCAGGGCGAGGGCGACGGCGCGGACGTCGTCCGGGGTGGCGGCCACGGCGCATGGTGGCACCGGCCGGCGACAACTCGGTCGCTCCCTGTCGGCGGGGGCAGGTAGACAACCCGGGTGACCGATCTCGCCGACGCCCTCCGCCCCGCCACCGCCGAGGAGTGGCCCACGTTCAGCCGCGCGCTGTTCGACGTCTTCGCCGAGCCGGCGCCCAGCTCGTTCGTCGACGCCGTCCCCGCGCACGCCGAGCTGGACCGGTCCCTGGGGCTGTGGGACGGCGACCGGGTGGTCGCGACGGCGGGCATCTACAGCCGGGAGATGACCGTGCCCGGTGCGGTCGTGCCCACCGCCGGCGTGACCTGGGTGACCGTCTCCCCCACCCACCGGCGGCGCGGCGTGCTGACCGCGATCATGCGGCGCCAGCTCACCGAGCTGCACGAGCAGGGCCGGGAGCCGGTGGCCGCGCTGTGGGCGTCGGAGGGGTCGATCTACGGCCGGTTCGGCTACGCGCCGGCCACCTGGCGGGGCAACCTCTCCGGCGCGGTCGACCGGCTGCGGCTGCGGCCGGCTGCGGACGCCGGGGCCGGGCGGGTCGACCTGGTGACTGCCGAGCGGTACCGGACCGCGGCCGCAGGCCTGCACGACCGCGTGCGACGGCACGTCCCCGGCAACCTCGCGCGCGACGACCGCTGGTGGGACCGCGCGCTGCGCGACGAGCCCGACCAGCGGCACGGCGCCCCCGAGCGGCGGTACCTGCTGCACACCGACCCCGACGGCGCGGTCACCGGCTACGCGGCCTACCGGGTGAAGGGCGCCTGGACCGAGGACGGCGAGCCCGACGGCACCGTCACCGTCGAGGAGGTCCGCGCGGCGAGCACCCCGGCCTACGCGGCGCTCTGGCGCTTCCTGCTGTCCCTCGACCTGGTCCGCACGGTGAAGGCGCCGTCGCAGCCGGACGACGACCCGCTGCGGCACCTGCTCGTCGACCCGCGGGCCCTGCACGCCCGGCCGGCCGACGCGCTGTGGGTCCGCCTGGTCGACGTCGGCCGCGCGCTGGCCGCCCGGCGCTACCCCACGCCGATCAACCTGGTGTTCGAGGTCCGCGACCGCTTCTGCCCGTGGAACGACGGGCGCTGGGCGCTGACCGCCGGCCCCTCGGGCGGCTTCTGCGCGGAGACCGACAGCGACCCCGACCTGGTCGTGGACGTCGAGGCGCTGGCCGCCGCCTACCTGGGCGGGACCTCACTGGCCACGCTCCAGGCCGCCGGCCGGGTCACCGAGGTCAGCCCGGGTGCGGTCACGCTCGCGGCGACGGCGTTCCGCTGGCCGGTCAGCCCCTGGTGCCCCGACGAGTTCTAGACGGACCCCGTCCTCCTCACGCCTCGCAGGCTCGGCGCGAGCCTCGGGACGGGGCCGGCGGCGGTGCCCTGCAGCGGGGCCGGGCGGCGGGCTGCTCAGACCGGCTCCTCGCGGGTGGGCCGGCCGCCGGCGGGGCGGTGGCGGTTCTGCTCGTAGTCGGTCACCAGGCCGATGCGGCGGGCGTGCCGCTCGTCGCCGCTGAACGGCGTGGCGAGGAAGGTCAGCACCAGCTCGGTGGCCTCCTCGACGCTGTGCTGGCGCGCGCCGATGGACACCACGTTGGCGTCGTTGTGCTGGCGGGCGAGCTCCGCGGTCGAGGTGTTCCACACCAGCGCCGCGCGCACCCCCGGCACCTTGTTGGCCGCGATCTGCTCGCCGTTGCCGGAGCCGCCGATCACCACGCCGAGGCTGCCCGGCTCGGTCACGGTCCGCTCGCCGACCTCGAAGCAGTACGGCGGGTAGTCGTCCTGGGCGTCGTACTCGAACGCCCCGCAGTCGACCGGCTCGTACCCGGCGTCGGCGAGCGCCTTCTTCAGGTGCTCCTTGAACTCCAGCCCAGCGTGGTCGGTGCCGACGAAGACGCGCATGCCGGCGAGTCTGTCAGGCTGCCCGGGTGGCGGTGCTCGGGGTCGACGGCTGGCGGGGCCGGTGGGTGGGCGCGCGCCTCGACGGGCGGGACGTGCAGCTCACCGTGCTCCCCGACGCCGCCGCCGTCCTCGCCGTACCGGACGTCGAGGTGGTCGGCATCGACATGCCGATCGGCCTCTCGGACGACGGCGTGCGGGCCTGCGACGTCGCCGCCCGCGACGCGTTGCGCGGGCGCGGGGCGGCCGGCTCGGTCTTCCCCGCCCCGGTCCGCGCCGTCCTCCGCGCCCGGGACTACGCCGAGGCGCGGCGGCTCTCCGTCGAGGCGACCCGCGGTCGCTCGCTGTCGGCGCAGACCTTCCAGCTGGTCCGCTCGATCGCCGACCTCGACCGCGCGCTGGGCGAGCCCCCCACCGACTCCGTCGTCGAGGTGCACCCCGAGCTGGCGTTCCGCGAACTGGACGGCCGGGTGCGCGACCCCAAGTCGAGCGCGCGCGGCCAGGCGCAGCGGATCCGCGCCCTGGAGCCGGTCATGGACGTGCTGGACGCGCTCGCCGACGCCCCGGCCGGCGTCCCCGCCGTCGACGCGCTGGACGCCTGCGCCGCCGCGTGGTCGGCCCGGCGGATCGCGGACGGGGTCGCGAAGTGCGTGGGCGACGGGGCCCGCGACGCCCGGGGCCGGCCGATGCGGACCTGCTGGTGACGTTCGAGGAGATCGCCGACGGCGTCTTCGTCCGGCGGCACGACTCCCTGCACCTCAACTGCGGGCTGGTCGTCGGCGACGGCGCCTGCCTCGTCGTCGACACCCGCTCGGACCTCGGCGAGGCCACCGACCTGGCCGCCGCCGTCCGCCGGGTGACGCGGTCCCCGTGGACGGTGGTCAACACGCACGCGCACTACGACCACTGCTTCGGCAACGCCGCGTTCCGCCCGGCGACGGTCTGGGGGTCGCGCGGGTGCGCGGCTGCCGTCCGCGACACCGGCGAGGCGCAGCGCGCCGCACGGGTCGCCGAGCTGCTCGCCGCCGGGGACCCGGCCGCGGCCGAGCGGGTCCGGCAGGCACCGCTGGACCCGCCGGACGCGCTGGTGGACGACGTCGCGGTCCTCGACGTCGGCGGCCGCGAGGTGGTGCTGCGGTTCCTGGGCCGCGGGCACACCGACCACGACCTGGTGGTGGAGGTCGGGGACGGGGCCGTCTTCGCCGGGGACCTCGTGGAGGAGGGCGCGCCGCCGGCGTTCGAGGACGCCTTCCCCGCCGAGTGGCCGGCCACCCTCGGCCGGCTGCACCCGCTCGCCCGCGGGCCGGTCGTGCCCGGGCACGGGGCGGTGGTCGACGCGGCGTTCGTGGGCGCCCAGCGGGAGGAGCTGCTGGCGGTGCTGGCCGCCGTCCGCGCCCGCCGGCTCGACCGGGGACCCTACGACGCGGCCACCATGCGCACGGCCGCCGGCCGCATCACGTGAGCCGGCGGACGACGGGCAGCGGCAGCACCCGCAGCAGGGCCGCGACCGGCCGCCAGGGCCACTCGGGGACGTAGGCACGCACCGGCTCCCGCTCGATGGCCGCGGTGAGGGCGGCGACGCCGGTGTCTAGGCCGACGGTGAACGGCCCGCGCCGGCCGACGTTGATGTCCGTGGCGATGTACCCGGGCAGGACCGTGGTGACGCGGATGCCGGTGCCGAGCACGTCGGCGCGGATGCCCTCCGCGAGGGAGTTGAGCGCGGCCTTGCTCGCCCCGTACGCCGTCCGGGTGCCGTGCATGCCGCGGATCGAGGCGACCGAGGACACCAGCACGAGGTGACCGGCGCCCTGCGCGCGGAACAGCTCCACCGCGGCCTCGCACTGGGCGTGCGTGCCGAGCACGTTGGTGAAGAGGGTCGCCCGGTTGGCCCACGCCTTGCCGGTGCCGACGGAGGCGCCCTTGCCGATGCCGGCGTTGGCGATGAACCGGTCGATCCCGTCGAGCGCACCGGCCAGTTCCGGGACCACCTTCTCGACCGCCGTGGCGTCGTCGACGTCCAGCTCGGCGGTCACCACGCGGATGCCGGGGTGCGCCGCGAGCAGCTCGTCGCGCAGCGCCTCGAGCCGGTCGGTGCGCCGGGCGGCGAGGGCGAGGTCGCGGCCCATCGCGGCGAACCGGCGGGCCATGCCCTCGCCGAGGCCGGAGCTCGCGCCGGTGATCAGGATGCGCTGGCGGACGGGACGCGACACACGGTCAGCATGCCGCACCCCGTCCCCGCTGCCGGCCCCGTCCCGAGGCTCGCGCCGAGCCTGCGAGGCGTGAGGAGGACGGGGTCCTTCCTCAGCCGCGGCGGCCGAGCGCCAGGGTGTCGGCGGGCACCGAGTCCATGTCGGGGCCGGACAGGCGGGTCCGCTTGAGCTCCCAGAAGTCGGGCAGGTTGGCCAGCAGGACGGCGCCGTCGAAGGCCTTGCCGGCGTCCTCGCCGGTCGGCACCTTGCTGATCACCGGGCCGAAGAAGGCCACACCGTCGATGTGCATGACCGGCGTGCCGACGTCGTCACCGACCGGGTCCATGCCCTCGTGGTGGCTCTTCTCCAGGGCCTGGTCGTACTCGGTGGAGGTGGCCGCCTCGGCCAGCGACGCCGGCAGGCCGACCCGCTCCAGCGCCGGGGCGATCAGCTCGTCGAGCTCCACGCCCTCGTGGTGCCGCAGCGTGCCCATGGCGGTGTAGAGGTCGCCGAGGACCTCGTCGCCGTGCTGCTGGGCGGCGGCGATGGCGACCCGGACGGGGCCGATCGCCTTGGTCATCATCTCCTGGTACTCCGGCGGCAGGTCGCGGCCGCGGTTGAGCACGGCCAGCGACATGACGTGCCAGTGCAGGTCGATGTCGCGGACCTTGGCTGCCTCGAGCACCCAGCGGCTGGTCAGCCAGGCCCAGGGGCACAACGGGTCGAACCAGAAGTCCACGCGGGCCTTCACGGGGGCGCTCTGCACTGCCTCGGTCATGGGTCACTCCTCGCTGCGCGACGGCTGTTCCGCCCGTGACAATCCGGGCGGCGGGATGGTTGTTCCCTCAACCGGACGGTCTCCTCGCGCACCGGCGAGGAGCGTCGGTCGTCCGTGGGAAGCTGCCGTGCGTGGCCGTACCCAACCTGACCCGGAATGACGCCGCCCGCCGCGCCGAGCTGCTGGCGGTCGACAGCTACGACGTCCAGTTCGACCTGACCGACGGTGCCGGCCGCCCCGGCGAGGGGACCTTCGGGTCGACGACGACGGTGCGGTTCACCTGCCGCGAACCCGGGGCGGGCACCTTCATCGACTTGGTCGCCGAGACCGTCCGCTCGGCCACGCTCAACGGCACGCCGCTCGACGTGAGCACCTACACCGAGGAGGGCGGCCTGCCGCTGCCCGACCTGGCCGCGGACAACACCCTCGTCGTCGTCGCCGACTGCCGGTACTCCAACTCGGGCGAGGGCCTGCACCGGTTCGTCGACCCCGAGGACGGGCACGTCTACCTCTACACGCACTTCGAGCCGGCCGACGCCAAGCGCGTGTTCACCTGCTTCGACCAGCCCGACCTCAAGGCCACCTACACCGTCCACGTGACGGCGCCGTCCGGGTGGGAGGTCGTCTCGAACACCGGCGGCCGCACCGTCGAGGCCGGGCCCGGGGGCGCGCAGCTGGTGCACTTCGAGCCGACCAAGCGGCTGTCGACCTACCTGCTGGCGCTCATCGCGGGCCCGTACGCGAAGGTCACCGACTCGCACGAGGGCATCCCGCTGGGGCTGTACTGCCGCGCGTCGCTGGCCCGGCACCTCGACCCGGAGGAGCTGTTCCGGGTCACCAAGCAGGGCTTCGACTTCTACCACCGGGTGTTCGACTACCCGTACCCGTTCGACAAGTACGACCAGCTCTTCGTGCCCGAGTTCAACGCCGGGGCGATGGAGAACGCCGGCGCGGTCACCTTCCTCGAGGACTACGTCTTCCGCTCCAAGGCCACCCGCGCCCGCTACGAGCGGCGTGCCGAGACGGTGCTGCACGAGCTGGCCCACATGTGGTTCGGCGACCTCGTGACCATGCGCTGGTGGGACGACCTGTGGCTCAACGAGTCCTTCGCCACCTACATCTCCACCCTCTGCCAGGCCGAGGCGACCGAGTACGCGACCGCGTGGACGACGTTCGCCAACACCGAGAAGGCCTGGGCCTACGCGCAGGACCAGCTGCCCTCCACCCACCCGATCGCCGCCGACATGGTCGACGTCGCCGCGGTCGAGGTGAACTTCGACGGGATCACGTACGCCAAGGGCGCCTCGGTGCTCAAGCAGCTGGTCGCCTACGTCGGTCGGGACGAGTTCCTGGCCGGCGTCCGCCGCTACTTCCGCAAGCACGAGTACGGCAACACCACGCTGGCCGACCTGCTCGACCCGCTGTCGGAGGCCACCGGCCGCGACCTGTCGGCCTGGGCCGAGCAGTGGCTGCAGACCAGCCAGGTCAACACCCTGCAGCCGGTCCTCGAGCTCACCGACGACGGCCGCTACGCCCGCTTCGCCATCGAGCAGACCGCCGTGGCCGAGCACCCGGTGCTGCGCCGCCACCGGCTCGCCGTCGGCCTCTACGACCGCGGTCCCGACAGGCTGACCCGCACCACCCGCGTGGAGCTCGACGTCGACGGGGAGGTCACCGAGGTGCCCGACCTGGTCGGCCACCCGGCCGCGGACCTCGTCCTGGTCAACGACGACGACCTGACCTACGCCAAGCTGCGGCTCGACGAGCGCTCGCTGGCCACCCTCAGGGAGAGCATCGGCACCATCCCGGACTCCCTGGCCCGGGCGCTGTGCTGGTCGGCCGCGTGGGACATGACCCGCGACGCGGAGCTGCCGGCCCGCGACTGGGTCGCGCTGGTCCTCGCCGGGGTCGACGCCGAGACCGAGATCAGCGTCGTCCAGTCGCTGCTGGTCCGCGTGCAGAGCGCGCTGGCCAACTACGCCGACCCGCGCTGGGCCGAGACCGGCTGGCGTGCCCTGGCGGACAAGGCGCTGGCGGCGCTGCAGGCGGCCGAGCCGGGCAGCGACACCCAGCTGCAGTGGTCGCGCACGTTCGCGACCGCGGCGCGCACGGCGGAGCACGCCGCCGTCCTCCGCGGCCTGCTCGACGGCTCCCGCGTGGTCGAGGGGCTGCCGGTCGACGCTGACGCCCGGTGGGCGTTCCTGCACGGGCTGGTCGCCATCGGCGCCGCCGGGGACGCCGAGATCGAGGCGGAGGAGGCCCGCGACGCGACCGCGACCGGCCGGCGGCGGGCCGCGACCGCGCGGGCCCTGCGCCCGACGGCGGAGTCCAAGGAGGACACCTGGCGGCGGGCCTTCACCGACGACACCATCCCGAACGCGGTGCACGAGGCGATGCTGCAGGGCTTCTGGCACCCGGCCCAGCGGGAGCTGACCGCCGGTTACGTCGAGCGCTACTTCGCCGACATCCGCCCGCTGTGGGACCGCCGTCCCGGGGAGATCGCGAAGAACGCCGTGCAGTACCTGTTCCCGCCGGTGGTGGAGCTGCGCACCGTGCAGGCGGCCGACGCCTGGCTGGCCGGGGAGGACCACCCCGCGCCGCTGCGGCGGCTGGTCGCCGAGGGCCGGGACGGGATCGCCCGGTCGCTGCGGGCCCGCGAGCGGGACGCCGCCGAGGGGAGCTGAACCCCGGACGCGACGGGGCCCGGCCGGGACGAGCGTCCCGGCCGGGCCCCGATGCGTGGGACGGCGCTAGCGATCGGCCCCCTGCGGGGTCCCGCCGCGAGCGTGCGAGTGGCGGGGGCAGGGGCTCCTTCTTCAGTGGGGGCGCAGGCTCCGCGGGTGGCCGGCCTGGTCCGACAGCTGGCGCAGCCCGTTGACGATGCCGCCGACCAGGTCGCCGGAGGCGAAGGAGTTGGTCATCGACAGCACCGCCAGCGCGCACGCCCGGTCGGGCAGCCGGCGGGACGCCGCCGCACCGGCGACCACCTCGATCACCCGCTGCCCGGGCGAGATCGCCAGCAGCACCGACTCGGTCAGGTGGCCGCCGGAGTGCTCGAACAGCTCCTCGGCCCGCTGGCGGGTCTGGGCGCCGAGGTCACCGATGTAGAGCGTGAAGCGCAGCCCGGTCTCCCGGGAGGACATGGTCAGTGCGTCGTCCAGCCGGAGCAGCTCGCGGTAGCTGAAGATCGAGTCGAGCGGCTCGGCCTCCTCGGCGCGCGTCGGCGCGGTGCCGGCGGACGTCGCCGTGTCGTGCGACGTGGCTTCCAGCGCGCGGGTCATCGCAGGCCTCCGGAGGCGTTCACGGTGCGGGTCGTTCCGGTGCGGATCTGGGGGGTCATGCGCTCACCACGTCCCACGGGCGCCGCCGTAGGGGCGGGCCGAGGCGACGGCCGCCGGCGAGGGGACGTGCCCTCCGCCGCCGTGCCCGCCGGACGGCAGGGCCGCCCGGCCGTCGTGCTGCTCGGGGTACACCGACGAGCCCAGCGCGGTGGTGCCGTCGCCGGGGACGGCCGCCGGGCCGTGCCCGCTTCCCTGCGGGTGCGGCTCGTACCAGACCGGCTCGTGCTCCCACGGCTGACCCGGCTTGTAGCGGGGCCGGCGCCGCCGCGCGCCCGGGGCGAGCGTCAGCAGCGCGAGGAGGAGGACAACGGCCAGCGGGGCCACCACGTAGACGAGGATGGTCTCGGCGACGGTCACGCCCTCAACCTACCGGCACCCGGCCGGCGCCTCCTGCTCAGTCCCACCCGGCGGGGTGACGGTGCACCCAGGGGCGCGCGGCCTCCAGGTGGGCGGACAGCGCGATGAGGGTGGCCTCGTCGGCGGGGCGGCCGACGAGCATGGTGCCGACCGGGTGTCCGGCGTCGGTCCAGTGCAGCGGCACGCTGACCGCCGGCTGTCCGGTGACGTTGAAGACGGCGGTGAACGCGGCGTAGCGCTTCTGCCGCTCGAAGTCGGCCGCGCCGTCCCCGTCGGCGTCGAACCAGCCCAGCGGGCGCGGCGTCATGGTCGTCACCGGCGCCACGAGAACGTCGAAGTGCCGGGTGGCGTCGATGAACCGGCGCGAGAACAGCCGGAGCGCGGTCAGCGCCTCCATCGCCGCCTGGGCCGAGAGCGCCAGGCCCCGGGAGCGCAGCTCGCGGGTGAGCGGTCGCAGCTCCCCCACCAGCGCGGGCGGGACCGGCAGCATCGTCGCCGACAGCGTCCAGGCCCGCTCGAAGGCCGCGAGCACGTCCGGGCCGAGCAGTCCGGGCGGGACGTCGTCCACCTCGTGGCCGAGGTCGGTCAGCAGCCCGGTGGCGTCCTCGAACGCGGCGGCGACCTCCGGCTCCAGCGGCGCGTCCGGCATCGGGGACTCCAGGAAGCGGCCGATGCGCAGCCGGCCCACCGGGCGGTCGGCGTAGCCGAGGAAGGTCTCGCCGGGCGGGGGCGGCGGCGCCCAGACCGCGTCCCCCAGCACCGGCCCGGCCATCACGTCGAGCATCGCGGCGGCATCGCGCACGCTGCGGGCGATCGGGCCGTTGGTGCCCAGCCCGGTGACGTCGGCCCCCAGTGGCGCGTTGCTGACCCGTCCACGGCTGGGCTTGATGCCGAACAGCCCGTTGATGCTCGCCGGGATGCGGATCGACCCCCCGCCGTCGCTGCCCTGCGCGAACGGCAGCATGCCGGCGGCCACCGCGACCGCCGCTCCCCCGCTGGACCCGCCGGCCAGCCGGGTGCGGTCCCACGGTGTGCGCGCGGGACCGGCGAGGGCGTTGTCGGTGTAGCAGGGGAAGCCGAACTCAGGCGTGTTCGTCTTGCCCACACTGATCGTCCCGGCCGCGGCCAGGGCGGCCACCACGTGGTCGTCGACGGAGGGCACGTTGTCGGCGAAGACCGTGCAGCCGTACGTCGTCCGGACCCCGGCGGTGTTGTTGAGGTCCTTGACCGCCGTCGGGACGCCGAGCAGCAGCGGCAGCTCCCCGCCGCGGGCCACCCGGTGCTCGGCCTTGCGGGCCGCGGCCAGCGCGCGCTCCGGGGTGACGGTGAGGAAGGCACCGAGCGCGGGATCGAGGTCCTCGACCCGGCGCAGCGCGTGCTCGACGAGCTCGACGGGGCTGACCTCCCGCGCGCGGACGGCGGCGGCCTGCTCGAGGGCGGTGAGGTCGTGCAGCTGGCTCACGGTGCGGGACGGTAGACCGGTAGACAGGACGGCGTGGACCTCTCCCGTGCGCACGCCGAGTCCCTCGACGCCGCCGACCCGCTGGCCGGCTTCCGGAGCCGCTTCGCCGGTGCCGGCGAGGACGGCCTGTTGTACCTGGACGGCAACTCGCTGGGCCGGATGCCGCGGGAGACGCCCGCGGCCCTGGCCCGCGTGGTCGAGGAGGAGTGGGCCCGGGGGCTGGTCGGCTCGTGGTCGTCGTGGATCGACGCGGCCACCCGCATCGGCGACCTGCTGGCCGACGGAGTGCTCGGCGCGCGGCCCGGCGAGGTCCTCGTCAGCGACTCGACGTCGGTGGACCTCTACAAGCTCCTGGTCGCCGGCGCCGACGCGCGGCCCGGCCGGGACGTGCTGGTCTGCTGCGCCGACGACTTCCCGACCGACCGCTACATCGTGGCCGGCGTGGCCGAGGCGCGCGGCATGACGGTGCGGGAGGTCGCGGCCGACGTCGACGAGGGGCTGGACCCGGCGGTGCTCGGCGCGGCCCTCGACGAGCGGGTGGCCGTCGTCGTCCTGTCGGCGGTCGCCTACCGGTCCGGGGCGCGGGCCGACGTCGCCGCCGTCACGAGCGCCGCGCGGGAGGTGGGTGCGCTGGTGCTCTGGGACCTCTCGCACGCGGCCGGCTCCGTCGAGGTGGACCTCGCCGCCGCCGGCGCCGACCTCGCCGTGGGCTGCACGTACAAGTACCTCAACGGCGGGCCCGGTGCGCCGGCCTTCCTCTACGTGCGCCGCGAGCTGCAGGAGCAGCTGCGCCAGCCGATCTGGGGCTGGTTCGGGCAGCGGGACCAGTTCGCGATGGGCCCGGCCTACGACCCGGTGCCGGGCATCGAGCGGTTCGGCGTCGGGACGCCGCCGGTGGTCGGGATGGCCGCCGTGGAGGTCGGCGCCCGGCTGGTCGCCGAGGCCGGGGTCGACCGGCTGGCGGCCAAGGGGCGTGCGCAGGGCGAGCTGGTCGTCGCCCTGGCCGACGCGTGGCTGGCCGGCCACGGCGTCGAGCTGGCCTCCCCGCGGGACCCGGCGCGGCGCGGCTCGCACGTCACCCTCGCCCACCCGGAGGCGTGGCAGCTCACCCAGGCGCTGGTCGACCGCGGCGTGGTGCCCGACTTCCGGACGCCGGACCGCGTGCGGCTGGGCCTCGCGCCGCTCTACACCCGCTTCGTCGACGTGTGGGACGCGATGGACTGTCTCCGCGAGATCGTGGCGACCGGCGCCCACGAGGCCTTCCCGGTGGAGCGCTCCCGCGTCACCTGACGGCCCTCGTGCAGGATCCCGCCGCGAGCCTGCGAGCGGTGGGGGGCACGGGGGTCCTGCCCTACTCCGGGTCGGGGACGCCGATCGGGTTGCGGTCGGGCCACAGCCCCGCGGCGAGGACGGCGCGGCGCACCGGCACCAGCAGCCCGGCCAGCCGGTCGCAGCCGACGTCCCCCAGCTCCTGCCACGGACCCAGCGCCAGCCGGTCGGTGTCGGCCTCGACCGCGGCGACGATGGCGGCGCCCTCCGCGGTGAGCTCCTCCCCGGCGAGCCACCCGCGACCGGCGAGGTCCTCGACGGCGGCGTCCCACGCGGCGGCGTCCCACCCGCGGGCGCGCAGCAGCCACTCCTTCTCGGTCCGGCCCGCGGCGGCGGCCAGGACGTGGGCGCCCACGCCGCTGATCCCGCGCTGCAGCAGGGCGGCGTTGTGCCCGTCGCCCCGGTGCTCCCGCAGCGTGGTGGCGGACTGCCACAGCGCCAGGTGCGCCCCCTCGGGCACCGGCAGGCCCGCGTTGGCCGCGGCCAGCGGCCGCCCGGGCAGGTCCACCGCCGCGGCGGCGACCCCCGCCAGTTCGGCCGCCTCGGCCGCGGCGGCCGGCCAGTCCTCGCCCAGCACCCGCCGGACGGCGGCGTCCACCCCGGCCAGCCGGACGGTGAGCGCCTGCCCCGGCGTCACCGCCTGCCACACCGCCGGCACCCGGCGGGCGACGAACGCCGGCGCGAAGTTGTAGAAGGTCGCCGTCACGACCTCGGGGCCGACCGGGCCCATCGGCGCGGCGCGCATGGCGAAGTACGCGGACCAGAAGCCGGGGAGGCCGGCGGCCTCCGCGGCCGACCGGCACTCGTCGGCGAAGTAGGTGAGCGCGTGGAAGGGCTCCGCCAGCGCCCACAGCCGCCGGGCAGTCGCGGGTGATGTCACATCGGCTCCGGGCACACGTCTCGGACCGGCCCCCTGCAGGGGCCCGCCGCGAGCCTGCGAGTGGCGGGGGGCAGGGGGTGCTCTGTCACGCGCTCACGCTCTCCGGCATGCCCAACCACTCCCGCCAGCGAGGGTCGACGGTGCGGGCGCCGAGCAGCCGCCAGGCGGCTCCGCTCGGGGTCCGCGGCGGGTGCGGCAGCTTCCAGCCCAGCTCGGCCAGCGACCGGTCGGCCTTGGTGTGGTTGCACCGCCGGCAGGCCGCGACCACGTTGTCCCAGGTGTGGGTGCCGCCGCGACTGCGGGGGACGACGTGGTCGATGCTCGTCGCCGACCCGCCGCAGTAGACGCAGGACGAGCCGTCCCGGGCGAAGACCGCCCGCCGCGACAGGGGCACCTGCGCCGGGTAGGGGACGCGCACGTACCGGGTCAGCCGCACCACGACCGGCACCGGCAGGGTGACCGTCTCGGAGTGGACCTCCTCCGGCGCGCTGTCCACCGACACCGCCTTCTCGGCGAGCACGAGCACGATGGCGCGGCGGCTGGACACCACGCACAGCGGCTCGTAGGTGGCGTTGAGCAGCAGGGTCGCCGCCGTCGTGGCCCGCGGGGAGGCAGGCGCCAGTGGATGGTGGGATGGGTCGTGCCGCTGACCTGGATGGCCGGCGGGCGACCCCGTTGCGTGACGCGGCACGAGGCACCTCCGGGCGCCCTCGGACCGCGCGCCGGGTGCAGTGCGACCCGTGGGCGCCCCCATTCTGACCTGCGACGCCGCATCCGCGCTGCCGGGAGCCGCCGGACGCCTCGTTACCGTGACCCGGGTGCGCTATCCCAACGCCCCTCGGCTCGACCTCGTCGAGCACCTCCACGGCCACGCCGTCACCGATCCCTACCGCTGGCTGGAGGACCCCGCCGACCCCCGCACGGTCGCCTGGACCCAGGCCCAGGACGCCCTGACCGCCGAGGCGCTGGCCGCCCTGCCGCTGCGCGACCGGTTCGCCGCCCGGCTCGAGGAGCTGGTGCACGCCGGCGCGGTCGGCGTCCCCGTCTGGCGGTCCGGCCGCGCCTTCTCCACCCGACGCGACCCCGGGCAGGAGCACGCCGTCCTCCGCGTGCGCGAGCCCGGCGGCGACTGGCGGGTCCTCGTCGACCCGATGGCGATCGACCCCGCGGGCACCACCACGCTCGACGCGTGGTCGCCGTCCTGGGAGGGCGACCGGCTGGCCTACCAGCTGTCCACCGGCGGCGACGAGGAGTCGCGGCTGTACGTCCTCGACGTGGCCACCGGTGAGCAGCTCGACGGACCGATCGACCGCTGCCGCTACTCCCCCGTCGCCTGGCTGCCCGGCGGCGAGGAGCTGTTCCACGTCCGCCGGTTGGCCCCCGAGCTCGTCCCCGCGGGTGAGGAGCAGTTCCACCGGCGGGTGTGGCGGCACCGGGTCGGCGCCGACCCGGACGACGACGCCCTGGTGCACGGCGAGGGCAGCGACCCCTCGACCTACTTCGGCGCCCGCACCAGCCGCGACGGCCGCTGGCTGGTGGTCTCCGCGTCCGTCGGCACCGCCCCGCGGGACGACGTCTGGCTGGCCGACCTGGCCGGGGACGGCGTCCTGCGCGAGTTGCAGGTGGGGGTCGACGCGCAGACCGCCGCGTGGGTGGCCCGCGACGGTCGGCTGTGGCTGATGAGCGACCGCGGCACGCCCCGCTGGCGGCTGGCGGTCGCCGACCCGGCCGACCCCGGCACCTGGGCGCCGGACGCGTGGCGGGACGTCGTCCCCCAGCAGCAGGACGGCGTGCTCACCGACGTCGCCCTCGTCGACGGGGCGGACGGCGGCCTGCAGGTCCTCGCCGTCCACTCGGTGGACGCCACCGACCGGCTGTCGCTGTGGGCCGGCGACGGCTCCGGGCGCATCGCGGAGGTCCCCCGGCCCGGCGCGGGCAGCGTCTCCGGGGTCAGCGCCCCGCCCGAGGGCGGGACGACGGCCTGGATCGGCTACACCGACCACGCCACCCCGCCGTCGGTGTACCGGTGGGACAGCGCCGCCCCGGCGCAGCTGGCCGGCTGGGAGCGGGCGCCGGTGGCCGGCGAGGTGCCCGAGGTGCACGTCGTCGAGGCCCACGCGACGTCGGCCGACGGGACGCCGGTGCACCTGTTCGTGCTGACCCCGACCGGCCGGCCGGACACCCCGCGCCCGACGGTCCTCTACGGCTACGGCGGCTTCAACGTCGCCCTCACCCCGGCCTACTCGGCGCAGGCGCTGGCCTGGGTGGCCGCGGGCGGCGTGTGGGCGGTGGCCAACCTGCGGGGCGGCTCCGAGCACGGCGAGGAGTGGCACCGCGCGGGGATGCGCGAGCGCAAGCAGAACGTGTTCGACGACTTCGCCGCGGCCGGCGAGCACCTGGTGGCCGAGGGTTGGACGACGCACCGGCAGCTGGCGGTCATGGGCGGCTCCAACGGCGGCCTGCTGGTCGGGGCCACCCTGACCCAGCGGCCCGATCTCGCCGCCGCCGTCGTCTGCAGCGCGCCGCTGCTGGACATGGTCCGCTACGAGCGCTTCGGCCTGGGCCGGACCTGGAACGACGAGTACGGCACCGCCGAGGACCCGACGGAGCTGGGCTGGCTTCTCGGCTACTCCCCGTACCACCGGGTCGTCGAGGGCACCGCCTACCCGGCGGTGCTGTTCACGACGTTCGAGTCCGACACCCGGGTCGACCCGCTGCACGCCCGCAAGCTGGCCGCGGCCCTCCAGCACGCCACCGGCTCGGCCGCGCCGGTGCTGCTGCGCCGCGAGACCGAGGTCGGCCACGGGGCGCGCGCGGTCAGCCGCACCGTCGGGCTGGCCGCCGACCAGCTGGCGTTCCTCGCCGCGCACACCGGACTCGGGGGCTGAACGACGGCGGGCCCCGTCCCCTCTGGAGCGGAGGGGACGGGGCCCGTCGTCAGCCCCCTGCAGGGTCCCGCCGCGAGCTCGCGAGTGGCGGGGGCAGGGGGTCGCGCCTCGGCCCCTGGCCCCCTGCAGGGTCCCGCCGAGAGCTCGCGAGTGGCGGGGGGTAGGGGGTCCTTTCAGTCCTGCTCGAAGTAGAGCTGGCTCAGGTCGACGTCACCCTCGATGATCCCGTCCTGCTCACCGAGCTCGAGCAGCCGCTCCACCGACTCGCGGTTGATCTCGGTCTGGAACGTGGGCAGGGTCAGCTGCTGGGCGATCTCGGGGCTGATCTGGGTGTAGCTGCCCAGCACCTCGCGCACCTGGTCGGGGTTGGCCTGGGCGTACTCCTGCGCCTCGACCATCGCGTCGGTGAACTGCTGCACGACCTCGGGGTTCTCCGCCGCGTACTGGTCGGAGGTGAAGTAGCCGGCCACGGTCAGGTCGTCGTCGGTCTCGGTGTAGGGCGCCGACACCCGGCGCAGACCCTGGCTCTCCCCGACGGTGGCCGACGGCTCGACCGCGAAGGCCGCGTCCACCTGACCGGTGCTCACGGCGGCGGGCATGTCCGGGAAGGGGATCTCGACGAACTCGATGGTCGAGGGGTCGCCGCCGGCGAGGCGGACGCTCTCCCGGACGACGGTGTCGCTGATGTTGTTGATCGAGTTGATCGCCACCCGCTTGCCGGCGAGGTCGGCCGCCGTCTGGATCGGGCTGTCGGCCGGGACGACGACGGCGGCGAAGTCGTCCTCGGTGTTGCCGGTGGCACCCGGGCCGGGAGCTACCAGAGCCAGCGGGACACCCCGTCCGGTGGCCTGCAGCAGGCTGGTGATGTTGGAGAAGCCGAACTGGGCCTCGCCGTTGACGACGGCGGGCACGATCGCCGCGCCGCCCTGGGCGAGGAACGGCTCGACCTCCAGGTCGTGCTTCTCGAAGATGCCCTGCTCGATGCCGAGGTAGAGCGGGGCGACGTCGACGATCGGGATCGCGCCGACCCGGATCTGGGTCGGACCGGACTCGCCGCCACCGGAACCGCCGGACTCCTCGTCCCCGCCCCCGCAGGCGGCGAGCACCACGGTGCTCGCCAGGGCGAGGGCCATCCACGTACGACGCACAAGTCCTCCACGGTGTTTCGTCGCCGGGCACGTGACGGACACGTCCCCGACGCATGGTCGGCGGCGATCGTCAGATCGGCGTCGAGGCCGCGTCAACACGGCCGCCGGAACCGCTACCGAATCGTGGCCGGACGCTCGGATCCACCGAGGTGGTCCCACTCGGGGCCCGAACCTGAGAGTATTCCCCGTGATGACTGCATCACCCTCCGTGCTCGCCGCTGCCGACGACAGCCTGTCCGTCCCGGACTGCGCCGACTACTGGCTCTGCCAGGAGGTCTACGACTGGTTCGGGATGGACTGGCTGGCCGAGAACGCCCAGGCGCTGATCGCCAAGCCGGCCAAGATCCTGCTGATCGTCGTCCTGGCGGTGGTCGTGCGGGCGCTGGCGCACCGCGCCATCCGGCGGCTCACCGACTCCACCGCCGGCGGCGCCGTGCCGGCGATCCTGCGGGCCCGCCGGGTCCGCACCTCCGCGCTGGGGGACGCCGGCGAGGCGGTCGCGGCCCGCCGCACCCAGCGCGCCGAGGCGATCGGCTCGGTGCTGCGCAGCTCCTCCTCGATCGTCGTGCTGGGCATCGCCGTGGTGCTCGTCCTCGGCGAGCTGGGGATCAACCTGGCGCCGATCCTGGCCAGCGCCGGCGTGGTGGGCGTGGCCCTCGGCTTCGGCGCGCAGAACCTGGTGAAGGACTTCATCGCCGGGATCGGCATCATCCTCGAGGACCAGTACGGAGTCGGGGACGTCGTCGACCTCGGGGAGGTCAACGGCACCGTGGAGGCCGTGGGGCTGCGCATCACGCGGCTGCGCGACGTCAACGGGGTCGTCTGGTACGCCCACAACGGCGAGATCCTCCGAGTGGGCAACAAGAGCCAGGGCTTCGCCCAGGTGGTCATCGACATGCCCGTTGCGCACGGCACCGACCTGGAGCGCTGCCGCACCGTCATGCAGGAGGTGGCCGACGAGATGTACGGGGAGCAGGAGTGGGCCGCGGTGCTGCTGGCCGCCCCGGAGTCCCTCGGCGCCGAGCAGATCACCGCAGAGGGCGTCGTCATGCGGCTGCAGGTGCGCAGCACCAGCGCCGACCAGTGGCGGGTCGGCCGCGAGCTGCGGATGCGGCTCCAGGAGCGGTTCGTCGTCGAGGGGATCAAGACCCCGCTGCCGCTGCTGGGTGCCGTGTCCGGCGCCGGGGCAGGAGCACCATGAGCGGGGGTGCGCCGGCGGGCCAGGGCCCGGCCGCTGCCACGCGAGCCCGGCCGGCGACGTTCCGCGAGGTCTTCGCCGTGCGGGAGTTCAGGCCGCTGTTCGGCAGCTACCTGCTGTCGACGATCGGTGACGAACTGGCCCGCGTCGCGTTGACCGTCCTGGTCTACCAGCGCACCTCCTCCCCCCTGCTGTCGGCGATCACCTTCGGGATCAGCTACCTCCCGTGGCTGATCGGCGGCCCGCTGCTGTCCACCCTCGCCGACCGGTTCCCCCGGCACCGGGTCCTCATCGCGACCGACGTCGCCCGCGCCGTGCTGGTCGCGGGCATGGCCATCCCGGGGACGCCGCTGCCGGTGCTGCTCGGGCTCCTGCTCCTGGTGGCCCTCGGGTCGCCGCCGTTCGAGTCGGCCCGCTCCGCGCTCATGGCCGACGTCCTGGACGGCGACAGGTACGCCGTGGCGACGTCCCTGACCAACGTCGTCGGGCAGGTGGCCCAGGTCGTCGGTTTCGTGCTCGCCGGCGCACTGGTGGCCACGCTGTCCCCGTCGGTGGTGCTGCTGCTCGACGCCGCCACCTTCGTCGTCTCCGCGCTGTGGCTGTGGGCGCGGCTGGAGCGCCGTCCGGCCCCGGACGACGGCGGGGACGCCGACCGCCCGCGCTCGGTCTGGCGGGACGCCGCCGCGGGGCTGCGGCTGATCGGCCGGACGCCGCGGCTGCGCGCCATCATCGTGCTGACCTGGGTCGGCACCCTGTTCGGCAACGCGGCGGAGGGGGTGGCCACGCCGCTGGTCGACCAGCTGGGCGAGGGCGCCACGCAGGTCGGCATCCTGCTGGCGGCCAACCCACTGGGCGCCACCGTCGGCGGGCTGCTCATCGCCCGCGCCGTCACCCAGGAGCGGCGGGAGCGGCTGGTCGTGGGGTTGGTCGTGCTGTCGCTGGTACCGATCCTGCTGGCCGGGCTGGTGGCGGTGTGGGCCGGCCCGGGACGCGGCGCCTACGCCGTGGTCGTCGCCCTGATGTTCGTGGCCGGCCTGGGTGCCGCCTGGCAGCTCCCGCTCAACGTCGCCTTCGTCCAGGCGGTGCCGCAGGCCTACCGCGGGCGGGCCTTCGGCGTCGCGGTCAGCGGGCTGTACGGCGTCCAGGGGCTCGGGGTGCTCGTCGCCGGCCTCGCCGCCGAGGGCGTGTCCGCGGGCGCGGTGGTGGCGCTCGTCGGCGGCGTGGGGCTGCTGGCCGTCGTCCAGCCGCTGGTGGCCTACGGACGTACCCAGGGTCACGTGGCAGCGGCCGCCGCGGCTGCGGGACCATCGACGGCATGAGCCGATCCCTGCCCTCGGCGCGGACCTTCTACCAGGAGGTCGGCGGCGCGCCGACCTTCGAACGGCTCGTGGCCCGCTTCTACGCCGGCGTCCGCACCGACCCCGTGCTGGCGCCGCTGTACCCCCAGGACGACTGGGCGGGCGCCGAGGCCCGCCTGCGTGGCTTCCTCGAGCAGTACTGGGGCGGCCCCACCACCTACTCCGAGCAGCGCGGGCACCCGCGGCTGCGCATGCGGCACGCGCCGTTCGCCATCGGCCCGGCCGAGCGCGACGCATGGCTGGCCCACATGCGCGACGCCGTCGACTCCCTGGAGCTCTCCCCCGAGCAGGACGCCACGCTCTGGGGTTACCTGGAGATGGCCGCCCGCAGCATGCAGAACCGCTGGCCCGACGACGTGCCCGGCGACCTCTCCATCGTCTGAAGAAGGACCTCCCCGCAGGGAGGCCGCCCGTCCCTCCCGCGACGGGGCCGCACGCCCGTACGACTCCTGAGGAGCCCGGTGAGCCCTGCCCGCCCGTTCCGCCGTGCCGACGCCGACTGGTGGCGGGACGCCGTCTTCTACCAGGTCTACATCCGCAGCTTCGCCGACGGGAACGGCGACGGCGTCGGTGACCTCGCCGGCATCCGCTCCCGGCTGCCGCACCTGGTCGAGCTCGGCGTCGACGCGCTGTGGATCACGCCGTTCTACCCCTCCCCCATGGCCGACCACGGCTACGACGTCGCCGACCCGCGCGACGTCGAGCCGGCCTTCGGCGACCTCGCCGAGTTCGACGCCCTGCTGGCCGATGCGCACGCCGCGGGCATCCGGGTGACCATCGACCTGGTCCCCAACCACAGCTCGCACCAGCACGCGTGGTTCGAGGCCGCGCTGGCCGCCGCCCCCGGCTCGCCGGAGCGGGCGCGGTACGTCTTCCGCGACGGCCGCGGCCCGGACGGCAGCGAGCCGCCCAACAACTGGCCGTCGGTCTTCGGCGGGCCGGCGTGGACGCGGGTCCCCGACGGCCAGTGGTACCTCCACCTGTTCGCGCCCGAGCAGCCGGACCTGGACTTCACCGACCCGGAGGTCCTCGCCGACCTCGAGACGACGATGCGCTTCTGGCTCGACCGGGGCGTCGACGGCTTCCGCATCGACGTCGCCCACGGCATGGCCAAGCCCGCGGGCCTGCCCGACATGCAGCCGATGGAGGACACCGGCCTGCTCGACGACCACGGTCCCGGCGACCACCGGTTCGACGACGACGGCGTGCACGACGTGCACCGGCGGATCCGGGTGGTGCTCGACCAGTACCCCGGCGCCATGGCCGTGGGTGAGGTCTGGGTCTCCGACGACGACCGGCTGGCGCAGTACCTGCGCCCCGACGAGCTGCAGCTGGCGTTCAACTTCAAGCTGCTGACGGCCGACTGGACCGCCGGGGAGCTCCGGGACGCCGTCGTGCACTCGCTGGCCACGGTGGAGGGCACCCCGGCACCGGCGTGCTGGGTGCTGTCCAACCACGACCGCCCGCGGCACGTCACGCGCTACGGCGGCGGCGAGCTCGGCACCCGCCGGGCCCGGGCCGCGGCCCTGCTGCAGCTGGCCCTGCCGGGCGCGGCCTACCTGTACAACGGCGACGAGCTCGGCATGCCCGACGTCGACCTGCCCGACGACGCGCTGCAGGACCCGATCTGGGAGCGCTCCGGCCACACCGAGCGGGGCCGCGACGCCTGCCGCATCCCCGTGCCGTGGTCGGGCACCGAGCCGTCCTACGGGTTCTCCGCCCACCCGGACACCTGGCTGCCGATGCCCGAGGGCTGGGGCGCGCTGACCGCGCAGGCCCAGGCGGCCGACCCCGGTTCGGTGCTGTCGCTGTACCGATCGGCGCTCGCCCTGCGGCGGACCTCGCCGGCCTTCGGCGGGGAGTCGCTGGCGTGGCTGCCGGCGCGGGACGGCTGCCTGGCGTTCCGGCGTCCGGGCGGCCTGGTGTGCCTGCTCAACGTCTCCGGGGCCGGCGTCCCGCTGCCCGAGGGCGAGGTCCTGCTGGCCAGCGCCGACGTGTCCGACGGCGTCGTCCCGTCGGACACGGCGGTGTGGCTGCGGGCCTGAAGGAGGACCACCCTTCCCCCCGCACCTCGCAGGCTCAGGCGGAGGGTCCCTGGAGGGTGGCCGTTGCATCACCTCACCGGGCGCCGACCCCGTGCGCGGGTAGCATCGGACCCGTGACGAAGCGTCGCGGGGGCCGCTGACGCGACGACCGACCGACCCCGTGGTCGGGGACCATGCCGGGGGAGGCCGCCCGCCCATGTCGCTGCTGGAAGTCCAGCGCCTCACCAAGTCCTTCGGGGGCCGGCGGGTCCTGGGGAACGTCTCCTTCAGCATCGCCGAGGGCGAGATCGTGGGGCTCGTCGGCACCAACGGGGCGGGCAAGTCGACGCTCGGCGACATCATCGCCGGGATCACCGCGGCCGACGCCGGGAGGATGACGCTGCAGGGCCAGCCCTACGCCCCCCTGTCGGCGGACGACGCCCGGCACGTCGGCGTCGGCGTCGTCGAGCAGCTGGTCAGGATCGACCCCGGGCTCACCCTCGCCCAGGCCGTGTTCCGCGGCACGCCGCAGGCCGGGCGCCCGCAGGCGGAGCTGCGCGAGCCGGCACGGGTCCTGCTCACCGAGGTCGACCTCGACGCCGACCCGGACACCCTCGTCGGGGACCTGCCGCACTTCGTGCACCCGCTCGTGGAGACCGCCCGCGTGCTGGCCGAGGACACCCGGCTGGTCGTGCTCGACGAGGTGTCGGCGGTCCTGCTGCCCTCGGAGGTCACCCGGCTGCACGCCGTCGCCGGCCAGCTGAGTCGGCAGGGGCGGGGCGTGCTGTACATCAGCCACCGGTTGCCCGAGATGCTCGAGGTGGTCGACCGGGTGCTGGTGCTGCGGGAGGGCCGGATCGCCCTCGACTGCCCGAGCGCGTCCCTGGACCCGGTCCGGCTGGCCGCGGAGACGGTGGGCGGACCGGTGAAGCTGCCGGTGCGCCGGGAGCCGACGGTCCCCCAGCCGTCCCCGCCGGACGAGGCGCCGGTCCCCGCACCGGCCCGGCCGGCCCCCTCCGGGGAGGTGGCCCTGCGGGTCCGCAACCTGCGGGTGCCCGGCCGGGTGGCGGGCGTCGACCTCCTGCTGCGCCGCGGCGAGGTGGTCGGGCTGACCGGGCACCGCACCTCCGGCGTCCGCGAGATCGCCGAGGCCCTGACGGGTGAGCTGCCCGCGCTCAGCGACGAGGCGGTGCTGCACGGCGAGCCGCGCTCGCTTGACCCCTCGGCCGACGACGCCGCCCTGCGGCTGCCCGCCTACCGGCCCGACGACGACGCCTACGGGGTGGACCCCGGCGAGACGATCGCCCGCACCCTCACCCAGGAGGCCTGGGGCTCGCTCACCGACCTGCGCAAGGAGATCGCCACGTTGCGCAGCGTGATCGACACCGTCCACAAGCTCGACGTCAAGACGCTGAGCATCCGCACCATGTTCGGCGCCCTGTCCGGCGGCGACCAGCACAAGCTGGCACTGGCCCGGTGGATGGCCTCGGCACGGGACGTCGTTGTGCTGCACGAGCCCACCCGCGGCCTCGACGTCCGGGCCCGCCAGCAGGTGCGCCAGCTGCTCGACGACGCGACCGCGCACGGCACCTCGGTCGTCGTCGTCTCGGTGGACCCCGATGAGCTGGCCGACTTCTGCGACCGCGTCGGCATCGTGGCCGACGGCCGCGTCGCCCGCTGGATCGACACCGGCGAGCTCGCCGTCGAGGCGGTGCGGGAGCGGATCGTGGAGGCGGCCACCGCCGTCGCCTGAAGGAGGCCCCCGTCCTCCTCACCGTGACAGGGCCCCCTCGCGCGATGGGACCCTGCGCGGGGCCGCGGCGAGCCTCCGGACGGGGCCGGCGGGGGGGGGGGGGGGGGGGGGGGGGGGGGGGGGGGGGGGGGGGGGGGGG
>NZ_JBJGYU010000044.1:0-37502 GCF_054050155.1 Geodermatophilus sp. SYSU D00703 | reverse complement strand
CCCCCCGCCCCCCCCCCCCCCCCCCCCCCCCCCCCCCCCCCCCCCCCCCCCCCCCCCCCCGCCCCCCCCCCCCCCCCCCCCCCCCCCCCCCCCCCCCCCACGCTCACTCGGTGACGAAGTCGCTGTTGTTCGGGTCGTTCCACCAGGTCCAGAGCGTGGTGAGGCCCTCGGTCCCGCCGCCCGGGATGCTGATGAAGCCCTCCACGGCGACGTCCTCCTGCGTCCACACGATGATGGCGGCGTTCTCGGCGGTGACGAAGCAGGCGACGCGGCCGGCGGGCCGGTCGTCGATCGTGTAGTCGTGGTAGCCCTGGGTCGTGGCGCAGTCGCCGAGCGCCGCCACCTCGGTGAGGCCCTGCCCCTGGATGTCGGCGAGGAAGACGTCGTCGACGGCGTCGCCGTCCTCGTAGAGGAAGAAGTTGGACACCTGCGGGCCCGGCTGGGTGGGCGCCGCCCCGCAGCCGACCGCGGCGACGTCGCCGTCGCCGGCGGGGTCCAGGGTGCGGCAGTCGTCGCCGTCGTAGACCCGGGGGAGGACGGCGAGCAGCGTCTCCTCGGGGTGGGCCTCGGCCGACGGCGAGGGGGTGGGCGCGGCGGCCGTGGTCGTGGTCGGGGCGGCCGTGGGGCCGTCGGGGTCGTCGCTGCCGCCGCCGGCGGTGAGCGCGACGACCGCGACGACGACCAGCACCAGCAGCACGGCCACTCCGCCGAGGACCAGCGCCAGGCGGTTCGGTTTCTTCCCCCCAGGGGCGCCGGCCGGCGGGTACCCCCCAGGGGCGCCGGCCGGCGGGTACCCGCCGGGGCTCCCGGGCGGCGGGAAGCCCGCGGAGACGCCGTAGCCGGTGGGCGCTCCGGGGTTGGACGGCGGGCCGTAGCCGGTGGGGACGCCGGGGTTCGACGGCGGGCCGTAGCCGGTGGGGACGCCGGGGTCGGACGGCGGCCCGTAGCCCCCCGTGGTCGTGGGGTAGGGCTGGGCGAAGCCGCTGGGCGCACCGGGGTTGGAGAAGCCGACCGTCTCCGGCACGAACGGCATCGGGGTGATCGCCGTCGGGGGAGCGGCGGGCACGTGCTGCGGGGTGACCCCCGACTCCGTGAGTGCGGCCCGAGCGGCGGCGGCCAGCTCGCCGCAGGTGGCGTACCGCTGGTCGGGGTCCTTGGCCAGGCCCCTGCGGACGACGGCGTCCAGCCCCGGGGGCAGCCCCGGCCGCAGCTCCGACGGCACCGGGGCCTCGTTGTTGAGGTGGGCGAACATCAGGGTGGCCAGCCCGTCGCCGGTGAACGGCCGGCGGCCGGTGAGACACTCGAACAGCACGCAGGCCAGCGCGTAGACGTCGACCCGGCGGTCGATCGGCCTCTCCAGGAACCGCTCGGGCGCCATGTAGTCGAACGAGCCCAGCGCGGCGCCGGTCTGGGTGAGCGACGGGCCGGTCGAGTCCGACGTCGAGCGGGCGATGCCGAAGTCGACGAGGTAGACGAACTCGTCGTCCCCCTGTCCGGTGAGCAGGATGTTCGACGGCTTCACGTCGCGGTGGACCAGGCCGTCGGCGTGCGCGGAGTCCAGGGCGCGGGCGGTCTGGCTGATGACCGACACGGCGCGGGCCGGCGCCATCGGGCCCTCCTCGGCGAGCACCGCGGCGACGTCGCGGCCGGGCACCAGCCGCATGTCGAGGAACAGCCGGCCGTCGATCTCGCCGTACCGGTGGATGGGCACGATGTGCGGCTCGTTGAGCCGGGCGGCCAGGTGCGCCTCGCGGCGGAACCGCTCGCGGTAGCCGGCGTCGGCGGCCAGGTGCTCGGAGAGGACCTTCAGCGCGACCACCCGGTCGTGCTCGGTGTCGTACGCCCGGTAGACCTCGCCCATCCCGCCCCGGCCGAGCAGTGCCTCGATGCGGTAGGCGCCGAACTGTTCCAGATCCACCGTGTGTGCCCCTCCGTGCGCCGCTGCGGAGGCGCTGCTCGCTGCCGGCGCCCGCGCGGACGTCGGCGGAGTCTAGGGACGCGTGCGACCGACGACCAGCGGCGTCGCCGCAGACGGGTGTGACCTCGGACAGCCTGCCGGGGCGGCGCCTGCCGGCGGTCGGAGCCGCCGGTCGTCGTGACGGAGCTGTGACCGCGCGTCGCGAGCAATCCGGTAGGCGGGCGGACCCGCCGTCACTAGCTTGCACGTGCCCCGGGCCCGGCCCGGACCGCCCGGGCGCCCCTCGCGCGCCCTCCCGCGACGGACGAGAGAAGCACGATGAGCCAGCCTCCAGGTCAGTACGGCGGTCAGTACGGCCAGCCCGGCCCGTACGGCTCGCCGGGCCCCTACGGCCAGCCCGGGCAGGCCGGTCCGTACGGGCAGGCCGGCCCCTACGGCCAGCCAGGCCAGTACGGGCAGCCGGGTCCTGGTGGTCCCTTCGGTCCCGGCGGCGGCCACGGGCAGCCGCCGCGGAAGAAGAGCCCGGTGCCGTGGCTGGTGGCCGCGCTGGTCGTCGTCCTCGCCGGCGTCGGTGTGCTGCTGTTCTTCCTCCTCCGGGACGACGACGGCGCGGCCACCGCGGCCGAGGCGACGACGGCCACGACCACCTCCGCCAGCAGCGAGCCAAGCGCCGCGCCCGAGATGGAGATGGAGCCCTCCGGTCCGGTGAGCATCCCCGGCGGTGCGGGCAGCAACCCCGGTGGCGGCATGAGCTCGGAGACGGCGGAGGCGCCGTCCGGCGGGTCGGACGCCGGGCAGATCCCGGGTTCCTCCGACGTCGCCTTCACCTGGATGGCAGGAATGGCCCAGCTCGACCCGGCCGGCGTGTGGGCGCTGACCTGCCCCGACCTGCAGCAGGCGGCGACCGAGGGGTCCCAGGGCACCGACCTGTCCCCGCAGGACTACCTCGTGGGCTACTTCATCACCCAGACCCTGGGCGGCGAGACGATCGCCGACGGGTCGATCGACACGCTCGAGTACGACGCCGCCAACGACGTCGACATCGCGACCTTCACGCTGCAGTTGGGGAACGGCGGCACCCAGTCGGTCCAGGTGTGGGTCGACTCCTCCCTGACCGTCTGCAACTTCGCCTGACGGGCGCCCGGACGGCCGGCGCCCGGGGGCGGGGGCCGGCCGTCCGTCGCGTCTGCGACGATCGCCGGCGTGTTCGCGGTGACCCGCCTGCGGGTGTCGGGGGAGGACGCCGGCGCCCTGGCCGCCGACGTCGGGACGCTGCTGGCCGCACTCGCCGCGCGGCCAGGGTTCCGGGACGGCGAGCTGGGCCGGTCCGCCGACGACCCGGGGCTGTGGGCGCTGGTGACCCGCTGGGACGGCGTCGGCGCCTACCGCCGGGCGCTGTCGGCGGCCGAGGTCAAGATCGCCGGCGCCCCGGTGTGGGTGCACGCCCTCGACGAGCCGGGGGTCTACCTGCCGGGCGAGGACGCCGGCCGCCCGGCCTGAGGGGTCCGCGGGTGCTCGTGCTCTGCCCGGCATCGTGGGCAGGGCACGAGCACCCGCAGGTGGAGGGGCCGGCCGGTGCGCCGCCGGGCGGTCGGGAGCGGCCAACTACCGTGGACGGGTCAACCCGCCGACCGCCAGCCGGATGGAGCCCCCCGCCGTGAGCGAGAGCACCGCCAAGCACGACCCCGCCCGCCTCGACAAGGTGGTGAACCTCTGCAAGCGACGGGGCTTCGTCTTCCCGTCGGGTGAGATCTACGGCGGCACCCGCTCCGCCTGGGACTACGGGCCCCTCGGCGTCGAGCTCAAGGAGAACATCAAGCGGCAGTGGTGGCGGACCGTCGTCCAGAGCCGCGACGACATCGTCGGACTGGACTCCTCGGTGATCCTGCCGCGGCAGACGTGGGTCGCCTCCGGTCACGTCGGCGTCTTCACCGACCCGCTGACCGAGTGCCAGAACTGCCACAAGCGGTTCCGCGCCGACCACCTCGAGGAGGAGTTCGAGGCGCGGAAGGGCCGGGCACCGGAGAACGGCCTGGCCGACATCACCTGCCCGAACTGCGGCACCAAGGGCGCGTGGACCGAGCCGCGCGACTTCAACATGATGCTCAAGACGTTCCTCGGCCCGGTCGAGGACGAGTCCGGCCTGCACTACCTGCGCCCGGAGACCGCGCAGGGCATCTTCGTCAACTTCGCCAACGTCATGGGCGCGGCGCGGAAGAAGCCGCCGTTCGGCATCGGCCAGATCGGCAAGTCGTTCCGCAACGAGATCACCCCGGGCAACTTCATCTTCCGCACCCGCGAGTTCGAGCAGATGGAGATGGAGTTCTTCGTCGAGCCGGGCACCGACGAGGCGTGGCACCAGTACTGGATCGACGAGCGCACCCGCTGGTACGTCGACCTCGGCATCGCCCGCGACAACCTGCGGCACTACGAGCACCCGAAGGAGAAGCTGTCGCACTACTCGACGCGCACCGTCGACATCGAGTACCGCTTCGGCTTCCAGGGCTCGGAGTGGGGTGAGCTGGAGGGCATCGCCAACCGCACCGACTTCGACCTGAAGACCCACTCGGAGCACTCCGGCGCCGACCTCACCTACTTCGACCAGGGCTCCAACAGCCGCTGGACGCCGTACGTCATCGAGCCGGCCGCCGGCCTGACCCGCTCACTGATGGCCTTCCTCATCGAGGCCTACTCGGAGGACGAGGCGCCCAACGCCAAGGGCGGCGTCGACACCCGCACGGTGCTGCGGCTGGACCCGCGGCTGGCGCCGGTCAAGGCCGCCGTCCTGCCGCTGTCGCGCAACGCCGACCTCTCGCCCAAGGCGCGCGACCTCGCCGCGACCCTGCGGCAGAACTGGAACGTCGACTTCGACGACGCCGGCGCCATCGGCCGCCGGTACCGGCGGCAGGACGAGATCGGCACGCCGTTCTGCCTCACCGTGGACTTCGACACCCTCCAGGACGACGCGGTGACCGTGCGCGAGCGGGACTCGATGAGCCAGGAGCGGATCTCCCTCGACCAGGTCGAGGGCTACCTGAAGGCCCGCCTCCCCGTCTGCTGAGCAGCGGGCGGCGCCTCAGGGCAACCACGCCGTCCGGTAGTCCGGGTGGCCGACGTAGGGCAGGGCGAGCAGCCGGAGGACCTGCAGGTCCTCCGGGCCGTGCGGGTGCTCCCCGTCGGCGTCGGACGACGGGGCCCCCTGGAGCCGGGACGTGCACAGCTCGACCAGTCGGCGCTTGATGTGGATCTCGGTCCTGATCCGGGCTGGCCCGGCGTGGGCCGCGGCGAACACGGCGTCCACGCCCTCCCGCACGCCGGGGGCGAGGGCGTCCGGGCCGGCGGCGTAGTAGGCCTTGGCCCAGAGGTCGGCGAGCTGCACGGCCACCGCCTCGTCCTCCGCGATGCGGGCCAGCAGGAAGGTCGCGAGATCGCTCATCGCCTGGTCCTCGGTGTCGGAGTGGGGCCCCGGAGGGGTGCGCACGGCGGTCATGCTGCCCCGACCCGAGGCCGACTCCCAGGGTGCTCGGGGCCGCCACCCCGCGGGGGGTCGGGGCAGCCCACCCCGCCGCCTACCCTGGTGGGGTGAGCAGCAGCGTGCTTGAGCGGGGTCCGTCCACCGGGACGGGCCCCGCTCCGCTGCGCCTGGGCGCGCTCACCGTCGACCCCGCCGTCGTGCTCGCGCCGATGGCCGGCATCACCAACCCGGCGTTCCGCACGCTGTGCCGCGAGTTCGGGGCCGGCCTCTACGTCTGCGAGATGATCACCACGCGGGCGCTGGTCGAGCGCAACGAGAAGACGCTGCAGATGGTGCGCGCGACGCCCGACGAGAAGGACGCCTTCTCCGTGCAGCTCTACGGCGTCGACCCGGCGACCGTCGGCCGCGCGGTGGAGATGCTCGTGGACGAGGGCGTGGCCGGCACCCACCCGGCGCACGTCGACCTCAACTTCGGCTGCCCGGTCCCCAAGGTGACGCGCAAGGGCGGGGGGTCGGCGCTGCCGTGGCGGCGGGTGCTCTTCCGCGACATCGTGCGAGCCGCGGTCCGGGCCGCCGGCGACGTGCCGGTCACCGTCAAGACCCGCATCGGCATCGACGCCGACCACGTCACCCACCTCGACGCCGGGCGGATCGCCCAGGACGAGGGGGCCGCGGCGATCACCCTGCACGGGCGCACCGCCGACCAGCTCTACAGCGGCACCGCCGACTGGGCGCCGATCGCCCGGCTGGTCGAGGCCGTCGACATCCCGGTGCTCGGCAACGGCGACATCTGGGAGGCCGACGACGCGCTGCGCATGGTCGCCGAGACCGGGTGCGCCGGCGTCGTCATCGGCCGGGGGTGCCTGGGCCGGCCGTGGCTGTTCGGCGACCTGGCCGCGGCCTTCGCGGGGGAGACCCGGCGGGCGCTGCCCACGTTCCGGGAGGTCGCCACGGTCATGTACCGGCACGCCGAGCTGCTGTCCGAGGAGCAGGGCGAGCTGCACGGCTGCACCGACTTTCGCAAGCACGTCGCCTGGTACCTCAAGGGCTTCTCGGTCGGCTCCGACGTCCGCCGCGCGCTGGCGATGGTCAGCTCCCTGGACGAGCTGGGCGGGCTGCTGGCCGGCATCCCCGACCAGCCCTACCCGACGGCGGTGCTCGGCGGGCCGCGCGGGCGCACCAGCCCGCCCCGTCCGGTCGCGCTGCCGCCGGGCTGGCTCGACGACCGCGACGACCCCCGACCGCCGGCCGGGGCCGAGCTGAGCGTGAGCGGGGGGTGAGCGCCATGACCCAGGGCCCCTACCTCTACGACGACGACCCCGCGCCGCTGCACACCGGCACCCCGCGGTCGGCGCGCGGCCTGATCCTGGCGATCCTCGGTGGCACCGTGCTGGTCGCGGTCGCGATGGCGCTGGGGCTGCCGCTGGTCAAGGGCAGCCCGGAGGAACAGTCGCGGGAGGTCACCGGCGTCTTCCTGGACGCGCTCGCCGCGGACGACGTCGAGACCGCCTACGGGCTGCTCTGCGACGTCGAGCGGGCCCGGCTCGCGCCCGAGGAGGTCCCCGGCGTCTACGCGACCGGCGGGGACGGCGAGGTCGTCGGCACCACCGAGGGCGAGCAGGACGGCGAGCCGGTGCAGCGGGTCGACGTGCAGTGGACCGACGGCAGCACCACGACGTTGACGGTGGTCAGCGAGGACGGCGCCCGCGTCTGCGGCACCTCCGCCGGCTGAGGATCCGATTCCTTCTCAGGCCGGGGTGGGCCTGCCACCATGACGCCGCCCGCGCCGACGTCGGGCAGCCCGCCTGAGAGGACCCCCGCGTTGTCGCAGCCACCCCACCAGCCCGCGCCCGTCGTCCCGGCCGGGGTGGCCCCGCCGCCGGCCGCGCCGACCCAGGTCGGGTTCCCCGGACAGGTGGCGTTCGTCCCGCAGCCGCAGTACGCGCCTCAGGAGCAGCCGCTCCCGCAGTACGCCTCCGGGTTCCCCGACTACGTCTCACCGCCGCCGTCCCCGCCGAACCGCACCGGCCTCGTCGTGGGGACCGTCGTGGTGGTGGTGACCCTGCTGTTCGCCGTCATCGGCTTCGTGATCGTCGCCTGACTCGCTGAACCGCGCCGTCGGCCGCCGCATGGGGCTGGCGTGCCTCCCCGGCATCGGACACCATCAGCCCACCCCCGAGACGTATGAGACGTCTTCTCGGGACGGCGGCCGGCGACGAGCACGGAGGTGCGCGGTGGGCGGAACCGGGCAGACCACCTGGGTCTACGACTTCAGCGAGGGCAACAAGGACCAGAAGGACCTGCTCGGCGGCAAGGGTGCCAACCTCGCCGAGATGACCAACCTCGGGCTGCCGGTGCCCCCCGGGTTCACCATCACCACCGACGCCTGCCGCTACTACCTGCAGCACGGCAGCACCCCGCCGGCACTCGCCGACCAGGTGACCGAGCACCTGACGGCGCTGGAGAAGGCGATGGGCAAGACCCTCGGCGACCCGGGTGACCCGCTGCTGGTCTCGGTCCGCTCCGGGGCGGCGGCCTCGATGCCCGGGATGATGGAGACCGTCCTCAACGTCGGTCTCAACGACGACTCGGTGCGCGGGCTCGCGGCGCAGTCGGGCAGCGAGCGCTTCGCCTGGGACTCCTACCGCCGGCTCATCCAGATGTTCGGCAAGACGGTGCTGGGGATCGACGGCGAGCACTTCGACGAGGCGCTCGACGCGGTCAAGCGCGAGCAGGGCACCGAGCTCGACCTCGACCTGGACGCCGGGCACCTGGCCGACGTCGTGGGCCGGTTCAAGGCGATCGTCGCCGAGCACACCGACCGGGACTTCCCGCAGGACCCGCGCGAGCAGCTGGACCTGGCGATCAACGCCGTCTTCGACTCGTGGAACTCCGAGCGGGCGATCCTCTACCGCCGGCGCGAGCGCATCCCGGGCGACGCCGGTACCGCGGTCAACGTCGTCGCCATGGTCTTCGGCAACCTCGGCATGGACTCCGGCACCGGCGTGGCCTTCACCCGCGACCCCGGCAGCGGCGAGCAGGGCGTCTACGGCGACTACCTGCAGAACGCCCAGGGCGAGGACGTCGTGGCCGGCATCCGGAACACCGTGCCGCTGACCGAGCTGGAGCGGATCGACGAGGGCGCCTACCGGGAGCTGCTCGACGTCATGGCCACGCTCGAGTCGCACTACCGGGACCTGTGCGACATCGAGTTCACCATCGAGCGCAACAAGCTCTGGATGCTGCAGACCCGCGTCGGCAAGCGGACGGCGGCTGCGGCGTTCCGGATCGCGACCCAGCTGGTCGACGAGGGCCTCATCGACATGGACGAGGCGGTCCGCCGGGTCACCGGCGACCAGCTCGCCCAGCTGATGTTCCCGCGGTTCGTCTCCGGCGGGGACGCCCAGCAGCTCACCCAGGGCATGAACGCCTCCCCGGGGGCGGCGGTCGGCAAGGCCGTGTTCTCCTCCGAGACCGCCGTCGAGTGGGCGGGCCGCGGGGAGAAGGTGGTCCTGGTCCGCCGGGAGACCAACCCCGACGACCTCTCCGGGATGATCGCCGCCCAGGGCGTGCTCACCAGCCGCGGCGGCAAGACCTCGCACGCCGCCGTCGTCGCCCGCGGCATGGGCAAGACCTGTGTCTGCGGCGCCGAGGAGCTGCAGGTCGACACCAAGGCCCGGCAGTTCACCGCGCCCGACGGCACGGTCGTCGACGAGGGCGACGTCATCTCCATCGACGGGTCGACCGGCCGCGTGTGGCTGGGCGAGGTGCCGGTCGAGCCGTCGTCCGCCGTCCGGTACTTCGAGGGCGAGATCGACCCGGAGTCCGCCGACGCGGAGGACCTGGTGCGCAGCGTGCACCGCGTCCTCACCCACGCCGACTCCCGACGGCGGATGGACGTGCGGACCAACGCCGACACCCCGGAGGACGCCGCGCGCGCCCGGCGGTTCGGCGCCCACGGCATCGGCCTGTGCCGGACCGAGCACATGTTCCTCGGCGACCGGCGGCAGCTGGTGGAGAAGCTGATCCTCGCCGAGGGGGACGACGACCGGCAGGCGGCGCTCGACGCGCTGGAGCCGCTGCAGAAGGGCGACTTCGTCGCGATCCTCGAGGCGATGGACGGCCTGCCGGTGACGATCCGGCTGCTCGACCCGCCGCTGCACGAGTTCCTCCCCGACCTCACCGACCTCTCGGTGCGGGTGGCGGTGGCCGAGGCCGAGGGGCACCACGACGAGGGGCAGTTGCGGCTGCTCGCCGCGGTGCGGCGGATGCACGAGCAGAACCCGATGCTGGGCCTGCGCGGCGTGCGGCTCGGGCTGGTCGTGCCCGGCCTGTTCGCCATGCAGGTGCGGGCGATCGCCGTGGCCGCCTGCGAGCGCGTCAAGGCCGGCGGCGACCCGCGGCCGGAGATCATGATCCCGCTGGTCGGCGCGGTGCAGGAGCTCGAGGCGATCCGCGAGGAGGCCGAGCGGGTCGTCGCCGAGGTCTGCGCGGACCACGGGGTCGACCTGCGCCCGCTCATCGGCACGATGATCGAGGTGCCGCGCGCGGCGCTCACCGCCGAGGAGATCGCGCAGTCCGCCGAGTTCTTCTCCTTCGGCACCAACGACCTCACCCAGATGACCTGGGGCTTCTCCCGGGACGACGTCGAGGCGGCGTTCTTCCACGCCTACCTGGACAAGGGGATCTTCGGCGTCTCGCCGTTCGAGTCGATCGACCGGCCGGGCGTCGGCCGGCTGGTGGAGATCGCCGTCGAGCGGGGCCGCGCCGGCCGTCCGGACCTCAAGCTCGGCATCTGCGGCGAGCACGGCGGCGACCCGGACTCGGTGCACTTCTTCCACGAGGTGGGGCTGGACTACGTGTCCTGCTCGCCGTTCCGGGTGCCGGTCGCCCGGCTGGAGGCCGGCCGGGCCGCGCTGGGGGCCGAGCACGTCGGCTCCTGAAGCCGGTTGCGTGCGTTCCTCGCGCGTCGCCGGCGCTGCAGCGGCGGCACCGCGCGGGAAACGCCGGCCCCGCGGACGGGGAGCGGCACACCGTCCCCATCCGCCTCATCCGGACAGCCCCGCGTGGTACCCATGACGCGTGGGGGTGCGCGCAGGGAGCCTGATCGGCCGGGTGGCCGGCGCCCTCGTGCTGGCGTTCTTCCTGCTGGTCGTCTCCACGGCGACGGCCATCTGGTACACGGCGCGGCAGGACGCCCGGCCGTCGTCCGACGCGATCGTGGTGCTGGGCTCGGCGCAGTACAACGGCGTCCCGTCGTCGATCTTCGAGGCCCGGCTGGAGCACGCCCTGCAGCTGTACGAGGACGGCGTCGCGCCGGTGATCGTGACCGTCGGCGGCAAGGCGGCCGGTGACCAGTTCACCGAGGCCGAGGCCGGCGCCGACTACCTGGCACAGTCCGGCGTCCCGGGGGACGCGCTGCTCCCGGTGGAGGAGGGCGTGGACACGCTGGAGAGCATGCGCGCGGTGGGCGCGGCGTTCGACGAGCGCGGCTGGAGGTCGGCGGTCCTGGTGACCGATCCGTGGCACGCGATGCGCGCCGAGCGGATGGCGGAGGACGCCGGCATCGCCGCGGAGAGCTCGCCGACCCGGCAGGGTCCGGCGGTGCAGACCCGCACCACGCAGTTCCGCTACATCCTCCGCGAGACGGCGGCCTACCTGCTCTACCGCGCGACCGGCGAGAGCGTCGCCGGCGCGCCGGGGATCGGCTGAGCAGGGGAGGAGCCGTGCTCGAACTGGGCAAGGCCGGCACGGCCGGCACCGAGAAGGGCGTGCTGCCCGTGCTGCGCGACGACGTCGTCGTCGCCACGCTGCGGGCCTCGAACTGGAAGGAGGCGGCCACGGCCGTCGTCGGCGACCGCGAGTGGGTGCTCGCGAAGCGCAAGCGTGAGCTCACCGGCCGGTGGGCGGCCGACCCGGAGGACGCCGTCCGGCTCCGGGCCCGGCAGACGTCGTTCTGGAAGGGCACCTGGGAGGCCGACCTCGAGGGGACGCCGCTGCAGGCGGAGGTGGTCTCCCGCTGGAAGGGCGGCTACCGCTACGTCTCCGGCGGCCGGGTGCTCGCCGAGACCGGGACGACGGGCGGGTGGTCGCCGCGGCCGACGCTGACCGCCGACGCGTCTCTGCCGCTGGACCACCAGGTCTTCCTGCTGTGGCTGGCACTGGTCATGAGCCGCCGCGACCAGGCGGCGGCGACGGCCGCGATCGCCGGTGGCGCGGCGGCGGCAGGAGGCAGCTGATGGCCGGGCGGGGACGCATCCGGGCCGCCGACATCGCGCTGATCCGGGAGCGGAGCAAGATCGACGAGATCGTCGGCGAGCACCTGCAGCTCAAGCGCGCGGGTGGGGGCAGCCTCAAGGGCCTGTGCCCGTTCCACGACGAGAAGTCGCCGTCCTTCCACGTGACGCCCAGTCGCGGGCTCTACCACTGCCTGGCGGGGGAGACCGGGGTCCTGACGGAGGACGGGGTCGTCCCGATCCGCGAGTTGGCGGGGACGACGGTTCGAGTCCTCAACGGTGACGGCGGCTGGGTCGAGGCGCCGTTCCGGTCGTACGGCGTCCAGCGGCTGATGGCTGTGACGTTGACCCGCAATGGTCGGACCAAGGTCATCCACGCGACCGACGAGCACCGCTGGTTCGTCCCCTCGGGGAGGTTGCGGCAGAACAGGCGGGAGAAGCTCACCAAGGACCTCTTCCCGGGCGACCAGTTGTCGCCGTCGTTCCCGATGAGCCGAGTCCTGAACCCAGCGACGAAGCCCTCGCCGTTCGGGGTCGCGCGAGGGCTGGCCTACGGCGATGGGACGCGAGCCGGAGCTGGTTCCATCGCAGTCCTGTGCGGGGAGGAGGACGGTGGACTCGCGTCCTACCTCGACGGCTGCCGATCGTGGTCGGACGAGCGTGGAACGCGCTGCTACGGACTGCCGGCCTACGTCAAGGACGAGCGACCCTCCCTCGACGAGGACGCCTCCTACCTCCTCGGCTGGCTGGCCGGATACTTCGCCGCCGACGGCTGCGTCGCGGAGGACGGCCACGCCATCCTGGACTCAGCCCGCGTCGACGACCTGGAGTACGTCCGCACTCTGTGCACTCGGCTCGGTATCGGTACGTACGGGGTGGCCAAGCAGAACCGCCTCGGCATCGACGGCGTCATGAGCGACATCTACAACGTCCGCTTCATGACCGAGGGACTGCCGGATTCGTTCTTCCTCCGCGGTCACCACCGGGAGCGGATCCTGGCCGATCGCAAGGAGTACGAGCGCAAGCGTTGGGTCGTCCGGTCGGTCGAGTGGTCGGACCGGGTCGAAGAGGTCTACTGCGCCGAGGTGCCCGGCACGCACGCTTTCACGCTCGAGGACGACATCCTCACCGGGAACTGCTTTGGCTGCGGAGTCGGCGGAGACGTCATCTCCTTCATCCAGCAGATCGACCACCTGTCGTTCGGCGAGGCGGTCGAGCTGCTGGCCGGGCGGGCCAACGTCGAGCTGCACTACGAGGACGACGGCGGCCGCCCCACCGGGGCGCCGTCCCGGGAGCAGGCCGGACAGCGGGCCCGGCTGGTCGCGGCCAACACCGCGGCCGCGGTGTTCTACGCCGAGCAGCTCGGCACGCCCGACGCAGCGCCGGCCCGCCAGTTCCTCGCCGACCGCGGCTTCGACCGGCAGGTGGCGCTCGACTACGGCTGCGGCTTCGCCCCCGGCGGCTGGGACGCCCTGACCCGCCACCTGCGCGGCAAGGGCTTCACCCAGCAGGAGCTGGTCACCGCCGGGCTGGCCAAGGAGTCCTCCCGCGGGTCGCTGATCGACCGGTTCCACCGCCGGCTGGTCTGGCCGATCCGCGACATCACCGGCGACGTCATCGGCTTCGGCGCGCGCAAGCTGATGGACGACGACCCCGGCCCGAAGTACCTCAACACCCCGGAGACCCCGCTCTACAAGAAGAGCACCGTCCTCTACGGCATCGACCGGGCCAAGCGGGACATCGCCCGCCGGCACCAGGCGGTCGTCGTCGAGGGCTACACCGACGTCATGGCCTGCCACCTGGCCGGCGTGACGACGGCGGTGGCCTCCTGCGGCACGGCGTTCGGCCCCGAGCACATCAGCGTGCTGCGCCGGCTGCTCATGGACCAGGACGAGTTCCGCGGCGAGGTCGTCTACACCTTCGACGGCGACGCGGCCGGGCAGAACGCGGCGATGAAGACCTTCGCCGAGGACCAGCGCTTCGTCGGGCAGACCTTCGTCGCGGTCGAGCCCGACGGCCGGGACCCGTGCGAACTGCGACAGGCGCACGGGGACGCCGCCGTCCGCGACCTCGTCGCCCGGCGGACGCCGCTGATCGCCTTCGTGCTGAAGACGACCCTGGCCGGCTACGACCTCGACACCGTCGAGGGGCGGGTCGCCGCGCTGGAGAAGACGGTGCCGCTGGTCGCGCAGATCAAGGACCACGCCCTGCGGCCGGCCTACGCCCGCCAGCTGGCCGGGATGATCGGCAACACCGACGAGGCCGAGGTGCTCGAGCGGGTGCGCCGGCTGACCGGGGACGACGGCGCCTCCCGCGGTCCGTCCCGCGGCCGTGTCCGGACGCCGAAGCGGTCGCCGGACGAGATCGCGGTCGCCGTCGAGCGCGAAGCGGTGAAGGCCGCCCTCCAGGTGCCCGAGCTCGCCGGGCCGTCGTTCGACGCGATCCCGGTGGAGGCCTACACCGACCCCGACCTCGCCGCGGTGGCCGGCGCGGTCGCCGGGGCCGGGGGAGCGGCCGCGACCCGGGTGACCGGTCCGGCGTGGCTGGACGAGATCGCGGCGCACTGCACCAGCGAGAGCGCCCGCGCCCAGCTCACCGCGCTGGCCGTCGAGCCGATGCGGTCGGTGGGAGAGGCCGACGCCGGATACGTGAACGCGGTGCTGGCCCGGCTGGAGGAGATGCACACCGTCCGCCAGGTGACCGCGCTCAAGGGCCGGCTGCAGCGGATGAACCCGGTGGAGGCCGGCGACGAGTACATGCGCGCGTTCAGCCAGCTGATGGCGCTCGAGCAGCAGGCGATCTCGCTGCGCCAGCGGGCGATGGGCGGGCTCGCGAAGTGAGCGCACTCGCGGGCTCACCAGTGGCCGTGGTAGCGCGGCGAGCGTCGTCGACGAGCGCCGGCGAGGAGACGTCGTGAGCCTGTTGGACCGGCTCCGGCGGCGGGTGACCCGGCCGCCGGAGCCAGTCCGCGCCGTCGTGCTGGCCTCGGCCGACCCCGACGAGCGGGTGCTGGCCTGGGGCGTGCTGGTGCGCGAGCAGGGCTGGCTGGTGGCGACCTCCCGCGGCCTGCGCCGCGTCCCGGCGGACCTGCCCCTGACCGAGGCCGGCGGCGTCGCCGTCCTGCCGTGGCACGAGGTGGCCTCGGCCCGGTGGACGGCGACCGACGACGGCGGGGGCCGGTTCGAAGTCGCCGCGCTCACCGAGGTCGAGCCCGGGGTGCAGGCGCGGCTGCCCGTGGAGCGGCACGCGCTGGCCGACGCGGGCGACCTGCCGGCCGTCGTCCGGCGGCGGGTGGACCAGACGGTGGTCGCCAGCCGGCGGGCCCCGCTGCCCGGCGGCGGGGGAGTCGTGCTGGTCGCCCGGCGGCTACCCGGTCAGGCCGCCCGCGAGTGGACGGTCGTGTTCGACGACGACGTCGACCGCAGCGACCCGGTCGCCCGGGAGGTCGCGCGCGAGAAGCTGGCCGAGGCGGTCGCCGCGGACCAGGTGGTCTGACCGGCGGTCAGGCCCGCGGCGGGGGGACCGGCCCCGGCGCAGTCGGCCCGGTCGGGCGGTCGGTCGAGGTGTCGCGGCCCATGCGGGCCTTGACGGAGTTGACCACCGCGTCGGCGCGGGCCTGGGCCATGCCGGCCACGCCCTGCAGCTGCGGGTTGTCCTTGGCGTTCTCCCACGCCTTGCGGATCTGCTCGTAGCGCTCCCGCCCGGCCTTCGCGCCGAGCACGTACCCGGCACCCAAGCCGGCAAGGAAGGACAACTTCGCCACGGGGGGACCTCCTGCTGAGTCAGGGCAGCGGATGATCACGGTAACCGGGTCCCCTGTGACGCGCGACGCGAAGCCCCCTCCACGGGTCCCCGGACGGCGTCGGGTACTGTGGTCCCTGCGCGGGTCCGACCCGCCGATCCCCCGTAGCTCAATTGGCAGAGCATGCGACTGTTAATCGCAGGGTTATTGGTTCGAGTCCAATCGGGGGAGCAAACCCGCTGGTCAGGGACCTACCGAGTTGGTAGTTGATCTACCAAGGACCAACGGACGACCAACAAACTCCCTCCCGCGCAGCGCGGCGTGACCCTTGGTAGGGCGTCCCGGGAGCACGGCACGACAACGGCCGGGGGCTTCGCGGCCGCGGGGGAGTGGCGGCGAACAGAGCGGGCCTGTGCCCCGGATTTCGAGCTCGCTGTTACAGCGAGCGCTGCAGGGCGGCGGCTGCTTCGGGGCCGGCGAGCCGGCGGCCCATGTAGACGTCCTGGGTGAGGCTGGGCCGGGTGTGGCCGAGGTGGTCGGCGATCTGCCGGGCGGACAGGCCTGCCTCGTCCAGCCGGGTGGCGACGGTCTTGCTGAAGACGTGTGAGGTGACCCAGTCGAGGCTGGCCCGGTCGAGGACCTGGCGCAGGTCGCCGCTGGTGTTGTTCGGGTCGTGTAGTCGGCCCTGCGGGCTGCGGAGGCGGTGTCCGCGTCAGCGGTCCGGTTCTCGTCGTCCTCCCGGGAGGTCTCGCCGAGCGGTCGACGACCGGATACCGCTGCCCCGGACACCCATGCGGTCGCCGCCTGCCAGGTGTGCCGCCGAGCCGGTCTGCACGGACCTGTGGCTTCCCTCGAGCCGTAGCACCCGGGCGGTCACGGTTCCACGCGCCACGGCGCACCATGACGCTGTGCACGACGATCCGAAGTCATCCCGTGGTTCCGGCCCGTCCCCGTCTTCGCCGCGGCGCGCTTCCGGGGCCCTCGTCCTCGCCGCCGTGCTGGTCGCCGGGTGCGGCGCCGACGATGATCGGGCGGATGCCAGCGGCACGCCTGCCGTGCCGCCCGCGTCCCCGTCGACCGGTGGACCGCCGCCGGCCGCCGTCCCACGGGTGGACCTCGGCGCGCCGCAGGAGTTGGTGACCGGGCTCAACGTCCCGTGGGGGATCGCCTTCCTCCCGGACGGCTCGGCTCTGGTGGCCGAGCGGGACGACGGGCGCGTCCTGCGGTTGCCCCCGGACGGCGGGCAGCCGGCCCAGGTGGCGGTGCTCGCGGACGTCGCGGCGCGCGGCGAGGGTGGCCTGCTCGGACTCGCCGTGCCCCCCGATCACGACGAGGACCCCTGGGTGTACGCCTACCTCACCACCGACGAGGACAACCGCGTCGTCCGCTTCCGGCTCGACGCGCCGGCCGACGCCGAGGTGGTGCTGGCGGGCATCGACGCGGCGAACGTCCACAACGGTGGGCGCATCGCCTTCGGCCCCGACGGGCAGCTCTACGTCGCCACGGGTGACGCCGGCGACCGGGATGCCGCCCAAGACCCCGACGACCCCAACGGCAAGATCCTGCGGCTGCGCCCGGACGGCTCCGTGCCGCCGGACAACCCGACGCCCGGCTCCCCGGTCTACAGCCTCGGGCACCGCAACGTACAGGGCCTGGCCTGGGACGGCACGGGTCGGCTGTGGGCCACCGAGTTCGGTCAGAACGCCTTCGACGAGGTCAACCTCATCGAGCCCGGCGGCAACTACGGCTGGCCCGACGTCGAAGGCGAGGGCGACACCGACGGCGGCCGGCTCACCAACCCGCTGGTCGTGTGGGAGACGGCGGAGGCCTCTCCCTCCGGCGCGGTCGTCATTGGCGACACGCTCTACGTTGCCGCGCTCGCCGGGGAGCGGCTGTGGGTGGTGCCGCTGCAGGCGAGCGGCGTAGGTGAGCCACGCGCCGAGCTGGACGGTGCCTACGGTCGCCTGCGCACGGTCGTGCAGGCCCCCGACGGAGCACTGTGGCTGTCGACGTCCAACGGCGACGGCCGGGGCGAGGAGCGCGACGGCGACGACCGGATCGTGCGCTTTCCGGTGGCGGCTCCCTGAGTCCCGGATCGCCGGAGGTCGGCTGCCGTCCAGTCCTCACCGCCGGGGTCGTGCCCGTCCCGTGGGGCGCGCTCCGGTCAAGCGCCGATGTCCTGAGCCACCGTAGCCACGCCCGGGCACCTCTCCGACTCCCACCAGGCCTGACCGCATGAGCGACTCGGCGTATGCGGCAACGCCGCTGAGTTTCTGATTGGCGTGTCCAGAACCGAGTTGATCCATCGCCGCTGCCCTTTGCGCGGCCGGGCCAGGCATCCCATAGCGGCCCACTCACCAAGCAGATTGCCGGAGGTTGACCTCAGGCGATGGCGATGATGTACGCCAGTTCAGGATCGGCGAAGAAGCTCCGGAGAGGCGTCTGATGGGCGCCTTGGGTGATCCATGATCTCGTCCAGCAGCATCCACACGTCCTACGGGCTGAGGGGGTGGTCATCCGCGGATCGTCCGGATCACGTGCGGGTACGCGGAGGGGTCCACCCGCGCATCGACGAGCCGGGGGCCGGCACCCGGCTGAGTGAGCGCCGCTGCGAGTCCCTGGACTTCGTGCACCACGACGCCGGGGACACCCATCGCGGTGGCGATCCCGGCGAAGTCGACGGTGCGGTAACCGACCGCGCCCCTGCCGCCCTGACCCTCGGTCTGCTTGAGCTCGATGAGCGTGAGCGTCGCATCGTTGAAGACCACCACGATAACGTCCAGATGGAGCCGCGCGAGGGTCTCCAGTTCCGCCAGCACCATCCCCAGCCCGCCGTCCCCGACGAAGCACACGACCCGGCGTCCCGGCTTGGCGAGCGCGGCGGCGATCGCGGCGGGCAGAGCGAACCCCATCGTGGCCAGGCCGTTGGAGATGAGCACCGAATCGGGTTCGTCGGTCTGCCAGAGCGGCATCGCGACGAGCATGTGAGCGCCCGCGTCGACGGTCAGGGTGACGTCACCGAGAACAGCCTGCGTGGTGCGGACGACGTCGTGCGGGGTCAGGCGGTCAGAGGCCCACTCCAGGCGGTCGAGATCGCCTCGCCGCATCTCGGCGCCGATCCCGGTCGGCCACTTCGGCCGGCAACCGGCCAGGAGTTCCGGCAGGAGCTCCCCGTAGTCCCCCGTGACCAGCACGGGGGCGCCGAAGAACGCGGTCTCCACCGGGTGGGAGTGCAGGAGGACGACCGGCGCGTCGTAGGCCCACGCTCCGGGCATCGGTTCCACGGGATCCAGGCCCAGCCCGAGGATCAGGTCGGCCTGCTCCAGCAGCGCGCGCTCGATCACCGCTCCCGTGAACAGACCCGCGTAGGTGGGCCAGGACTCCGGCACGGTCCCCTTGGCCTCATAGGTGGTCAGCACCGGGGCATCGAAGGTCCGCAACGTCGTCCGGACCTCGAGCGGGTGCGACGCCGCGTCCACACCGATGACGACGACCGGACGGCTGGCCCTCGCCAGCAGCTCCCGGGCGCTCGCCAGCGCTGCGGCGTCGGGTGGGCTGGGACGGACCGGGACCTGCGGGGCGGGGTCGCCGGGGACGGTCGGGTCGAAGGCCAGGTGGACCGCGCCAGCCGGTGCGGTCAGGGCCAGGACTGCGGCGGCCGCGGCGACCCAGGCCGGGTCCCCGGTTCCGAGGGTGCCGCTCCACTTGGTGAGCGGCGCCGCAGCGGCGATCTGGTCCAGCCGCTGGTGGGCGACCCGGTCGGCGGAGGCATGGGAGACGGCATCGCTGACGAGCACGAGCGGAAAGCGGTCGAGGGTCGCCTGGGCCAGGCCGTTGCCTGCGCTCGTGAGCCCCGGGCCGCGCGTCACCACGGCCACGCCAGGCGTTCTCGTCAGCCGGCCGTAGCTGGCGGCCATGATGCAGGCGGCGGTCTCACCGTGGGCGAGGACGAAGTCGATGCCGAGGTCGGCGGCCGCCCCGATCATGTCCAGGCTGGGTCCGCCCCCCGGCATGCCGAAGATCTTCCGCACACCGGCGGCGGACAGACCCTCGGCGAGCGACTGGGCCAGGGCGCGAGCGGTCACGTCGATCCTCCTGCCGGGCCGGCGGGGGCTGAGGCGGGTCCGGTGACTCGACCGGCTCGGCGCCCGTCCAGCTCCTCCAGGATCTCGGCGGTGTGCTCGCCCAGCAGCGGCGCGCGGACGAAGTGAGAGGACGGTGTGCCCGTGAACTTGATCGGGGTCCCGGCGATCCCGATCATCCGGCCCGCCGGGTGGTCGACCTGCACGATCATGTCCCGGGCAGCGACGTGGGGGTCCGCCGCGAGGTCCGCTGCGGTGTTGACCGGGCCGCACGGGATCCGGCCGGCCAGCGCGGACACCACATCCGAGGTCGATCGCGGCCGGGACCAGTCCTCGACGATGCCGTAGACCTCGTCGGAGGACCGGAGGCGGGCGGCGTTGGTGGCGAAGCGCGGATCGGTGCCCAGCTCAGGCCGGCCGACCATCTCGGTCAGCAGCTCCCAGTGGTGGTCGGACGGGGTCGCGACTGTGACGAAACCGTCGGCCGTGCGCACGACGCCGTAGGGGCACAGCAGCGGATGCGTGTTGCCCTGCGGAGACGGGCTGATCCCCGTGATGGAGTGCTGGTAGACGATCCGCTCGGTCAGCGCGAGCACCGAGTCGTACATGGCGACGTCCACCAGCTGCCCGGAGCCGGTCGTCTCGGCATGCCGCACGGCCGCGAGGATGCCCACTGCCGCCAGCACGGCGGGGAAGATGTCGCCCACGCCGGGCCCGACCTTCACCGGGTGGTCGACGTCGGTCCCGGTGACACCCATGACGCCGCCCATGGCCTGGGCGATGATGTCGAAGGCGGGCCAGTCCGCGTACGGGCTGCGTCCGGTGCGGGGGTCACCGAAGCCGCGGATGCTGGCGTAGACCAGCTTCGGGAACCGCTCGTGCAGCTGCTCGTAGGCCAACCCGAAGCGGTCCATCACCCCCACCCGGAAGTTCTCGACGACGACGTCCGCGTCGGCGAGCAGGTCGAGGAGCGTCTGTCGCCCGTCCACCGACTTGAGGTCCAGGCAGATGCTCCGCTTGTTCCGGTTGACGCTGGCGAAGTAACCGCCGTACGAGGCGTCGTCCCGAGTGGTCTCGTCGTCGGGCGACCCGACAGGGGGGCCCCACCTCCGGGCGACGTCACCAGCCGGCGGTTCGACCTTGACCACGTCGGCGCCGAGGTCGGCGAGCAGCATGGTGCAGAAGGGTCCCGACAGCACCTGGGTGAGGTCGACGACGCGCAGCCCCGCCAGCGGACCGGTCACCGCCACCGCCTCCTCGAGTTCAGCCGGCGTGCCCGCCACCGGGGGGCGACGTGCCTGATGCCGCTGTCATGGCCGCGAAGACCCGCTCCGGCGTGTGCGGGAGTTCGGTCAGCTCGACGCCGAGGTCCGCGAGGGCGTCCGCGACGGCGTTGGGCACGGCCCCGAAGGCGCCGATCGTCCCTGACTCGCCGACGCCCTTCGTGCCGAGCGGGGTGGCCGGGGTCGGTGACTCGTGGTGCCGGACCTCGATGTCGGGAACGGTCGTGGCGAGTGGCAGGAGGTAGTCGCGCAGCGTCGCCGTCTCGAGTTGCCCGTCGCCGGAGTACCGGTGCGCTTCATACAGGACCTCGCCGATGCCCATGGCGACGCCGCCGCGGATCTGCCCGTCGACGACGTCGGGGTCGATGATCCGGCCGCAGTCCTCCACCGCCAGGTAGGAGACGACCTTGGGGACCAGGTCGGCCGGGTCCATCTCGACGGCGGCGAGGTGGACCCCGCACGGGTAGACCTGGGTCGGGTCGTGAACGTGGGTCACGTCGGTTCCTGGCGCGCAGTCGTTCTTCACGACTCCGCGCAACGCCTCGAGGACGGACGCTGCGACGCCGACCGCGCCGCGGGAGATGAACGTCCCGCTGCCCGCGGGGCACCGTGTCGTGTCCCCCTCGATGACGTCGATCCGATCGGGGCTCAGGCCCAGCTCGGCAGCAGCGAGGGTCCGGTAAGCGTCCGCGTGACCCTGACCGGCGTCGGCAGCGCTGGTGTAGACCTCGATCCGGCCGTCCTCGGTGACGACGGCGCGTGCGGCGTCCGTGCCGGGCAGGGACGTGACGCCGCGGGCCCGGTAGGCCTGTGACCCGCTGGCGCTGATCTCGTTGAAGACGCCGATCCCGACGCCGAACAGGCGCCCGGCCGCCCGTGCCTCGGCCTGGACGTCTCGGAGGCGTCGGTAGTCGGGTTCGACCAGCGACAGCAGCGCGTCGTAGTCGCCGGAGTCCAGCTTGCGGCCGGTCGGGCTGGTCCAGGCGAGATCGCGGACGACATTGCGCCGCCGCACCTCCACCGGGTCGATGCCCAGCTCGGCCGCGATGAGGTCCATGGCCCGTTCCGTCGCGAAGACGGCGGCGTTCTGGCCGATCCCGCGGCACGGCCCGACTGGGGCCTTGTTCGTCGCCACTGCCTCGATCCGGACGCGGAACGTGGGGAACACGTACGGCGCGAACAGGCTCATCGCCGCGACGGCAGCCTCCGGCAGCGCGGTTGCTGGCCACACGGAGTACGCGCCCACGTCAGCGCGGACCGCGGCGTCGACCGCGAGGAGCCGGCCGCTCCTGTCCGCGGCGACACGGACGGTGATCTGCGTGTCGTGCGCGTGCGTCCCGGCGAGCAGGTTCTCGGTGCGGTCCTCGATCCACCGCACCGGGACGCCGAGACGCCGGGTGAGCGCGGCGAGCGCAATCTCCTCCGCGTAGAGGTTCGCCTTGAGCCCGAACCCTCCACCGACGTTCGGGACGAGCACCCGTACCGACGCCTCGTCCGCGCCGAGAGCGTGGGCTATCCCGCGGCGGACCAGGTGCGGCAGCTGGGTCGACGTCCAGATCGTCGTCACGCCGGTCGCGGCGTCGTGCTCGGCCACGACGCCGCGGGTCTCGAGCGGCACGGCCGACTGGCGCGCCGGGCGGAACGTCCGCTCGACGACCAGATCCGCTTCCCTCATCGCGTCGTCCAGGCCGCCGCCCGAGGCCACGACCCGTGACAGCAGCACGTCGTCGGGAGCCGCGTCGTGGACCGGGGTGGTGGCCGACAGCGGCGAGCAGTCGACGACGACGCCCTCCGCCAGGTCCTCGGCCGTGTACCGGTCGCCGGCCCAGACCATGGCGACCGGTTCGCCCACGTACCGGACCCGGTCGAGCGCCAGCGGCTGCCAGTCCACCGTGACCATGCCGCCGGCCTCCAGCGGGATCGGCCGCAGCCCCAGCTCGACGCTGGTGACGCCCCGCGGGGTCCGCAGGTCCACGCGGTCGATCCGGGCGTGCGCCAGCGCCGACCGCACGAAGCAGACCTCGACACCACCCTGCGCGTCGAGGTCGCCGACGAACTCGCCTCGGCCGGAGACCAGCCGGGCCGCGGTGTCCTGGGTCAGCCGAGGCACTCGTGCACCGCCTCCACGATCGGCTCGTAGCCGGTGCAGCGGCACACGTGACCGATGAGCAGTTCGCGGAGTTCCTCGCGGCTGTACCCGTTCCCGGATCGGCGGAGCTCCTCCGCGAGGACGACGAAGCCGGGCGTGCAGAACCCGCACTGGAGAGCCCGGTGCCGGAGGAACGCGTCCTGCAGCGCGGACACCTGCGGTCCGCCCAGGCCCTCCACCGTGGTCACCTCGGCGCCCTGTGCCTGGACGGCGAGCACCAGGCACGACCGCACGGCGGTCCCGTCGAGGAGGACCGTGCACGCCCCGCACACCCCCTGCTCACAACCGACGTGCGTGCCCGTCAGGCGCAGCCGCTCGCGCAGGAAGTCGACCAGCGTCAGCCGCACCGGGACCGTGCCGGTCCACCGGTTGCCGTTCACCGCCGTCGAGAGTTCGGCATCGCCACTCACCACGGATCCCTCGCTTCCCACGGATCCCTCGCTTCGCTGACGGCCCTGGCGACCATCCGGGCAGCGACATGCCGCTGGTAGTCCGTGACCGCTTCGACCTCCGCCGCGGCTACGCGGACCAGCACGTCCGCGGGCTCGCCGGTGCGCACCGCGGCCTCCACGCCGGGCAGCCGTTGCGGTCGCCCGCCGGCACCGAACACGACCACGGTGGTCCCGCGGCAGACCGCACCGGCGACCGCGTAGTCGCCCACGCCACGGCGGGAGGCCTCGGCGAAGCCGAACCGGAACTCGTCGCTCGGCACCTGGACCTCGACGAGGAGTTCGTCGGCCGCGAGGGACGTCGCGTGCGGTCCCCGAACGAAGTCCGCCGCGGCGATCTGCCGGCGGCCGCGCACCGAGGCGACCACCAACACGGCGTCCGTCGCCAGAGCGACCGCCGGCCACTCGGCGGCCGGGTCCGCGAACGCCAGCGACCCGCCCAGCGTGCCGCGGTTGCGGATCTCCACACTGCCGATGTGCCGAGCTGCGCGTCGCACCAGCCGCGGCGCCAAGCCGCTCTGCTCCAGCTGTCGGTGGCGGACCATCGCGCCGATCCGCAGCACCCCGTCCGCCCGCTCGACCGTCGTCAACTCGCCGAGACGCTGCAGGTCCACCAGGTGCCGCGGGCGCGCCCGGCGCAACGCCAGGAGCGGCACGAGGCTCTGCCCCCCGGCGAGCACCGCCGCCTCGGATCCCCACCGCGCCAGCACGTCGACCGCCTCGGCCAGTGAGTCCGGGCGGTGGTAGTCGAATCCCGGCGGCTTCATGCACCCCCCTGAGGTGTGCGACGCAGGCCCACGCTAGGCGAGCCTCGGACTCGGTGGTGTCGAGCCGGTCCCCGGTCCTGGCCGTGCACCGCAGCACGAGTCGCCGGGGCGTCGTCGGTGGGAAGCTGTCCCGCATGACCGGTGGTGCAGAGCAGCGCACCGAGCTGGCCCGCACGCTGCTGCGGGGGGCGGTGGACCTGCACATCCACACGGCTCCGGACATCTTCCCCCGGTCGGTCGACGCCATCGAGGCTGCCGAGGAGGCGAAGACCGCCGGCATGGTCGCCATCGCGGTCAAGAGCCACTCGACGGACACCGCGGCGCGGGCGGAGACGGCGAGCCGACGCACCGGCTTCCCCGTGGTCGGCGGCGTGGCCCTGAACTACCCGGTTGGCGGGCTGAACCCCTATGCGGTCCGGGAGTCGGCCAGGCAGGGCGGCCGGATCGTGTGGCTCCCCACGCTGGGTGCCCGCCACTTCCTCGCCCGAGCCGACAACGTCCCGGTCCTGCGGGACCAGTCCCCGCTCGAGAGCGAGGGCATCGTCGTCACAACCGAGGACGGCAGGCTGAGGCCCGAGACGGAGGAGGTCCTGCAGCTGATCAAGGAGCACGACATGATCCTGTGCTCCGGGCACGTCTCGCCGGCCGAGGCCATCGCGGTCTTCCGTCGCGCGCGGGAGATCGGCATCGACCGCCTGGTCGTGACCCATCCCCATGCCGCCTTCGTCGGCGCCAGCGCCGAGGACATGGCCGAGCTCGCCGCGATGGGGGCGATGAACGAGATGCACTACGCCTTCGTCACGAAGATCATCGAGCCGCCGCAGACCATGCGTCACCTCGCCGATCTCATCCGGGCCGTCGGCGTGGAGTCCTGCTACCTCGCCACTGACGGGGGACAGGCGATCAACCCCCACCCCGTGGAGGCGCTGCGGCTGTTCATCGAGGGGATGCTCGCCGAGGGCCTCACTCCCGACGAGGTCCGCTACATGACCGCCGAGGCGCCGCGCCGGTTGCTGGACTGACCGGCGGGGAGTGCTCCGGGAACGGCCGGGAACTCACGCTCGGGCGGTGATGCACCGGTCGGCGATCATCTGCCCGATGGGGATGGCCGCCGTCGCCGCTGGGGACGGGGCGTTGATGACGTGCAACATCCGGTCGGACTCGGTGAACAGGAAGTCGTGGACCAGCGTTCCGTCGGGCAGGACCGCCTGGGCCCGAATCCCGGCCTCCTCGGGGAGCAGGTCCGCGAGCCGTATCTCCGGGCAGTAGCGGCGGACAGCGTCGAGGTAGCCGCGCTTGGCCAGCGAGTTGCGCACTTCGATCGCCCCGGTCCGGACGTTGTGGGCGGCCAGCCGCCAGAAGCCCGCGAAGGAGAGGTAGTCCCAGACGTCGCGGGGCGACACCGAGAGCTTGCGGTACCCCTCCCGGGAGAGGCCGAGGACGGCGTTGGGTCCGACCGTGACCCGACCGTCGACCATGGGGGTGATGTGCACGCCGAGGAACGGCAGATCTGGGTCCGGGATCGGGTAGATCAGGTGGTGGACGAGGTCCCTCCTGCTCTCCGGTAGCCGGTAGTACTCCCCGCGGAACGGCACGATCCGCGCATCCGGCGTGAGCCCCGCCAGCCGCGCCAGCCGATCGGACTGCAGCCCTGCACAGACGACGAGGTGGCGCGCGGTCCAACGTCGCTGGGTGGGCCCGCTGTCGGTCGCGACGATCGACACCGCGGTCGGGGACTCGGTGATGTCAGACACCTGGACACCCAGCTCGATCCGCCCGCCGGCAGCACGCACCACCTCTTCCATGGCGGCGCACACCCGCGTGTAGTCGACGCTGCCCGTCGCTTCGACCAGCAGAGCCCCCACCCCCACGACATGGGGTTCGAGCGCACGGAGCTCGGACCCGGTGAACCGCACCGCGTCGATGCCGTTCTGCCGCGCCCTCTCCTCGAGCCCGGCCATCCTCTCGGCGTCCCGCGCATCCGTCGCCACCAGGAGCTTTCCCAGCACCGCCACGGGAATGCCGTGTTCGGCGCAGAAGGCCTTGGTCGCCTCGGCGCCCCGGCGGCACAGCTCCGCCTTGAAGCTGCCCGGCTGGTAGTAGATACCCGAGTGGATCACTCCGCTGTTGTGGCCGGTCTGGTGTCGAGCGAGTCGCGTCTCCTTCTCGAGCAGGACCAGGCCGGCGCCCGGGCGCCGTTCGAGCAGGCTCATCGCGGTCGCCATCCCGACGATGCCGCCACCGATCACGCAGTAGTCGATCTCCATCAACGTCTCCGGGGAGGATCTGGCAGCTCCCGGTGCGCGAGCACCCACTGCCAAGGGGAACCGGGTCGGCAGGAGCGCGTGCCGTCAGCTTCGCACTTCCCGGGTGTGCGCGGCACCGTGCCGTCAGTCATCCGATCGGGGAGGATCCGGTGTTCCGCTGTCGGCAACGCCGTTGGCGCGGCACCCGCCGACTCCTACGCTCTGGACACCCGCTGACCCTGCGTCGTCGAAGTCGCTCCTGGGCAAGGAGGGTGGGCTGATGACCCGAGCCGATCGGGTGACGGGCGCGGACACCGTCGCCGACGTGGTGATCATCGGAGCCGGCGCGTCGGGCTCGGTCGCGGCGGCGCGGTTGGCCCGCGCCGGCTTCGACGTGGTCTGCCTCGAGCAAGGAGGCTTCACCGATCCCCGGGAGTTCCCGGGCGACAAGCTCGAATGGGAACTGCTGGCCCCGAAGACCTGGCACCCGAACCCGAACGTCCGCGGCCGGGCCGCCGACTACCCCTGCGAGACGTCCGAGTCGGACGTCAATCCGCTGATGTGGAACGGCGTCGGCGGCAGCACCATCCTCTGGGCGGCCCACTGGGTGCGCATGCTGCCGTCGGACTTCCGGGTCCGCACCCTCGACGGCATCGCGGACGACTGGCCGTTCACGTACGAGGACCTGTTGCCCTCCTATCAGGAGGTGGAGAAGGAGTTCGCCGTCTCCGGCCTCGGCGGGGATCCCGCCTATCCGGACGGTGCCGCCATGCCCCTCCCACCCCTCCCCATCGGCAGGATGGGCCACAAGGCGGCGGAGGGACTGGACGCGCTGGGATGGCACTGGTGGCCTGGTCCCAACGCCATCGCATCCCGCGACCATGGGAACCTCCGCGCCTGTGGCCTGCGCGGGACCTGCCTGACCGGTTGCCCGGACCACGCCAAGGCGTCGACCGACCTCACCCACTGGCCGACGGCCACCGAGGCAGGAGCCCGTCTGGTCACCGGGGCCCGGGTGCGGGAGATCACCGTGGACGGCCAGGGGCGGGCCACCGGGGCGGTGTACGTGGACCGGGACGGCCGCGAGCACAGGCAGGACGCCCAGGTCGTGATCGTGTGCGCCAACGGAGTGGGCACGCCCCGCCTGCTGCTGCTGTCGACGTCCTCGCGCTTCCCCGACGGCCTGGCCAACTCCTCGGGGCTGGTCGGCAAGCGGTTGATGATGCACCCCTACGCGGCGGTGGTGGGTTTCTACGAGGACCCACTGGAGAGCTGGCTCGGCCCCTCCGGCCAGATGATCCAGTCGATGCAGTTCTACGAGACCGACGAGTCACGCGGTTTCGTGCGCGGTGCCAAGTGGCAGGTCATGCCGACCGGAGGGCCGCTGGGGCTCCGGTCGGGATACGGGGGCGCACCCCTCGAGGAGCGCTTCGGCCCGGCGCTGCACCGCAACCTCCACGAGGAGTTCGGGCACGGCTTCGAGTGGGGGATCATCGCCGAGGACCTGCCCGAGGAGTCCAACCAGATCAGGCTGGACCCTGCGCTGCGCGACTCGGACGGGATCCCCGCGCCGAAGATCGTGTACCGCAACTCGGACAACACCCGGGCGATGCTGGACTTCCACGTGGCCCGTGCTCAGGAGGCCCACGAGGCCGCCGGCGCGCAGAAGACCGCCGTCACCCGGCTGATGCGCGACTGCGGTTGGCACCTGATGGGCACCTGCAAGATGGGGGAGGACCCAGCGACCTCCGTGGTCGACCAGTGGGGTCGGGCCCATGACGTGCCGAACCTGTACGTGTACGACGGCAGCGTCTTCCCCACGTCGGCAGGGGCCAACCCCACTGCCACCTTGGCCGCGGTCGCGCTCCGCTGCGTCACCCACCTCATCGCCGAGCGGCGCAACCAGGAGGTGCCGACGTGACCATCGACGCAACGCAGCGCTCGACCCTCGCCGCGCTCGCCGACGTCCTCGTGCCGGCGGCGGAGGGCATGCCGGCCGCCAGCGAGGTCGGTGTCGCCGCCGAGGGACTGGACCGCGTGTTGCGCGTCCGGCCGGACCTCGAGGCCGATCTGTCGCGGGTGCTGAGGGCCGGCACCGGTCCGGACGCCGCTGAACAGATCAGGGACCTGCAGCGCGACGACCCGGCGGCGTTCGAGGCGCTCGCGATGACGGTGACCGGTGCCTACTACACCGACAAGCGCGTGCGCGACCTCATCGGCTACCCGGGACAGCTCTACGACCGGCAGCGGCTGGAGCGGGACCAGATCGATGCCTCCGACCCCATGCTGCAGCGGGTGGTCGGACGTGGCCCCGTCTACCGGCCTACGCCTGGTCCCTGACCTGATGTCCACCGACGCGGTGGCCCCCCTGCTCACCGCGCTCCGCGACGCCACCGTCTACGACCTCGAACAACCGCGCTACGAGGGGGCACCGACCTTCCCGGCGCACCGGCCCGGTTTCCTCTACTTCCTGCACCGGCGTCACGAGCGCGGACTCGAGGCCCGGACGAGCGCCTCCGGTGTGGTCGTCATGGCGGAGCACTCCGGCACGCACATCGACGCGCTCTGCCACCAGGCCGAGGACATGCAGATGTTCGGCGGACGGGGGGTGGACGCCCAGGTCCAGTCGACGACGGGCTTCACCGAACTCGGAGCGGAGACCATCGACCCGATCCTGGCTCGCGGTGTCCTCATCGACGTCGCGCGGCACCGAGGCGTCGACCGGATACCGCCGGGCGAGCTGGTCGGCGGCGAGGAGCTCGCCGCCGCGGCGGAGGCGCAGCGGATCTCCGTGACCTCCGGTGACGTGGTCCTGGTGCGCACGGGCAACGGTGCGCGGTGGCGGGACCCTGACGACTACCTTCGGGGCGCCGGGATGGCCACCTCGGCATCGGAGTGGCTGGCCGGGCGGGATGTGTTGGCCGTGGGCGCCGACAACGTGGCCTGGGACCCCATCGGGCCGGTCGGGGCGGACAACCGCACCCTGCCCGGTCACGCCGTCCTCATCGTGCGGCACGGGATCTACATCCTCGAGAACCTCCTGCTCGAACGGCTCTCGGCCGAGGGGAGGCAGGAGTTCGTCTTCGTCTGCCTCCCACTGAAGATGGCGGGCGTGACCGGTTCGCCGGTCCGCCCACTGGCGATTGTCCCGCCGTGACGGGAGCGAAGGAGGCGTCCGGGCCCGAGCGGCAGCGCCCGAAGCGGGGGGAACCGGGCATTGCCCCGAGCCCCACCTGCAGCTTTTTCAGACAGCTCCGTTCCCCATGTGGCAACGGTGTTGACGGACACGGGCCCCGAGCAGACGCTCCCCGTGTGGTCCGCACGCTGAAGTCGGTCGACCAGGCCTTGGCGCTCATGGAGTACCTGGCCAGCACCGCGGCGCCACAGACGGTCACCGGGCTGAGCCGGGAGTTCGGGCTGTCCAAGGCCACGGTCCACCGGATGCTCGGCACGCTGCGCGCCCGGGGCTACGTGGTCCAGGACCCCGTCACCGCCCGGTACTCCTTCGGCCTGACCGCCGCCCAGCTCTCCACGCACCCCGGAGCTGCCGAGACCCTGACCTCGGCGTGCATGCCGGCCATGCGCTGGCTCTGGCGGAAGACGGGCGAGACGGTGCTCCTGGCGGTCCGGGACGGTGACAAGGCGGTCGTGGTCGAAAAGCTCGACAGCACTCTTCCCGTCCTCAGCACGTACCCGTTGGGGCGACTGATGCCCCTACACGCCGTCTCGTCGGGCCTGGCCCTGCTCGCCCACCTCCCCCACGACGAGGTCCAGGCGATCCTCACCGCCTCCTGCCTGGTCCAGCACACCCCGCGCTCGCGGGTGACGTCCGAGGCAGTGTGGGCGGAGATCCGATCGATACGCCAGAAGGGTTACGCGATCAACCGGGAGGGGTTCCGGGACGGCGTCTCGGGCGTCGCCGCGCCCGTTCACGAGGTCCACCCCGGGCCGGCTACTGCCGCGATGGCCGTCTGCGTCCCCTCGTCGAGATTCGAACCCCAGGTCGACGACCTCTGCGCCTCCGTGGTCGACGCCGCCGCCTGGGCCTCGGAGAGCCTCCGGAACGCCCGGCGCACCGTTCTCGCGACGGTGCCGGACAGCGGGGCAGCGGAGCAGGAGTGCGCTCTCCGGTACGAGAACCCGGCCGGCCGCTCGGGCGGCCGGACACCGAAGGCGACCGTGCCGTCCTCCGTCGGCGCGGACGGGTGAGGGCCTAGGAGCAGAGCGACTCTGGAGGACCGGATGTCTGGGGCAGCCGAGTACACGTCCCGGGTGGAGATGGAGCACCCGTCATATCCGGGCCATCACGCCGCCCCGATGTCCGAGGAGCTGCTCGAACGGCTCGGCCGGATCGCGGACGTCATGATCCCCCCGCAGACGGGTTTCCCGGAAGCGGCCCACCTCGTGACCCGCTTCGTCTCCGAGCGGGTCGACCCCACCGAGCGGGACACGCTGGAACGGATCCTGGGGGGCATCGACCAGGGGTCTCCGGCCGCGATCACCACCGCGCTGCAGCGCCTGGAGACCGAGGACCCGGTGAGCTTCCTGGAACTGCGGAACTGGGTCTACTACGGCTACTACACCTCCGGCAGCGTGGTCGATGCGCTCCGGGAGGCGGGCTCGGACTACCACGGCGCCCCACAGCCCTTCGGCTACCGGATCGAGCGGGAGGCGCCCGTTCCGGCGAACCCGCGCGGCTCCTACCAGCGTACGGAGGAGGTCCGTCGTGTCCTCGACTGAGCAGGTCGACGTCGTCATCGTCGGGGCCGGTGTCGCGGGCGGGGCGATCGCCGCGAGACTGCTCGAGAGCGGCGGCGTGCGTGCGGTCCTGCTCGAGCAGGGCCCCTGGATCCACGACGTGGACCACGCCATCCTGCGCGAGGACTGGGAGTTCGGCATCTCGCGGGAGTGGGCGTTCGATCCCAACGTCCGACGACTCGACCAGGACTACCCCGTCACGGGGCAGGGGTTCCGTCCCTTCCTGTTCAACGCGGTGGGGGGGAGCAGCAACCACTACGCCGGGTTCTGGCACCGCATGAAGCCGGCGGAGTTCCGGCGCGGGACCGAGCACGGTCTGGAGAACTCCATCGACTGGCCGATCAGCCACGAGGACCTGGTCCCGTACTACGAGGAGAACGACCGGCGCTTCGGGATCTCCGGCCTCGCCGGGGATCCCAGCCACCCGCCGCGCGAGCCGAGGCAGTGCCCCCCGCTGAAGCACGGCCGCTACTACGACCTCATCGCGGCCGGGCTCGACCGGCTCGGCTGGCACTGGTGGCCGGCGGACAACGCGATCATCTCCGAGCCGTACCGCGGCCGCCTCCCGTGCAACCACTGCGGGTTCTGCATGGCCGGATGCCCCCGGGGCTCACTCGGGACCGCCACGCAGGCCTACATCCTGCCGGCGACGCGGCGAGGGCTCGATCTGCGCACGAACGCCCGGGTCGCCCGGATCACCACGGATCGGACCGGCGCGGTCGACGGGGTCGACTACATCGACCGCGACACCGGCGCCATGCACCGCATCGAGGCGCCGCTCGTCGTCGTCGCCTGCAACGGCATCGGCTCGCCGCGCCTGCTGCTGAACTCGGCCGGGCCCGGACACCCCGACGGCCTCGCCAACGAACACGACCAGGTGGGCCGCAACCTCATCACACACGCCTACGTGCTCGCCGACATGTGGTTCGACGAGCCGACGGAGCACTACAAGGGGCCGTGGGGCGCCGGGCTGTTCACCCACGAGTTCCACCAGACCGACCTGTCGCGCGGTGCGGTCAACGGCATGACCATCACCTTCGGGGCAGGGTGGGGTCCGGCGGTGAGTGCACTCGGAGCCACCACGGGGCTGGACCCCACGCCATGGGGGCCGGACCACCGGCTGGAGTTCGGTCGGCGCTTCGACCGGCACGTCTTCGCGGCGATCCAGGTCGACGACCTGCCGAGGTCGGACAACCGCATCACGCTCGATCCGGAGGTGACCGACTCCAGCGGACTGCCGGCCGCCCGTCGTCAGTACACCCTGAGCGACAACGACCGGACGCTGCTGGAGTTCGGGACGGCGCGGTTGCACGAGATCGCGGAGGCAAGCGGCGCCCGCAAGGTGGACGCCCAGTCGGTCGCCGACGGCTACAACGGCCCCGGATGGCACCTGATGGGCACGTGCCGGATGGGGGACTCACCGGAGGACTCCGTCGTCGACGCCTGGCACCGCGCCTGGGGCGTACCCGGCCTGGTGGTCTGCGACGGGAGCTCCATGACCACCGGCGGCGCCAACAACCCCACCGCGACGATCGGGGCGCTCGCCCTCCGGTGCGCTGAGGGGCTTGTCAGCAACAAGTACGCCCGAGTGGAGGCCGGCGCCGGGGCGTGAGGCCGACCCAAGGCCCAGAGGCCCGGAGAGCACGGCCAGAGAACCGAAGAGGACGACCACCTCATCGCGGAAGGGGCAGGGGCGATGACTGACACGGGCAGGCCGGCCGCCGGACCCGCGCAGGAGCCGACGAAGAAGCGGGGACTCCGCATCCCGGCGACGGCGATCGGGGCCCTCGTGTTCCTGTGGCTCGTGTACGCGATGAACGCGAACACCCGCCAGATCTTCTACTACGTGCTGCCTCCGATGGTCGAGGAGTTCGACCTCACCCCCGGGGAAGCCGGCGTGATCAGCACGATCGTCACGGTGGCCACGGCCTTGGTCGCGATCCCGGCTGGGCCGTGGTTCGACAAGGGCGGGCACGGCTGGGCGCGGAAGTACCGCAACGCCATCGTGGCGGCGGGCTACTTCGTGTTCTCGATCCTCACCGGGCTCAAGGCTCTGACGATGACGATCTGGAACGTCGTCGTGCTGCAGTCGATCAAGAATGCCTTCGGCGGCGCCGGGGAAGCGGTCGAGGTCACCTCGATGGCCGAGTGGTATCCGGTGGAGAAGCGGGGACTGGCGCTCGGCATCCAGCACGCCGCCTATCCCTGGGGGACGGGTCTGGGAGCCATCGCCACCGGGGCGATCCTGGCCGCCTTCGGCCCGGAGAACTGGCGTTACGTGTTCCTCATCATCCCGCTGGCGATGATCCCCATCTGGATCGGCTGGTGGTGGTACAGCACCCCGGAGCGTTATCGGAGGTTCGAGCGTGATACCACGGCAGCGGGCTTGACCAAGCCACTCTCTGGAGGGGCGGGGGAGGAGCAGCACCACGCCGAGCCCGGTGCGCTGGGGCGGAGCCTGGCCAACCCCAACATCCTCGTCCCCGCGCTGGCCTCCATGTTCGGCATCATGATCTACACCGGCATCAGCTTCTGGCTCCCGCAGTACATCGCCTTCGTCGGTGGTTTCAGCTTCGCGCAGGCGGCTGCCTACAGCGCCGTCTTCACGATCACCGGCGGCATCGGCCAGATCTTCTGGGGCGTCGTCTCGGACTACATCGGCCGGAAGCTGAGCCTGATCATCGCTTTCACCTGGTTGGCGATCGGGCTCTACCTGCTCCGGTACTCCGCAGAGGGTGTAGGGGTCCTCATCGCCGTCCAGTTGTTCGCCGGGCTGGCCACGAACGCGATCTTCCCGGTCCTGTACGCGTTCGGTTCGGACTCGGCGGAGCCGGGAGCCATGGGGACGGCGAACTCCATCCTCCTGTTCTTCCTCTACGTCGGCGGTGTGTCCCCGCTGGTCATCGGATGGCTCATCGGCGTCGGTGGCGGGTTCGAGAGCGCATCCGGGTACTACTACGCGCTCTACTTCCTCGTGGCCGTCTCCCTCATCTCGGCGATCATCATCGCCCTGTTCACGCGTGAGACGGTCGGACGTTTCAAGGAGCGCGACCGTGCGCTGGTCTCCCGGGAACGCACCCACGTGAGTGCCGGCATGCCGCAGGAGTGAGACCGCAGACCACTCGTACCTGACGGCGGCCGACGAGCTGCCCGACGACGGAGAGGACAGCACATGGGACTGCAATATGAACACGCGCGCGCAGCACTGGACGCGGCGCTGCAGAAGGCCACGGAGATCGGTTCCCCCTCGAGCGTCGCCGTCGTCGACGCAGGGCGCGAGCTGCTCGCCTTCGCCCGGCAGGACGGAGCGCTCCTCGCCAGCACCGAGATCTCCATGGGGAAGGCCTACACCGCCTGCTCCATGCGCATGGCCACCAAGGACATCGGACCCCTGACCCAGCCGGGGCAGCCGTTGTTCGGGCTGGAGCACACTCACAGCCGCCCGCTCGTCACCTTCGGCGGTGGACGTCCCCTGGAGGTCGGTGGCGAGGTGGTCGGCGCTGTCGGCGTGGCGGGCGGCACGGTCGACCAGGACGACGAGATCGCTGCGGCTGCGGCCGAAGCGCTGAAATCCACTGGGTAGGACGCGATGCAACTGCAGGGCAAGAGAGCGATCATCACCGGCGCGGCGACCGGGATCGGTGCCGTCACCGCGCGGATGTTCGCACAGGAGGGCGCGGGCGTCGTCGTTGCCGACATCAACGAGGACGCCGGGCAACGCACGGTCGCGGAAATCCGTGACCAGGGTGGTGAGGCACACTTCGTGCGGACCGACGTCACCAAGGAGAACGACGTCGAGGCGCTGGTGAAGGACGGCGCCGAGGCCCTCGGCGGCCTGGACGTCCTCTTCAACAACGCCGGGGCGCAACGGTCCGGCCCGATCACGGAGTTCGACCAGGAGCAGTGGGACCTGCTGATGGCGGTCAACCCGCGCTCGTGCTTCTTCGGGATCAAGCACGCCGTCCCGGTCCTGCGCCAGGCCGGCGGTGGCTCCATCATCAACATGGCCTCACTCGCTGCCGTGAAGGGCGGCGCAGGCTTGACGGCCTACTCGGCCTCCAAAGGCGCGATCGTGGCGTTCACCAAGGCGCTGGCCCCGGAGCTCGCCCCGGACAAGATCAGGGTGAACGCCGTGTGCCCCGGATGGATCGACACGCCGTTCAACCAGCCCGCGATCGACTTCATGGGTGGGCGGGAGGAACAGGAGCGCGTCGTCGAGCAGATCGTCCCCATGCGCAGGCAGGGGACACCGGAGGAGATCGCGCCGATCGTGGTGTATCTGGCCTCGGACGGCTCCTCGTACATGACCGGCCAAGCCCTCGTCATCGACGGTGGGGTGTACTGACCGCGGGAGCCGGATCCGTGGGGGAGGCCCTCCACGGCACGGCGGACGGGGCGCGACCTCGCAGGTCCCGTCGTACCGGACCCACGCCGCGTCATGTCGAGGGCGGATTCCCAGGGTGTCCGACCGCGGGACCGTCCGGGCTCCGCCCCCACGGATCCCGCGTCCGGCTCGTGCCTCCTGCCAGTTCCACGAGTGAGGTGGTGACCCCATGCCCGTGCTGCACATTGCGATGTTCGAGTGGAAGCCCGAGGTGACGCGAGAGCAGGTGGCCGCGCTGTGCGCCGACCTCGCCACGATGCCGGGGCTCATCGGGGGAGTGCGTTCCTACCGGTTCGGCCCGGACCTGGGATTGCGCGAGGGCAACCTCGACTTCGGAGTGGTGGCCGAACTCGAGTCCGCTGCCGATGTCGACCGCTACCTCGACCATCCCGCACATCGGCGCCTGGTCGAGCAACACATCCTCGGGATGGCGGCCGCACGGCGGGCAGTCCAGATCGACCTGGACCCAAGCGCACGTCATGGAGCACATCCCTGAGAGCGCGGGCTCTCAGGCGTGTGCACGGCAACGACCGACCTTCTGCGGCTGGATCAGCGGCTCGACCAGCGCCCGCAGTTCGCCACTCAACGACTCGTGAAGGAGTCTGAGTACTCCGACTGCTTGGAGAGACAGGACGTGACGCGCTTGTGTTGGTCGGCGATGCCGCGCAGGTGCCGACGCTGAGTTCGCGGATGCGGAGGGCGCCGAGGCGGGGGAGGAGCTGGCGGTCCAGCCGATCGCGGTAGGCCTGCATCGTGATGGGGACAGGGCGGCCAGCCCGGCGTGCCAGGCCTCGGCGAGGTCGGTGACGCGGCTGTCGGCGGTGATCTCGCCGTGGGCCTGGGCGGGGGCGTGGTCCCGCAGGGCTGGCTCGAGCGCCCGCTCGGCGGCGGTCTTGCTGGGCGCGCGCCGCTCGGGGGCGCGGACGTGGCCGTCGTGGTCGCGGACCAGGACGCGGGCGCGGTAGCCGGTGGCGGTCTCGTAGTAGCGGATGGCTCCGGCAGTGCCCAGGGCCAGCGGTGGGCGTCCCATGCCGCCCCACGTCAGCCCCGTTCTCCCCCATCGATCAGGGGTGAACGGAGGTGTGGAACGGGCGGCACCGGTGTGCGCATCTGCACGTAGGAGCTGGCCAGAGGGCTGTTCCGGCCACGTGCGGAGGACTGCGGTCAAGTAGAACCGTCCAATCGCAGGGTCATTGGTTCGAGTCCAATCGGGGGGGCAAGACCGCAGTTCAGCGGCGCGTCGTGTCAGTACTTGATCTACCAAGGACCGGCGGACGACCAACAAACCCCTTCCCGCACAGTGGAACGCGACCGCCTTCGGGATTGTCCGAGGACGGCGCGAGGCGGCCGGGGATGGCCGTGGGGGCCGATCGATCCCGGACGGCTGGGGCTCGAGGCTGCTGTTGTAGCGAGCGCTGCAGGGCGGCGGCTGCTTCGGGGCTGGCGAGCCGGCGGCCCCGTGTAGACGTCCTGGGTGAGGCTGGGCCGGGGGTGGCCGAGGTGGTCGGCGATCTGCCGGGCGGACCGGCCGGCCTCATCGAGCCGGGTGCCCACGGTTCCGCGGAAGACGTGTGAGGTGACCCAGTCGAAGCCCGGTCGGTCAGGGCGCGGCGCAGGTCACCGTTGGTGTTGTTCGGGTCCCACAGCCGGCCGTGCAGATCGCGGAAGACCACCGGTGGGTCGGCGTCCGGGGGGATGCGGGCGCAGCGGCGGCGGAGCAGGTCGACGACGAACGGCGGCAGGGCCATGGTGCGCCGCCCGCGGCGTCTTCACCGGCCGCCTGTTCCGCCGGATCGTGGTCTCCGGGACCGGGCTGGTGGGCAGGGCGCCGCGGCGAGGGCGAGGACGATCAGCGGCGCGGCTCGGGGACATCGGCTGCGCGGAGCGACCGGAAACCCGCCCGGAGCTCCTCCACGAGGAGCTGCGGCTGTTCCCACGCCGCGAAGTGCCCGCCGCGGTCGAGCCGGTTGTAGTGGACCAGGCCGGGATAGGCCCGCTCGGTCCAGCTGCGCG
>NZ_JBJGYU010000043.1:0-38014 GCF_054050155.1 Geodermatophilus sp. SYSU D00703 | reverse complement strand
ACAGCGTTACGGCGGCCATGGCGAGAGGGAAACGCCCGGATCCATTCCGAACCCGGAAGCTAAGCCTCTCAGCGCCGATGGTACTGCCCCGGCGACGGGGTGGGAGAGTAGGACGCCGCCGGACAACACCTCCCGACAGGGGCCCCAGCAACCGCCGGGGCCCCTGTCGCATTTCCCGTTCCGCCGTGTCGACAGGCCGAGCCGTGTGGCACGAGCGGTCGACGTGGCCGAGGAGCACGTGCGTCGGCCCCTCCGTCACGTGACGAAGGGGCCGACGATCCGGGGAGGTCGGACGGACCGTGAGGTCACGGCACGACCCGTCGGAGGCCGGCGAAGGATGCCGCGGCGACGACGGCCGCTATGGCCGCGGGGATACCGAGGGTGAGGGTCAGGGCCGACCGGTCGGTCAGCCAGATCCAGACATCGCCCCACGCGCTCAGGCCGGTCGCGAGGACGGCGAGGCCGCCGATGACGACGACGCTCAGGAGAACGAGCGCCCACAGCCCGTTGGGCCCCCAGCGCTTGAACACCACGCCGATCGCGATGCCCACGAAGACGAGCGCGAGCATCGGGCCGCCGGAGTAGAGCACCTGCAGGACGAAGTCGTCCGCCAGCAGCGGCGTGGGCACCCAGAAGTTGAGGTCCACGCCCCAGCCGCCGGTTGCCTGCCCGATCTCGTTGAGGACCGCCAGGGCGACGCCGTAGCCGAGAGCCGACACGAGGCCGACCAGAGCCGTGCCGAGCCAGTAGGCGCGCCGGCTGAGGCTGATGCCCATCGCGAAGGGCAGCATCTGCGTGAGCGCCTGCACGAACACGACGCACACGGTGATGTAGAGCGCCGAGACCCCGCCGGTGAAGTTGTTGGGGTCGTGCTCGGCGACGTCGGCCAGCGCCCAGATCGCCCAGTTGATGACGAAGCTGATCGTCCCGACCATCCACGGCACCCCGAAGACGACCAGGGGGTGCACCAGGTGCAGGCGGGCGGCGGACAGGACTCGGTTCACCGGGAGGCCTCCTCGAGGTCGGACGGGACGGCCGCGCGGTCCTGGGCCGGCTGCAGACTCATGGCCACGACCAGTTGCTGGAGGTTGGTGGCCTCCCAGGACAGACCGGCCGCGGCGGCGTCGTCGGCGTCCGTACCGGGCCGCAGCCGGACGACGGCCCGGCTGTGCCCGCCGATGGACTCGACGTGCAGGACCTCGTGCCCGGCGGCGAAGGCGTCCACCTCGGCGCGCGTCCCCGTGACCGTGAGTGCGGTGCCGCGCAGCGACTCGGCGTCGGCGTCCAGCAGCACCCGGCCGCGGTCGATGAGCAGGACCCGCTCGAGCAGGCTGGCGATCTCCTCGATGAGGTGCGTCGACAGGACGACGGTGCGCGGGTGCTCGGCGTAGTCGGCCAGCAGGCGGTCGTAGAACAGCTGCCGGGCGACGGCGTCCAGGCCCAGGCAGGGCTCGTCGAACAGCGTGACCGGTGCCCGCGAGGCCAGGCCGATGACGATGCCCACCGCGGAGTTCATGCCGCGGGAGAGCTTCTTGACTGGCCGCTTCGGCGGGAGGTCGAAGTCGCGCACGAGGGCGGCCGCCAGGTCGCCGTCCCACCCCGGGAAGAGCATCGCGGCCGAGGCGAGCGCGTCCCGGACCCGGAAGTGGTCGGGGTAGCGCTGGCCCTCCTTGATGAAGCAGATCCGGCTCAGCACGGCGTCGTTCTCGTACGGGTCACCCCCGAGGACCCGCACCTGCCCGCTGGTCGGCCGGCGGTGCCCGGTGAGCAGCTGCATGAGGGTGGTCTTGCCGGCGCCGTTGCGGCCCAGCAGGCCGGTGATGCTGTCGGCCTCGATCGTGGTGCTGACGCTGTCGAGGGCGGTGTGCTCCCGGAAGCGCATGGTCGCGTCGGTGACGGTGGCCGCCGCGCTCACCGGGCCTCCTCCCAGCGGTCGATCATCGCGCTGAGCTCCCGGGTGGAGATGCCGAGCTTGTGCGCCTCGGCCATCAGCGGGCGGACGTACTGGTCGGCGAACTCGCTGCGCCGCCGCTTCAGCAGCTGCTCGCGTGCGCCCGGGGCGACGAACATCCCGACTCCTCGTCTCTTGTAGAGGACCCCGTTGGCCACCAGCTGGTTCAGGCCCTTGGCGGCGGTGGCGGGGTTGATGCGGTGGAAGGCGGCCAGCTCGTTCGAGGAGGGCGCCTGGCTCTCCTCGGGGAGGGAGCCGTCGACGACGGCGTTCTCGATCTGCGCGGCGACCTGGCGGAAGATCGGGCCGCCGTCCTCGTTCACACCGGGTCCCGGAGGGAGCCCCCGAGGCGCCTTGGTTCATTACTCATGTAATGGACCATAGAAGTGGCGCGCCGCCGTGCGCAAGCCCACTACGGTGAGCCGGGTGGACGCCGACGTGATCAGGCCCTTCGCGGTGGACGTCTCCGTCGAGGCGGTGGCGGACCTCCGGCGGCGGCTGCGCAACACCCGCTGGAGCGACTCGGTGACGGTCGACGACTGGTCGCAGGGCGTGCCGCTGGCCTACCTGCGCGACGTGTGTGCGTACTGGGCCGCCGGCTACGACTGGTGGGCCCGGCAGGAGCGGTTCAACGCCGTCCCCCAGTTCGTCACCGAGGTCGACGGCCTGCCCGTCCACTTCCTGCACGTCCGCTCCCCGCACCAGGGCGCGCTGCCGCTGGTGCTGACCCACGGCTGGCCCGGGTCGGTCGCCGAGTTCCTCGACGTCCTCGGGCCGCTCACCGACCCCGAGGACCCCCGGGACGCCTTCGACGTCGTCGTCCCCTCGCTGCCCGGGTTCGGGTGGAGCGGCAAGCCGACGTCCCCCGGGTGGGGCCTGGGCCGCACGGCCGACGCCTGGGCTGAGGTGATGTCCCGGCTCGGGTACGCGCGGTTCGGCGCCCAGGGCGGGGACATCGGGTCGTTCGTCTCGGCCAACCTGGCCGCGCGGCACCCCGACCGGGTCGCCGGGATCCACCTGAACATGGTGGTCACCGGCCCGCCGGAGGGGCGCACGGAGTTCACCGAGCGGGAGCAGCGGGCGCTGGACCGGGAGCGGCGCTTCCGGGCCGAGGGCGCCGCCTACAACCAGCAGCAGCGCACCCGGCCGCAGACCCTCGGCTACGGGCTGACCGACTCGCCGGTGGGCCAGTGCGCCTGGATCCTGGAGAAGTTCGCCGCCTGGGCCGACTGTGCCGGTGACCCGGTCGCCACCCTGGGCGCCGACCGGGTCCTCGACCACGTCTCGACCTACTGGTTCACGGCCTCGGCGACGTCGTCGGCGCGCATGTACTGGGAGATGGCCCAGGCGCCGGGCGAGCGTACGCCGCAGGTGTCGGTGCCCACCGGCGTCTCGCTCTTCCCGCACGAGATCTTCCAGCCGCCCCGGGAGTGGGTGCAGCGGCAGTTCCCCGACCTGCGGCTCTGGCACGAGCACGACCGGGGCGGCCACTTCGCCGCGATGGAACAGCCGGGGCCCCTGGTGGACGACGTCCGCGAGTTCTTCCGCCCGCTGCGCGAGGCCGCCGGGGCATGAGCCTGGTCGTCCGCGCGCGCCGGGTCATCACGCCGGAGGGGCAGCGCGCCGCCGCCGTCCACACCGAGGACGGCCGCATCGCCGCGGTCACCGACTTCGCCGACGCGCCGCCCAGCGCGGTCACCCTCGCCGACGACGAGGTGCTCCTCCCAGGGCTGGTCGACAGCCACGTGCACGTCAACGAGCCCGGCCGCACCGAGTGGGAGGGGTTCGCCACCGCCACCCGCGCCGCGGTGGCCGGCGGGGTCACCACGGTCGTCGACATGCCGCTGAACTCGGTCCCGCCCACGGTCAGCGTCGAGGCGTTGCACGTGAAACGGCAGGCCGCGGCGGGTCAGGTCGCCGTCGACGTCGCGTTCTGGGGCGGCGCGGTGCCCGGGAACCTCCACCAGTTGCGGCCGCTGCACGAGGCCGGGGTCGTCGGGTTCAAGTGCTTCCTGCTCGACTCCGGCGTCCCCGAGTTCCCGCCGCTGGACGACGCCGGCCTGCGCGCCGCCCTCACCGAGCTGGCCGGCGTCGACGCGCTGCTCATCGCCCACGCCGAGGACCCCGGGGTGATCGCCGCGGCGCCGGAGCCGCGGGGGTCGAGCTACGCGGCGTTCCTGGCCTCGCGGCCGGAGGCGGCCGAGGAGTCGGCGATCACCGGGCTGGTGGCGGCGGCCCGGGACACCGGCGCGCGCGTGCACGTCGTCCACCTGGCCGACGCCGACGCGCTGCCGGTGCTGCGCCGCGCGCGGGCCGACGGCGTCCGGGTCACCGTGGAGACCTGCCCGCACTACCTGACCTTCGCCGCCGAGGAGGTCCCCGACGGGGACACCGCCTACAAGTGCTGCCCGCCGATCCGGGGGACCCGGCACCGCGAGGCGCTGTGGGCCGGGCTCGCCGACGGCGAGGTCGACCTGGTGGTGAGCGACCACTCGCCGTGCACGCCGGACCTCAAGCGGCTCGACGTCGGCGACTTCGGCCTGGCCTGGGGCGGCATCGCCTCGCTCCAGGTGGCGCTGCCGGCGGTGTGGACGGGAGCGCGGGCGCGCGGGATCGCGCTGACCGAGGTGGTGCGCTGGATGTCCACGGCTCCGGCGCGGCTGGCCGGGTTGCCGGGCAAGGGCGCGATCGCGGCCGGGCGGGACGCCGACCTGGTGGCGTTCGCGCCGGACGAGCGGTGGACCGTGGAGGAGCTGGCGCACCGCAATCCGGTCACCCCGTACGCGGGGCGGGAGCTGGTGGGGCGGGTGCGGCGGACCTGGCTGGGCGGGGAGGTCGCCGACGGCAGCCCCCGCGGACGGCTGCTCGGCCGCGGGGACTGCTGACGACTGCCGGGACGCCGACGGCTCCGTGCCGCCGTGCCAGAGTGACCCGCGCGCCGCCCCATTCCCGAGGAGCCCGATGAGCGACCCCACCTGCCTGACCGACCTCGCCGCCCGCGCCCTCGGTGGCGCGGTCGTGGCCGCCAACGACGAGTTCTTCGCGGCCAAGGAGAACCTGGTGCTCCCGCACCCGCCGGTGGCCCGGACCGAGTTCGGGCACCGCGGCAAGGAGTACGACGGCTGGGAGACCCGCCGGCGTCGCGCGCCCGGCGCCGACTGGGCGATCGTCCGGCTGGGCGCACCCGGGATCGTGGCCGCGGTCGTCGTCGACACCACGCACTTCACCGGCAACCACCCGGCGCGGGCCTCGGTGGAGGTCGCCGCCGTGGAGGGGCACCCGACGGTCGCCGAGCTGGGCCGGGCCGACTGGCAGCCGCTGCTGCCGCCGTCGGAGCTCGCCGGGGACACGGCCAACGTCTTCCCGGTGGACTCGACGCGGCGGGTCACCCACGTGCGGCTGATCATCCACCCGGACGGCGGTGTGGCGCGGCTGCGGGTGCACGGCACCGTCGTCCCCGACCCGCGGCTGGTCGACGCCGGCCCGTTCGACCTGGCCGCGCAGGAGTGGGGCGGCCAGGTGACGGGGGTGAGCGACGAGTTCTACGGCCGGCCGGCGCAGCTGCTCGCGCCCGGCCCGGCCCGCAGCATGGGGGAGGGCTGGGAGACCCGCCGGCGGCGCGACGACGGCCACGACTGGGTGGAGGTCGCGCTGGCCTGCGCGGGCGTGGTCACGCTCGCCGAGCTGGACACCACCTGGTTCGTGGGCAACGCCCCGGGGTCGGCGTCGCTGACCGGCACGGGCCCGGACGGCGAGGTCGTCGTCCTGCCGCGGACGCGGTTGCTGCCCGACACCCGGCACCGGTTCGTCCTCGACGGCGGCCCGGCGGTCGACCGGGTCCGGCTGGACGTCTTCCCGGACGGCGGCATGGCCCGGCTGCGGCTGTGGGGCCGGCCGACCGCCGCCGGGCGGGCCGCCCTGGGCCGCCGCTGGTTCGAGGCGCTGCCCGACGTCCAGGCGCTGGAGGCGCTGCAGGCGGCCGGCGTGCCGGCTGCGGAGGCGGGCCGCCTGGTGGGTGCCCGCCCGCTGCCTCCCGACCTGCCGCCGGCCGTCCGGCCGCTGCTGGACGGGCCGCCGTGACCGGTGTGCCGGAGGTCGTGGGGCCCTTCGCCATGTGACGGACCGCTGCTCCGGGGGCGGGCGCGACCGGCCCGTCCCCGGAGCGCTCCCGATAGGGTGCGGCTCCCCGCTGCGACCTCTCCCCAGGAGCTGCCGTGTCCCGTCCCGGCCCCCTCGCCCTGCTCGTGCCCGCCGCGGCGCTGGTCCTGACCGGCTGCGGCTCGTCGATCGAGCAGGACGAGCTCGAGTCGCAGGTGGCCGCCGCGCTCGAGGCCGAGACCGGGGTGAGCCCGGAGGTCAGCTGCCCCGGCGACCTCGACGCCGAGGTGGACGCCTCCACCGAGTGCACCGCCACCGAGCCGGAGACCGGCCGCGAGTTCACCTACCGGATCACGGTCACCGCGGTGGAGGACGGGCGCGCCTCGTTCGACATCCGGTCGGTCGGCTGACGCCGTCCGCCGCCCCGGGGCAGGATGCGGCCGTGCACCCTGCCGACCCGCCCGGGCACCCCGCCGACCTGCTCGTGCACCCCGCCGACCTGCTCGTGCACGACGCCGAGCTGATCGCCACCGTCGACGGCACCCGCCGCGAGATCGCCGGGGGCTGGGTGGCGGTCACCGGCGGGGTGGTGACCGGCGTCGGGGATCCGGGCGACCCGCCACCGGCGGCCACGCGGCGCATCGACGCCCGCGGCTGCCTGGTCACCCCCGGCCTGGTCAACACCCACCACCACCTGTACCAGAACCTCACCCGCGCCTACGCCCCCGCGCTGACCGGCGGCCTGTTCGAGTGGCTGGTGACCCTCTACCCGCTGTGGGCGCGGCTGGACGAGGAGGCGGCCTACGTCAGCGCCTACGTGGGCCTCACCGAGCTCGCGCTGTCGGGCTGCACCACGTCCACCGACCACCTCTACGTCCACCCCGCCGGCGGCGGTGACCTGGTCTCCGCAGAGGTCGCGGCCGCCCGGGACCTGGGGATCCGGTTCTCGCCCACGCGGGGCTCGATGTCGCTGTCGGTCAAGGACGGCGGCCTGCCCCCGGACTCCGTCGTGCAGGACGACGACGAGGTCCTGGCCGACTCCGAGCGCCTGGTGCGGCTGCACCACGACCGCTCACCGCAGGCGATGACGCAGATCGCGCTGGCGCCCTGCTCGCCGTTCAGCGTCTCGCCGTCGCTGATGAGCCGGACCGCCGAGCTGGCCGAGGCCCTCGACGTGCGGCTGCACACCCACCTCTGCGAGACGCAGGACGAGGACGACTTCTGCCTGGCCACCTTCGGCCGACGCCCGGTCGACCACCTCGCCGACGTCGGCTGGCTCTCCGATCGGGTGTGGCTCGCGCACGTGGTGTGGCCCGACGCCGGCGAGGTCGCGCGCCTGGGCGCCGCGCGGGTGGGGGCGGCGCACTGCCCGTCGTCCAACATGATCCTGGGCAGCGGGCTGGCGCCGGTGGCCGAGCTGCGGTCCGCCGGTGCCCCGGTCGGCCTCGGCGTGGACGGCTCGGCGTCCGCGGACGCCGCGTCGCTGTGGCTCGAGGCCCGGACGGCGATGCTGCAGGGCAAGCTGCGGCACGGCGCGGGGTCCTTCTCGGCGCGGGACGCGCTGGAGCTGGCGACCCGCGGCGGCGCGGCCTGCCTGGGCCGGGCGGGGGAGATCGGGCAGCTGTCGGTCGGCGCGTGCGGCGACCTGGTGGTGTGGCCGCTGGAGGGCGTCGCGTTCGCCGGCGCGCTGTCGGACCCGGTGGAGGCCTGGCTGCGCTGCGGCCCGGTCGCGGCACGGCACACCGTCGTCGCGGGGCGGCTGGTCGTGGAGGACGGCGTCCCGGTGCACCCCGCGCTCGACGAGCAGCTCGCCGTCCACACGCGGGTGTCCGCCCGCCTGCAGGCCACCGACTAGGACCTCACAGGGCGGAGGCGAGCGCGTCGAGGTCCTCCACGGTGGCGTCCAGGTGCGGGGAGACGCGCAGCACCGGCCCGGTCATCTCGCCCGGGGCCCGCTCGGGCTCGATCGCCGTCGTCACGATCCCGTGCTCGGTCAGCAGCCGGGCGCGGGTGGTGACGACGTCGACGCCGTCCGGCGGCCGCAGCGTGGTGGTCGCGGTGGGCTCGTCCAGCGGCTCGACGACCCGCCAGCCGGCCACCCCCTCCAGGACCTCGCGGGAGGCCCGCCCCAGCGCGGCCAGCCGCTCCCGGACCCGCGCCGGCCCCGCTGCGACGTGCTCGCCCACCGCCAGCACCAGCCCGACCCGCCCGGCCACGTGCGCCTCGCCGGACTCGAAGGCCCGCAGCGGCGGCAGGTCGGCCGGCGCGGGCAGCACCGGGACGAGTTCCGCGGTGACGGCCGGCCGCGCGCACAGCAGCCCCACCCCCCGCGGCCCGGCCAGCCACTTGCGGGAGGTCCCGTAGACGACGTCGGCGCCCACGTCGGTGTCGACGTGGCCCAGCGACTGGGCGGCGTCCAGCACGAGCGGCACGCCGGCCGAGCGGCAGAGTGCGGCCACCTCGGCGGCCGGCTGGACGAGTCCGCGGTGGCTGCCGATGTGGGTCAGGTGGACCACCCGCGGCGGGTCGCCGGCCAGCAGGCGGGCCACGCCGTCGAGGTCGACCCGCCCGAGGTCGTCGACCGGCAGCGGCTCGAGCACGAGCCCCGCGGCGCGCAGCTGGGCGGCGTTGGGCGCGTACTCGCCGGGCAGGCAGGCCACCCGGGACCCCGCGGGCAGCCGCCAGCCGGTGAGCAGGGTGATCAGCGCGGCCTGCGCGGACTCGACGAAGACGACGTCGGCCGCGGCCATGCCCACCAGGCCGCCGATCACCGAGCGCCCCTGCTGCAGCAGGTCCTCGGCGGTCGCCTCGGCCACGTAGCCGCCGAGCTCGGCCTCGTGCCGGGCGTGGTGGGCGGCGGCCTCCAGCACGCGGTGGCTCTGCCGGCTGCAGGCGGCGCTGTCCAGGTGCCGCCCGGCCGGGCGGGGGCGGGCGGAGCGCCAGGAGGAGCCGAGCTCCCCGTGGACGAGGGCGGGGTGGAGCTCGGTCACGGTCCCACGCTAGGCGAGCCGGGGGACCGGCCCGGTCAGCGGTCGAACGTGCCGCGGGCGACCGAGACGCCGGAGTGCGCGGGATCGCCGTCCAGCGGCTCCACCGAGACGTCGACGATCGGGTACTCGCCGAGGTCGATGCCGGGCGGCAGTTCCAGAGTCACCTCGCTCCCGCCCTGCACGACCCCGAGCGACACGAGCTGCTCGACCTCCGGGTCGAGCAGCCAGACCTCGTAGTACTCGTCCTCCAGCTCGGCGGCGGTGAGGTCGACGTCGAGCACCAGGCTGCCGTCGCTGCGCTCCAGCACGCGGGCCTCCCCCGACGCCCCGCTGTCGTCCAGCGGTTCCAGGGCGGCCGCAGTGACGGTGAGGCCCTCACCGCCGCGGGTTCCGAGCACCACGGCCCCGGCGCCGATGCCGGCCCCGACGACGAGCGCCGCGGCGGCCGCCAGCAGCACGCGCGAGCGCCTGCGGGGCAGCGGGACGACCGGTGCCGACGGCTCGGCGACCGGTGCCGGCGGCTCGGGAGCCGGGGGCGGGGCGGCGGTCGGCGCGGGCTCCGCCGGAGCGGCAGCCGACTCCATGCGGGGGGCGACGGCGACCCCGGTCGCCGCGGCGATCGCCGCCCAGACGGCCGGCGGCGGGGGGACGGGCGCCCCGGGAGCGGCCAGCTCCGGGACGGCGAGCGCGTCCACGCCGCGCTGCAGCGAGGCCACCTCGGCGCGGCACTCGGCACAGGACTCCAGGTGCGCGGCGTCGGCCTCGGGCAGCGGCTCGCGGAGCGCGGCCAGGGCGAGCTGTTCAGGCGTGCAGTGCGGCACCGTCCACCTCCAACCGGGTGCGCAGGCGCTCGAGGGTGCGCCGGATGTGGCTCTTGACGGTGCCCAGCGGCAGCCCGGTGCGGGCCGCGATCTGCGCGTGGGTGAGGTCCTCGAAGAAGGCGAGCTCGATGATCCCGCGCTGCGGCTGACCGATCTGGTCGAGCTCGTCGAGCAGGAGCACGCGGTCGGCGACGGTGGTGTCGACCAGCGGGCCGCCGGGGTCCGGCGCGGCCTGCGCCTGCGCCATGGCCGCCTCGGTGGTGCGGCGCTGCCGGTCCCGCCGCGCCCAGGTGTCGGCGATCTTGTGCCGGCACACGCCGACCAGCCAGGCCGGCAGCGGACCCTGGTCGGGGCGGTACCCGGCGCGGCCGGTCCACGCGGAGACGAAGGTCTGCTGGGTGACGTCCTCGGCGTCGGGACCCGGACCGAAGGCGCGCACCGCCATGCCGTGGATCTGCCCGGCGAAGCGCTCGTAGGCCCAGGCGAGGGCCTGCTCGTCGCCGGCGGCGAACCGGCGACCGACCTCGGCGTCGTCCGGCTCCGGGGTCGCCCCCTGCGGCCCGGCGTCCGTGGTCACGCGCCCGACCCTAGGCCCTCCGCAGCCGGCCCGTTGGCCTCGCTGCAGGGACCCGGCGCGAGCCTGCGAGTGACGGGGGGCAGCGAGGTCCTTCACCACGGGAGGGGCTCCGCGACGACCACCACGTTCTCCCGGTAGCTGCCGAGCTCCGCCAGGAACGGGCCGCCGCAGGTGACCAGGACCAGGCGGGGCGGCCCGGTGCGGCCGAACACCCGGTCCAGCGGCAGGGCACGCTTCTCGATCCGCTCCCGGGACACAACCCGCCACCGGGTGACCGTGCCCGCCGCGTCGGTCACCCGGACCTCGTCGCCGGCCTCGGCCTCCCGCAGCGGCGCCAGCGCCCCCAGCCCCTGCTCGCGGTCGTCGACGTGACCGGCGAGGACGGCGGCGCCGTCGGTGCCGGGCACCGGTCCGAAGCGGTACCAGCCGACCCGGTCGACGTCGTCGGGCAGCTGCATCTGGCCGTCGTCCCGCACCCCCACCGGGTCGACGGCGGTGTCCACGCCGAGGGCGGGCACGGCCAGCCGGGCCGGCTCCGGGGGCCGGGCCGCTGGCGTGGGGGCCACGTCCCGGGTCGCCACGGGAGCGGCCGGGACCGCCGGTGCCGTCGCCGAGGAGGCCGGCGACGGCACCGACGGGGTCGGTGCGGGGAGGGCCTGCTCGACCGGCGCCCCGGTCGCCGCCGGCTCCCGGGTGAGCGCCCAGGTGGCCGGGGCGCCGACCGCGAGCGCCAGGCCCAGGACGGCGACGGCCGCGGCGGTGCGCACGACCGGTCTCCCTCCCCGGTCGACGGTCAGGCCCGGGAGGCCACCAGCCGGCGGCCGGCGACTCCGGCGGCGACCAGACCGGCCAGCGACAGCGCCGTCACCGGCACCGGCAGGCCGCCGTCGTCGTCGTCGGCCAGGCCGGCCGAGCCGCCGGGGACGCCGGACGGTGCGGAGTGCGACCCCGAGATGGTCTGGACGGCGAGGGAGAAGCCGGCCTCCTGCGATCCCCAGGCGTAGACGATGGTGGTCGCGCCCTCGGCCAGGTCGAGGTCGGCCGGGCCGATCGCCACGGTGTCGGTGCCGGCGAGGACGACGTCGGCGCTCACGGTGCCGGCGGGGACGGTCAGGGCCGCCTCGTTCGGGTTGGTCAGGCCGGGAGCCACGACGCTGCCGCCGGCCCGGACGTCGACCGCCGGCGCCGCAGCGGTGTGCCGGACGACCACGCGGGCCTGGCCGGCCGGGACGGCGGAGGTGTCGTTGACGAACGGCGTGAGCGTCGGCGCGCCGTCCGCGGACAGGTGGGCCACCACCGTCGCGTTCGCCCCTGCCGGGACGGCGACGCCGTCGGCGGACAGCAGCGGGTCCCCGGACGCGTCGGGCGCGTCCGCGGGGTAGAGGGCCAGGTCGTAGGTGCCGGCCGGGACCTGGAGCGGGTCGGTGAGGGTGCCCGGCTGGAAGTCGTCGATCAGTCGCTCGCCGTTGGCGTAGACGTCGACCGGGGTGCCGGGAACGGCGTGCAGGACCGACACGGTGGCGGTGTCGGCGGCCAGCGCGGGAGCGGCGCCGAGGGCGAGCAGGGCGCCGGTGGCTCCGCCGACGGCGATGGCGAGGGAGGTGCGGCTGCTGGGCACGGACGGGGTCCTTCCGGGAGGGGGAGGTGCCTGTCACCCCGTCCTTCCGCCGCCCCTCCCGGCGTGGATGCACGGCATCGAGCCCAGCAGCCCGGCCGTCGCGAACCGGTGTCGCCCCGAGCCAGGTGTGTCCTCCCGCAGGCTCGTGCTCTGCCTCCCTGAGTGGGCAGAGCACGAGCGTGCGGAGACCAGGTGTCCGGGCGCCCCGCCCGGTCAGCCCGGGACGGACAGGGAGAGCGCGAAGTCGCCGTCCGGGTCGGTCCACCAGTGCGTCATCGCCAGGCCCGCGGCGGCCAGCTCGCGCTCCACTCCGGTGCGGCGGAACTTCGCCGACACCTCCGTGCGCATCTCCTCACCCGCGGCGAACCGGACCTCGAGGTCGAGGGCGGCCACCCGCACCACCTGGTCGACGCGCGACCGCAGCCGCATCTCGATCCACTCGTCCTCGGCGTCCCACACCGCGACGTGCTCGAACGCGGCGGGGTCGAAGTCGGCGCCCAGCTCACGGTCGAGCACCCGCAGCACGTTGCGGTTGAACTCCGCGGTCACACCGGCCGCGTCGTCGTACGCGCGGACCAGCCGGTCGGCGTCCTTGACGAGGTCGGTGCCGAGCAGGAAGGCGTCGCCCGGCCGCAGGGTGCCGGCGAGCTCGGCGAGGAACTCCGCGCGCGGGCCGGGCTCGAGGTTGCCGATCGTCGAGCCGAGGAACGCCACGAGGCGCCGTCCGGACCGGGGCAGCTCGGACAGGTGCCGGGTGAAGTCGCCGACCACCGCCTCGACCGCGACGCCCGGGTACTCCGCCTCCACGGCCGCGCCCGCGGCGCGCAGCACCGACGGGTCGACGTCGCAGGGCACGAACCGCCGCAGCCTGCCGGCCCGGCGCAGCGCGGTGAGCAGCAGCCGGGTCTTCTCCGACGTGCCGCTCCCCAGTTCGACGAGCACGTCGGCGCCGGAGGCCGCGGCGATCTCGTCGGCGCGGGCGGTGAGGATCGCCCGCTCGGCGCGGGTCGGGTAGTACTCCGGCAGGCGGGTGATCTCGTCGAACAGCTCGCTGCCGCGCGCGTCGTAGAACCACCGCGGCGGCAGCGACTTCGGGTTCGCGGTCAACCCCGCCAGCGCATCGGCGCGCAGCGCGGCCGCGGCCTCGTCGGGGGCGAGGTGGTTGGTCAGTGAGAGGGACACGGGTCTCCTCGGGTCAGGCGAGCGGGGTCACGGTCAGGCCGTCGGGGGTGACCTCGACCAGGGAGCGGTCGGGCACGTCGGTCCACGCCGGGTCGTCGTCCCAGGGCTCGCTGGCCAGCGCCGTCCCGTCGGAGGTGACCAGCACCGAGAGCGTGTCGCCCCAGGTGGTGGCCAGCAGCCGGGAGCCGTCGGCGGCCAGCAGGTTGAGCCGGGCGGCCGGGTCGGCGGCGCCGACCTCGAGCACCGTCGGAGCGAGCGCGTCCGGGCCGCGGGCGAGGACGAGGGCGGCCAGCAGCGCGCTGTCGACGGTGGACTCGGCGTCGCGCACCGGAGGGAGCACCGACCGGTCCACGCGGCCGTTGTGCGACAGCAGCCACCGGCCGTCGGTGAAGGGCGCGACGGCGCTCTCCTCCAGCGGCATGCCCACGGTCGCCGACCGGACGGCGGCCACCACGCACCCCGACGACAGCACCGGCGCGACCGAGGCGAACGACGGATCCGCCCACAGCGGCCGCGACGAGCGCCAGCGGGCCGGCTGCGCGCGGCCGGGCGCGAAGAACCCCACGCCCCAGCCGTCGGCGTTGACCGTGCCGTACCGCTGCCGGCGGGGCGCCCAGGACTGGACGAGCAGCGAGGACGGCGGCTCCAGCACGAGCGAGGCCAGCGTCCGCGGCCGGCCGAGCCAGGCGAGGTGGCGGCACATCAGGCGGGCTCCGTGTCGGCGGACCACGCCAGCCGGAACCCGCTGAAGACCTGCCGGCGGACCGAGTGGTCCCAGTTGCGGAAGCTCGGCCGCAGGATCGAGGCCCCGACCGCCCACGACCCGCCGCGCAGGACCTTGTAGTCGCCGCCGAAGAACGGGGCCGAGTAGTCGGCGTAGAGCATCGGCCGGAAGCCGGGCCAGGGCAGGAAGTCCGAGGACGTCCACTCCCAGACGTCGCCCAGGAGCTGCTCCGCGCCGCAGGCCGACGCGCCGGCCGGGTAGGCCCCGACCGGGGCGGGGCGGAGGGCGGACCCGCCCAGGTTGGCCAGCGCCGGCGTCGGCTCGGTCGAGCCCCACGGGAAGCGGCGGCGCCGGCCGGTGACCGGGTCCCAGACCGCGGCCTTCTCCCACTCCGCCTCGGTGGGCAGCCGCGCGCCGGGAGCGACCGCGCCGGTGCCGCCGGCCCAGGCCGCGTACGCCTCGGCCTCGAAGTACGTGACGTGCTGGACCGGTTCGTCCGGGGGCAGCTCCTCGGTGGTCCCGAAGCGGGTGCGGGTGCCGGCGGGACCCCAGGACAGCGGCCGCTCCAGCCCGGCCTCGACGCGGTGCGCCCACCCCCGCGGCGACCACCACCGCGGCTGCGCGTAGCCGCCGTCGGCGACGAACCCGGCGTACTCGGCGTTGGTCACCGGCACCCGCCCGATCCGGAAGGCCGGGACGTCGACGACGTGCGCCGGCCGCTCGTTGTCCAGCGAGAACGGCTCGTCGGCGGCGTCCACCCCGAGCACGAACTCCCCGCCGGGCACCGGTACGGAGGTGCCGGCCACGCCGGGGCGGCCCGGCGGCAGCGGCGTGCCGGCGCCCAGCAGCGGCGGGCCGGCGCGCAGGTTGAGCGCCTGCAGCATCGTCTCGTCGTGCTGCTGCTCGTGGCTGACGACCATCGCGAAGTCGAACGGGTCGTCGTCCGGCCCCAGGTGGTCCAGCCGGTCGAGCACCCGGCCGCGCACCTCGCCGCAGAAGGCCCGCGCCTCCACCGGCGGCAGCAGCGGCAGCCGGGCCCGGACGGCGCGCGGGTGCGTGAACGCGTCGTAGAGCGCCTCGACGTCGGCGGGGAGCAGGCCGGGACGGGTGGCGTCGCCGCGGCGCAGCAGCCAGAGGTCCTCCTGCTGGCCGACGTGGGCGAGGTCCCAGACCAGCGGGCTGAGCAGCGGCGTGTGCTGGCGCAGCAGCTCGGGCTCGTCGTGGTCGGTGAGCCGCAGCGTGCGCTCCCGGGCCGCGCCCAGCTCGCGGGCGAGCGTCTCGGGCAGGTCGCTCATGAGGCCTCCGGTGCGTTGGGCACAGTGGCGGAGAGGAGGGCGGCGGCGGGGCCGCGGGCCCGGGCGGTGCGGAGTAGGTCGTCGCCGGGGCTGCGGCCGCGGTCGACGAGGTCGGCCAGGGCGGTCACCTCGCGGCGCAGGGCGGCGGGGGCGGCGTCGCAGGCCGCGGCGAGACAGGCGCGGGCCGCCGTGTGCAGCGCCCGGTCGGCCAGCCCGAGCCGGGCCGCACGGTCCCAGGCGCCGGCGACCGGCTCGGTGGCCGCCGCCGCGTGCCCGGCCGCGGCCGGGTCGTCGAGCAGCGTCGCCGTCACCGCGGCCAGCGCCGGCCACCACGGCTCGGGCGCGGCGTCGAGGTAGCGGATCTCCAGGTAGCCACGCGGCCGCACCGGGGGGAACAGCGTGGTCAGGTGGTAGTCGAGGTCGGCCGGAGTGGGTCGCCGGCTGCCCAGCGGGGCCGCGCCGGTGACCCAGTCGGCGAAGGGCACCCGGGCCCGCACCGGGACGGCCTCGCCGGACACCGGGTCGCGCACCAGCATGACCGGCGCGGCGAGGGCGTACCGGGCCCACTCGCCGGCCGGGTCGGCGCCGCCCAGCAGCGGGCCGCAGCGGGCCTGGTCGATATCGCCCCACACCCGCTGCCGGTGCGACCGCCAGCCGTTGACGCGGCCGCCCGCCAGCGGCGAGCAGGCGGAGACGGCGACCAGCACCGGCCCGACCTGGTGGGCCAGCGACACCCGGCGGCTCCACCCGGCGCGGGGCCCGGCCTCGAGGTTGAGCTGCAGGGACGCCGTCCCCGACATCATCGCCGTCCCCGCGTCGGCGCAGCCCACGGCGGCGAAGTGCTGTTCCATCGCCGCGTACCGGGAGGCGGGGCTGACCCGGCGCGGCGGACGCAGCGGGTCGGCTCCCACAGGGGCCGCGCCCAGCCCGTCTGCGGCCAGCGCCGCGGCGAGCACCGCCCGGTCGGCGCGCAGCGCGCTCACCGCCGCGGCGGCGTCGGCCAGCGGCGGCCCGGACAGCTCCACCTGGCCGCCGGGCTCGACGGTGACCCGGCTGCCCCGGGGCATGGCGGGCAGCGCGTCGACGGTGCGCCGGACGCGGGACCACGGCACCCGCGCGCGAGGGTCGGCGAGGTCGACCAGGTGCGCCTCGAGCTCCAGGCCGACGGCGCCGACCGGGCCGGGGCGCAGCGCCGCGTCGGCGACGCGCGCCAGGGCGCCGTCCAGGTCGAGGACGGCCGTGCGTTCCTCGGTGACCGGGGCCACGGGCCCCACCCCCTCCAGGTCCGGACCGGTCGACGTCGACCGCGGGTCGGTGCGGGGGCGGCCCGTCGCAGCGGCCGTCCTCGTCGACCATCGTGCACGCCCCCACCGACAGGACAACCCCCGCGGACGACGGCTCCCCGGTGTTCGGCAGAAGATGGGCGGGTGGACGCCTCCCGTGACCGCGACGCCGCCGGGCGGGCCCGCAACGCCCGCCCGCGCGACGCGCTGGGCCGCCCGCTCCCCCGCGGTGCGGTGGGCGAGGAGCGGGCTCCTGAGGGGGTGCTGCGCCGCCCGGACGAGGCCCTGGCCGAGGCGCAGCGGCTGCTCGACGCGGGCCGGCCCTTCCACGCCCACGAGGTGCTCGAGGACGCCTGGAAGTCCGCGCCGGAGCGGGAGCGGCAGCTGTGGCGAGGGCTGGCGCAGCTCGCGGTCGGGCTCACCCACGCGGCGCGGGGCAACGGCCGCGGCGCGGTCACCCTGCTCGACCGGGGCGCCGGGAACATCGCCGGCTACGCCGGGGCCCCGCCGCACGGCGTCGACGTCGCGGGCCTGGTGGCCTGGGCGCGGCAGGTGGCCGCGGCCGGGGAGGGCGCCGCCGTCGACCCGCGGGCCGTGGCACCGCGCCTGACCGCCACTTCCAGCGGGGAGTGACGCGGAGCACACTGCCGGGCATGACCTCCTCCACCGCCGCACGCACCCGGGACGTCTGGGCGGCCGGGGACTACCAGCGCGTGGGGGTCCGGCTGGTGCCGGCCAGCGAGCAGCTCGTCACCGACCTCGCCGTGCGGCCCGGCGACCGCGTGCTCGACGTCGCCGGCGGCACGGGCAACACCGCGCTGGCCGCCGCCCGCCGCGACGCCGACGTCGTCTGCAGCGACCTCGTGCCGGAACTGCTGGAGTACGCCGTCCGCCGCGCCGAGATGGAGGGGCTGACCTTCGCGACCGAGGTCGCCGACGCCTGCGAGCTGCCGTTCCCGGACGAGTCCTTCGACGTCGTGGTCTCCACCTTCGGCGTCGTCTTCGCCGCCGATCCCGAGCAGGCCGCCCGGGAGCTGCTGCGGGTGCTGCGGCCGGGCGGCCGGCTGGGGTTGACCGCCTGGCGCCCCGAGGCGCCCGGCGGCCGGCTGCTCGCCCTGATCGAGCGACACGACCCGGAGGACGCCACCGGCGACCCGCTGCGGTGGGGGACGCCGGACGGCGTGGAGGCGCTGCTGGGGCGCGGTGAGTGCCAGGTGCGCCACTCCGAGCGGACCGTCGAGTTCACCGCTCCCTCTGTCGCTGTCCAGTGGGAGCGCTACCGCGACTGGTACGCGCCGGTGCACGTGGCCTGGCGGCGGCTCGACGAGGCCGGGCGCACGACGCTGGAGGACGAGTTCTGCGACCTGTGGGGCAGCTTCACCCGCGGCGGGGGGCCCGGCATCGTGGTGCCCAACACCTACCTCCAGTCCACCGGCGTGCGGGCCGGGTGAGGGGAGAACGATGAGGAGCTTCGAGGCCGCGACCCGGATCGACGCGAGCCCCGCCGCGGTGTGGGACCTGCTGGTCGACGTCGGCGGCTGGCGGGACTGGGACTCCGGGGTCGACCGGGTGGAGGGCCGGGTCGCCCTGGGGGAGCAGGTGACCCTCTACGCCACGATGATCCGCAACCGCCCCTTCGCCGTGACGGTCACCGAGATCCGGCCCCAGGAGGTCATGCGCTGGCGCGGGGGCCTGCCGTTCGGCCTGGCGGTGATCGAGCGCACCTACCACCTCGACGGCCAGGACGACGGCGGCACGGTGCTCACCGTCCGCGAGGACCACACCGGGCCGCTGGCCGCGGTGCTCGGCCGGACCACGCCGGACCTCAACCCCTCGTTCCGCCAGTTCTGCGAGGGGCTCAAGGCGCGGGCCGAGGGGCGGACCTCCCGGCACGGGGGCTGAGCCCGCGGGACCGCCGGTCCAGCAGGCGCGCCGCGGGGTGCCCGACCGCACACGACCGATGTGACCGCAACGGCGACCCCGGACCGGCGGGGTGGGACGATGGGGTCCGCCATGAGCACCGACACCGCCGCCAACGCGCCCCGTACCGACGACACCGACAGGGGTGAGCCGGCCACGCCGCCGCGCGGGCCCGTCACCTCGGCGTCGTACTCCCTCACCGTCCGGCTCACCGCCGACGGCGACCCGGCCAGCATCGGCCGGATCGCCACCGCCGTGGGGTCCGCGGGCGGTGCGGTCACCGCGATCGACGTCGTGGACAGCCGCTCGGACGGCCTCACGGTCGACGTCACCTGCTCGGCCGCCGACGCCGCGCACTCCGAGGAGATGGTCGAGGCGCTGCGGGCCGTCCCCGGCGTGAAGGTCCGCAAGGTCAGCGACCGGACCTTCCTGCTGCACCTGGGCGGCAAGCTCGAGGTCGCCTCCAAGGTCCCGCTGAAGACCCGCGACGACCTCTCCATGGCCTACACCCCCGGCGTGGCCCGGGTCTGCATGGCGCTGGCGCAGAACCCCGACGACGTCCGCCGGCTGACGATCAAGGGCAACTCGGTCGCGGTGGTCACCGACGGCTCCGCCGTCCTCGGCCTCGGCGACATCGGCCCGGGCGCGGCGATGCCGGTCATGGAGGGCAAGGCGGTCCTGTTCAAGCGGTTCGCCGACATCGACGCCTGGCCGATCTGCCTGGACACCCAGGACGTCGACGAGATCGTGCGCACCGTGGAGCTGCTCGCCCCCGGCTTCGGCGGCATCAACCTCGAGGACATCGCCGCGCCGCGCTGCTTCGAGATCGAGGCGCGGCTGCGCGAGAAGCTCGACATCCCCGTCTTCCACGACGACCAGCACGGGACGGCGATCGTCGCGCTGGCCGCGCTGCGCAACGCCCTGCGCGTCGTGGACAAGCGGCTCGAGGACGTGAAGATCGTCGTCGCCGGTGGCGGCGCCGCGGGGACGGCGATCGTGCACCTGATGCTGGAGGCCGGCGCCCGCCACGTGCTGGTGTGGGACCGGGAGGGCATCCTCTCGCCCGACGACGAGCGGCTCTCGCCGGCCAAGCGCGACCTGGCGCAGCGGACCAACCCCGACGGCGTGCGCGGGGAGCTGCCCGACGCGCTCGCGGGCGCCGACGTGTTCATCGGCGTCAGCGCGGGCAACGTGCTCGCCGTCGAGGACCTCGGCCGGATGGCCGAGCAGGCGGTCGTCTTCCCGATGGCCAACCCGACCCCCGAGGTCGACCCGGTGCGCGCCCGGCAGTACGCCGCCGTCGTCGCGTCGGGCCGCTCGGACCTGCCGAACCAGATCAACAACGTGCTGGCGTTCCCCGGCGTCTTCCGCGGCCTGCTCGACGCCCGCGCCCGCGAGATCAGCGACGGCATGCTGCTGGCCGCGGCCGAGGCGATCGCGGCGGTCGTGACCGACGACCAGCTCAACGCCAACTACATCATCCCGAGCGTCTTCGACCCCGCCGTCGCCAAGGCGGTGGCGACCGCGGTCGCCGACCAGGCCCGGCACGAGCCCGGCGCGACCGTCTCGCTGAACGAGGACGACGGCATCAGGTCCTGAGGTCCGCCTCGTGCCGGTCCCCGCGGGGACCGGCACGAGGACGGGCTCACTCGCTGCCGGCGTCCTCGGCCGGGGCGGACTCCTCCGGCTCGAACGCGTCACCCTTGCCGAGCCCCATGCCCACGCCGCTCCCGCCCGGCTCCGGCGTCGTGCCGTCCCGGTCCGGGTCCGGCGCCGACGGGCGGGTCTCGTCCACCGGCGTCCGGCCCTGCTCGCTCTCGGTCATGTCCAGACTCCTCTCCCTCGGGTGTCGCCGAGCGGGGTGCCCCGGCCCCTCCGGCGCCCGCTCGTAGCGTGGCACCGGCCGGGGCGAGAGCGGGACGCCGTGGGCTCCACCCGGCCGCGACCCGGACGCCCGGATCGGGGGACGCCGGACGCGCCGCCGAGCGGGCATCATGGCCCGGTGCCCGAGTTGCCCGAGGTGGAGGCGTTGGCCGCGTTCCTCCGCGCGAACGCCGTCGGCCGGGTGGTGACGCGGGTCGACCTGGCCGCCGTCCAGGCGATCAAGACCTTCGACCCGCCGCTGTCCGCCCTCGCCGGCCTGGAGGTGACCGGCGTCAGCCGGCACGGCAAGTTCCTCGACCTCGACGTCTCCGGCCTGCACCTGGTCGTGCACCTGGCGCGGGCCGGCTGGCTGCACTGGCGCACCGGGCTGCCCGCCGCGCCGCCGAAGCCGGGCAGGGGCCCGCTGGCGCTGCGCGTCCACCTCGACGACGGGAACGGCTTCGACCTCACCGAGCAGGGCACCCGCAAGGGCCTGGCCGTCTACGTCGTCCGGACGGCGGCCGAGGTCCCGGGCGTCGCGCGGCTCGGGCCCGACGCGCTCGAGGTCGACCGGGAGGCGTTCGCGGCGCTGCTGGCCGGCCGCTCGGGGCAGCTGAAGGGCGCGCTCACCGACCAGACGCTGCTCGCCGGCATCGGGAACGCGTACTCCGACGAGATCCTGCACGCGGCCCGGCTCTCGCCCTTCAAGATGGCCGACAAGCTCAGCGAGGACGAGGTCGTCCGGCTCTACGACGCGGTGCGGGCGACGCTGACCGACGCGCTGGAGCGCCAGGTCGGCCAGCAGGCCGCGACGATGAAGGGCGAGAAGCGCTCCGGGCTGACGGTGCACGCCCGCACCGGGCTGCCCTGCCCGGTGTGCGGGGACACCGTCCGCGAGGTGAGCTTCGCCGACACCTCGCTGCAGTACTGCCCGACCTGCCAGACCGGCGGGAAGCCGCTGGCCGACCGGCGGCTGTCCAAGCTGCTGCGCTGAGGCGGCCCGCTCCGTGCTCGTCACCGTCGACCTGTTCAGCGCGCTGATCGACTCCCGCACGGGTGGCTCGGCGGCGCTCGGGGCGATCGCCCGCGCGCACGGCTGGGAGGTCGACGGCGCCCGTCTCTACGACCTCTGGGACGCGCACAACAAGGCCTCGCAGCGGGACCTCGCCACCTGGGTCCCGTTCGTCGAGCACTGCCGCCGCGCGCTGGCGGCCACCTACGTCGAGCTGCGCCTGGCCGCGGACGCCGACGACGACACCGAGGAGCTGCTGGCCACGGTCGAGGACTGGCCGCTCTGGCCCGACGTCGAGGCCGGCCTGCGGGATGTCGCCGCGCGGCACCGCGTCGGGATCCTGTCCAACGTCGACGACGCCGTCTTCGCCCGCACCCGCGTCGCGCCGCTCGTCGACGACGCCGCCGTCCTGACCTCGGAGCGGCTGCGGGCCTACAAGCCGGGAGCCGAGATCTACCGGCGCGCCCTCGCCCGCGCCGGGGGCCGGCTGGTCCACGTGGCCACCTCGGCGCGGGACGTGCGCGGTGCACTGGCCGCCGGCATCGACGTCGTCCGGCTGCGCCGCCCGGGACACGTGCTGGACCCCGGGGGCGGGACGCCGGAGCGCGAGGCCGCCGACCTGCCCGAGGTGGCGCGCCTGCTGGGGTGACTGGAGGACGGGTCCTTCTTCAGTCGAGCTGTCGGCGGGCCGTCAGCCAGGACGCCGCACGCGCGAGCACCGAGCTGCCGACCCCGCCGTCCCCCGCCTCGACCGGCTCGTCGGCGGCCGACCCGACCGGGCTCCACCAGTCGGTGACCAGGGGCGGGACCAGGACGTCGACCCGCTCGCCGGGACGCGGCACGGCGACGCGCACGTCCGAGCGCTCGGCGGCGGCGCACAGCCGCTGCACCGGCTCGGCCCACCGGTGGAACGCCAGGTTGAACGTGGCCCAGTGGATCGGCACCAGCAGCCCGCCGCCGAGGTCGCCGTGGGCCTGCACGGCCTCCTCGGGGGTCATGTGGATGTACTGCCAGGCGTCGTTGTAGGCGCCGATCGGCAGCAGGGTCAGGTCGAAGGGGCCCAGCAGCGCGCCGATGCCGGCGAACGCCGGGGTGTAGCCGGTGTCGCCGCCGAAGAAGACCCGGTGCCGCGGCCCGCTGATCGCCCACGAGGCCCACAGGGTGGTGTCCCGGGCGAGGAACCGGCCGGAGAAGTGCCGGGCCTCGGAGCAGGTGATCGTCAGCCCCGCGACGGTGGCGCCGGCCTCCCAGTCCAGCTCGACGATGCGCTCCTCCGGCGCGCCCCAGCCGCGCAGGTGCGCCCCGATGCCCAGCGGCACGAGGAACGGCGCCGTCTGGGTGCTCAGCAGCTCCCGGACGGTGGGCAGGTCGAGGTGGTCGTAGTGGTCGTGCGAGATCAGGACGGCGTCGACCGGCGGGAGCGTGTGCAGCGGCACCGGCGCCGGGTGCAGCCGGGTGGGGCCGAGCAGCGGGGAGGGCGAGACGCGGTCGGCCCACACGGGGTCGACCAGCACCCGGCGGCCGTCGACCTCGATCAGCGCGCTGGAGTGCCCGAACCAGGTGACCGCCAGCTCCCCGGCCTCGGCCGGCAGCTCCGGACGGGCCAGCGGCACCGGCCGGGCGGGCAGGCCGGTGTGCCGTTCCTCGTGCATCTGCCGCAACAGCCCGCGCCGCGCGCTGGCCGGGGGCAGGGCGGGGGTGGTCATCCGGTTGTGGAACCGGCCGTCGGAGAACTGCGGCGACCCGACGGCGTACCGGCGCACCTCCCGGCGGCTCGCGCCCAGCGCCGTGGGCAGGCCCCAGGCGGCACGGGCGACCCAGACGGCGGGCCCGGCGAGGGTGGCGGCGAGAGCGAAGGCGGTGCGGCGGGCGGCGGGGGACGGCACGCCCGCCAGCATCCCAGCCGCGGCTGAGGGACGTCCGGGCGTTGCCCCGGCCGGCGCGACGGGCGAGGCTGACCGGGTGGGAACCGACCCGCCGGCACCGTCCCCCGCCGAGCCCGACGGCGACCCCGCCTGCTGGCTGGCCCGCGTGTGCCCGGCCTGCGGGCGGCTGGCCGACGAGGACCCGCCCACGCGGTGCGCCGCCTGCGGCGAGCTGCTGCCGGCCGGGTGACGGCGGAGCCGAGGTCCCGCCGGCTCAGGCGGCGCCGCGGAGGCGCAGCGCCGAGGCCGCGAAGTCGGCCAGCGCGCGCCGGAGCGCCACGCCGAGCCGGTCGGAGCGCACGTGCAGCTCGTCCCGCAGGTCCAGCGGCAGCCCGCTGTCGGGCAGCTGCGCCTGCAGCGCCAGGTCCTCGGCGAGCACCTGGCGCTGGATGGACACCTCGCGGGCGACGTCGTCCGGCCAGGGCAGCCGCGCCCCGGGGCCCGCGGACACCAGCATCCGGGTGTAGACGCGGGTGGAGTCGGCGTCCTCGGGCTGCAGCAGGCACAGGATCGTCGTGACCGCTCCGGAGTCGGGGGAGTCCAGCCGCAGCCGCAGCTGGAACGGCGCGCGGTAGGTGTAGGTCGCGCGGCGCCGGACCGGCGGGCCGTCGACGCCGTCGGGGTGGTGCGGCGTCTCGTACGGCCGCTCCAGCTCCGCGCGGAACCCACCCTCCTCGGGGAGGACCTCGAAGGCCGGCACCTCCGCGGCATCCGCGGAGCCGCCGATCCGGCTGTGCACGAACGGTGCGTGGGCCACGTCGAGGAAGGTGTCGGCCAGCGGCCCGGCCGACCCGGGCGAGCGGACCGGCGGCAGCCAGGTGCTCACGAACCGCCGGTCGCCGTCCTCGGGCACGTCCAGGGGCACGTCCCGCGGTTCGGCGGGGGCGAGCCAGACGAGGCCGAGGCGCTCGAGGACGGCGGAGGCGGGCGGCTCGGCCACCAGGCCCTGCTCGGTGCGGCGCAGCAGCCAGGTGCGGCCGAGCAGCCGGACCTGCAGCCAGCCCCCGGGCAGCAGCTCGCGGGACAGCGCGACCGGGTGCCAGGCGTGGTCCAGGGAGCGGTCGAGGTTGCCGAACACCGGTCCGCGCGGCTCCTCCGGCGGCGGCGGGAGCCCGGCGGCGGTGTCGGCGGCCGGCCGCGGCGGAACGGCGGTGGGCGTCGGTTCGGGCGCCAGCCAGACCCAGCCGTGCCGTTCCTCCACCGCCCACGGCGTCGCCAGGTCCGCCCGCGGCGGCGCCGACCCGTCGGGGCCGAGGGACGGGACGGACACGCAGCGGCCCTCGCCGTCGAACCGCCACCCGTGGTACGGGCACTGCAGCCGGCCCTCGACCACCGTCGCCGCCGCCAGCGGCACCAGCCGGTGCGGGCAGCGCGAGGGGAAGGCGCTCACCTCCCCGCCGGGACGCAGCCGGACCACCACGTACGGCCGGCCGCCGGCGCCCACGGGTACCGGCGTCGTCCCGACCTCGGCGGCGCGGGCCACCGGGAACCACCCCGTCGACGTCGTCCCTCTCGCAGTCATGACCCATTGCAGCGCCGCCGCGTTCCCGCAGCGTGACCAGCGGGAAACGGTCCTGCGACACGGTTCCGTCTCGAACAGGAGACGCCGGGGCGAGTCACTCTTACAGTGATCGCGATCACATCGTCGCTGGTCGAAGACCTGACAGGGGAGGGCGCACCGTGACACCACCCGCCGAACGCCGGTTGCTCACACCGGAGGAGTACGAGGAGGCCCAGGCCTCACCCGAGTTCGCCGAACTGCGGCGGCGGTTCCGCCGCTTCGCGTTCCCGATGACCGTGGCCTTCCTGGCCTGGTACCTGCTCTACGTCCTGCTCTCCACCTACGCGCCGGACTTCATGTCCACCCCGGTCTTCGGCAACGTGAACGTGGGGATCCTGCTCGGCCTCGCACAGTTCGTGACGACGTTCGTCATCACCCACCTCTACGTGGCGCACGCCGACCGGCGCACCGACCCGATCGCCGACGAGATGCGCGAGCGGCTCGAGCACCACGACTACGCCCGCCACCGCGACTCCTCGACGGGGGAGGGGGTCCGCCGTGCCCGTTGAACTGCTCGCCGCCGAGAGCGGGACCATCGGCAACCCGGCCATCAACATCACGATCTTCGGGGTCTTCGTCGCGATCACGCTGGTCATCACGTTCCGGGCCAGCCGCACCAACAAGAGCGCGGCCGACTACTACGCGGCCGGCCGCAACATCAGCGGCACGCAGAACGGGCTGGCCATCGCCGGCGACTACCTCTCGGCCGCCTCGTTCCTCGGCATCGCCGGCGCCATCGCCGTCTTCGGCTACGACGGGTTCCTCTACTCGATCGGGTTCCTCGTCGCCTGGCTGGTGGCGCTGCTGCTGGTCGCCGAGCTGATGCGCAACACCGCGCGGTTCACGATGGCCGACGTCCTGGCCTTCCGGATGCGGCAGGGGCCGGTGCGCACCGCGGCGGCGATCTCCACGCTGGCGGTGTCGCTGTTCTACCTGCTGGCCCAGATGTCGGGCGCCGGCGGCCTGGTGACCTTGCTGCTCGGCGTCACCGGCGAGGCGGCCCAGGCCCTGGTGGTCGTCCTGGTCGGCGCGCTGATGATCATCTACGTGCTCGTCGGTGGCATGCGCGGCACGACCTACGTGCAGATCATCAAGGCCTCGCTGCTCATCGCCGGCGCGCTCGTCATGACGGTGTGGGTGCTGGGCCTGTACGGCTTCAACCTGTCGGCGCTGCTCGGCGGCGCGGTGGACACCGCCGTCGAGGGCCGCGACGTGCTGGCCCCCGGCGCGCAGTACGGCGCGACCGGCACCTCGAAGCTGGACTTCGTCTCCCTCGGCCTGGCGCTGGTGCTCGGGACGGCGGGTCTGCCGCACGTGCTCATGCGCTTCTACACCGTGCCGACGGCGAAGGACGCCCGCCGGTCGGTGGTGTGGGCGATCTGGCTGATCGGCATCTTCTACCTGTTCAGCCTGGTCATCGGGTACGGCGCGGGGGCGCTCGTGGGCCCGGAGACCATCCTCGGCGCGCCCGGCGCGGTGAACGCGGCGGCTCCGCTGCTGGCCTTCGAGCTCGGCGGCACGGTGCTGCTGGGCGTCATCGCCGGCGTCGCGTTCGCCACGATCCTGGCCGTCGTCGCGGGCCTGACGATCACCGCGTCGGCGTCCTTCGCGCACGACGTCTACGCGTCGGTGATCAAGAAGGGCGACGTGCCGCCCAACGGCGAGGTGCGGGTCGCCCGCATCACCGCCGTCGTCATCGGCGCGATCGCCATCGGGCTGGGCATCCTGGCGCTGCAGGCCGGGCTGAACATCGCCTTCCTGGTGGCGCTGGCCTTCGCGGTGGCCGCCTCGGCGAACCTGCCGACCATCCTCTACACGCTGTTCTGGAAGCGGTTCACCACCCAGGGCGCGCTGTGGTCGATGTACGGCGGGCTGATCTCGTGCATCACGCTGATCATCTTCTCGCCGGTGGTGTCGGGCGGGCCGGTCAACCCGACGACGGGCAAGAGCACCTCGCTGCTCCAGGACGTCGACTTCTCCTGGTTCCCGCTGTCCAACCCCGGCCTGGTGTCCATCCCGCTGTCGTTCTTCCTGGGCTGGCTGGGCACCGTGCTGTCGAAGGAGAAGCCGAACGAGGCCAAGTGGGCCGAGCTCGAGGTGCGCTCGCTCACCGGCATCGGGGCGGAGAAGGCCGTCCAGCACTGAGAGGACCCCCTCCTCCCCACGCCTCGCACGCTCGGCGCGGGTCCCTGGAGAGGGCCGTTCCAGTCGGTCACCGGGCTCGCGGCGGGTCTCCCCACGGGGCCTGGGTGGCACCGCCGAGGCGCGCGTCCCGAACGGGGGCGCGCCTCGCGCGGTGCGGGACCTCAGGCGGCCCGGGCCGCCGGGGCGGCGTCGGCGGCGAGGACGGCGTCCACGGCGCCGACGGCGCGGGAGGCCCGCCGGTGGCGCACGGCCCAGCGGCTGACCAGTCCCGCGAGGACGACCAGGGCGGCGCCGGTGTGCTGGCCGGGCGCGGTGACCGCGACGGCGAGCGCGGCGGCGTAGACCACCGTCAGCAGGACGGCGGGGAGGGACAGGTGCACGGTGCTTCCTCCAGGGGGGCGGAGGCGTCCCGCCGGCCGGCAGCCGGGTCGCCGAGGACCCGGCCGCCGGCGCGGCGACGGCGCAGGACGGGTGGGCTCAGCGGGTCACTTGAGCATGTCCTTGGCCTTCTGGATGAACGACTGGCCCGGCTGCTGCGGCGTCGGGAACAGCCGCGGGTCCCCGGGCGGCAGGATCGGCGCGTCCGCGGTCGCCTCGATCGGGCGGGCCGAGAACTGGCCGCGGCCGTCGACCGACGGGCCCGACGCCCAGCGGCCGGCCGAGGCCTCGGGACCGTCGGAGGCGTCGATGAAGGTGTAGCCGAGGTCGCCGACCTCCTCCTCCAGCGGGAAGGCCTCGGGCACCGGGATGCCCTCGAGGCCGTCGTCCTTGAGCTCCTCGATCGCGGCCAGCCACTGCTGCTGGTGGTAGTGGTCGCGGGTGATGAGGAACCGCAGCATGTCCTTGACCCCGGGGTCGTCGGTCATGTTGTAGAGGCGGGCGACCTGCAGCCGGCCCTGCATCTCGGCGGTGGCGTTGTACATGAAGTCGGCCATCAGGTTGCCGCTGGCGGTGACGTAGGCGCCGGTCCAGGGGTTGCCCATGCTGTCCATGTAGGAGGCGCCGGCGCCGTTGACGATCGGGTGCTGCGGGTTGTGCTGGCCGTACCCGGCGGCCGCCTCCTTGGTGCGGTCGGCGGCGTCCGGCTTGAGCGGGATGTGGTCGAGCAGCCGGTCGATCATCGTCACGATCATCTCGACGTGGGCCAGCTCCTCGGTGCCGATGGCGAGGAGCAGGTCCTTGTACTTGCCGGGCAGCCGGCAGTTCCAGCCCTGCAGCAGGTACTGGGTGGCGACGGTCATCTCGCCCCACTGACCGCCGAGGACCTCCTGCATCTTGCGGGCGAAGTCGGGGTCGGGGCCGTCGGGCTTGGCCTCGTACTGCAGGGCGTGGGTGTGGGTGAACACGGGCTCTCCTCGCGTCGTCGCGACCACCACCGCCGATGCGGTGACGACGGAGATCTGCCCGCGCCGAGTGGCCCGCCGGTGCCCAGCAGTGGCCCGCCGGTGCCAACCTCATCTGTCGGGGAGCTGCACGACGAGGGTGAGCGAGCTGCCGTCGGCGTCCCACACCACCTGCCCCCCGAGCTCCCGCGTCTGCCGCCGGACCGACCACAGCCCCAGTCCCGTGAGGTCCGGCGGCGGCAGCTCGGCGCCCAGGTGCGCGATCAAGCGCTCGGGGTGCGCGACGGCCTGGGTGAGCGAGAGCTCCACCCACCCCGGGCCGCAGGTGACCGCGAGCCGGACCGGCGCGCCGCCCCCGTGGCGGTGTGCGTTCTCCAGCAGGTTGACCAGGATGCGCTGGACCCGGGCGTCGGCGACCCGGACCTCCTCGGCACCCGCGCCGAGCGCCACGGTGAGCTGCCCGGCCGGCAGTCCGGAGGCGGTCACCGATGCCCGGACGACGTCGCCGAGCCGGCGCGAGCTCGGTGCCCGTGACGCCGCTCCGCCCGCGGCCGCCGCCGTCCGGAGCATCGAGGACAGGTGGGCGGTCTGGGCGCGGGCCAGCTCCAGCACCTCACCGGGGTCGTCGTCGGTCCGGCCCAGCGAGCCCAGCAGCGCCTCCAGCGACGCCAGCGGCGTCCGCATGTCGTGACACAGGGCGCGGACCACGGCGTCCTCGGCACCGCCCGACCCCTCGTCGGCGGCCCCGGACCGGCGCCGCCGGAACCGCCGCAGCAGGTCGGGGAACCGCGCGGGCGGTGTGGGGATCGGGGGATTGGCGGCCAGGGTCATGGGCACCTCCGTCGTGCGCAACCGGTCGGCCAGCGCCGGGGCGCGGCCACCGTCAGGGGGAGTGGGAGTTGACCGACGCCGGTGCTGAGCGCCGTCCAGTCGATGTCGTGCTCGTCGATGACCACCCGCTGTTCAGCCGTGGTCTCGCCCTGCTCCTGCCCGGAGTGAGTGACGGGCGGGTGCGGGTCGTCGGGGCGACGGAGGACGCCTCCGCGGCGGCTGCTCTCGTGCGCCGGCACCACGCGGACGTCGCCGTGGTGGACCTGCACATGCCGCCGCCGGGCGGGACGCGGGCGATCGCCGCCATCCGCCGGACCGACCCGCTGGTCCGGGTGGTGGCCCTCTCGGGCATGGCCGAGGCACAGGACGCCATCGAGGCCCTGCGCGCGGGCGCAGCGGGCTACCTGCCCAAGACCGCCGACCCCGAGACCCTGGTCCGCCCGCTGCTCGCCGTCCTCGACGGGTGGTCGGTGATCCCGGAGGACCTCCTGCGGCAGCTGCTGGACGACGCCACCCCCACCGGGGAGCAGGGCATCGCGGAGCGGCTCACCGCCGACGAGCGCCGGCTGTGGCGGCTGGTGGCGGAGGGGGCCCCGACGGTGGAGATCGCCACCACGCTGCACGTGTCGGAGCGCACCGCCAAGCGACTGGTCGCCGCCCTGCTGCGCACCCTCGGTGTGACCACCCGGGTGGAGGCGGCCGCGCTGGCCGGCCGGGTCCACCTGGGCGGGTCGACGGGCCGGCAGGGGTGACCTCCGGAACGGTGCCGGATCGGAGGTCATGGCTCCCCGCGCTACCCACGAACCGGAACCGACACGCGCGGCTAGGGTCGCCGAGGTGACCGCGCCGATCCTCCGCCCCCGGGCTGCCGCGGGCATGAGCGTCGTCGCCTGCGTCGACATCGGGTCGACCTGGACCAAGGCCGCCCTGGTCGGACTGCCCGCCGGCGTGCTCCTGGCCCGGGCGCAGGCGCCCACCGACGCCGGCGACGTCGTCCGCGGGGTGCTGGCCGCGACCGCCGACTTCCCCCGCGCGCCGGTGCTCGCCTGCTCGAGCGCCGGCGGGGGGCTGCGGCTGGCGGTGGTCGGGTACGAGGAGCTGATCAGCGCCGAGGCCGGGCACCGCGCGGCGCTGTCGGCCGGGGCCCGTGTCGTGCACGTGGCCGCGGGCCGGCTGACGGAGGCGGCGCTGACGCGGCTCTGGGCGGCGGAGGCGGACGTCGTCCTGCTAGTCGGCGGCACCGACGGCGGGGAGGCCTCGGTGCTGCGGCACAACGCGGCGGCGCTGGCGGCGGCGGACAGGTCCGTCCCGGTGGTGCTGGCCGGCAACGCCGCCGTCCGGGACGAGGTCGCTGCGGTGCTGCGCGCGGGCGGCGTGCCGGTCACCGCGACCGCCAACGTGCTGCCCGACATCGGCCGGCTGGCCCCGGAGCCCGCGCGGGCGGCGATCCGGGAGGTGTTCCTCCGGCACGTCATCGGCGGCGACCGGCTCTCGACCGACCCGCGGCTGCGGGAGTGGGTGCGCACGGTGACGCCCGACGCCGTCCTGGCCGGGGTGTCGGTGCTCGCGGCGAGCCGGGCGGGAGCCGACGTCCCGGGGGTCGTCGTGGTGGACGTCGGCGGCGCGACGACCGACGTCTACTGCGTGCCCGACCCGGACGCCGAGCAGGCGTCGCTGGGCCGCGAGGCGGTCGGCGTCCCCGCGGCGCGGCGGACGGTCGAGGGCGACCTGGGGGTCGAGGCCAGCGCGGACGCGCTGAGAGCGGCCGCCGAGGACGAGGGTGTGCCGCCGGCCGGGGACGACCCGCTGTCCCTCGGGACGGCGGCCGCGACCGTCGCGCTGCGCCGGCACCTGCGCGCGGAGGCGGCCTACGGCGGCGGGGCCGGGGCGCGCACCGTCGGCCTGGTCGTGCTGTCCGGCGGGGTGTTCCGGCACGGCGGGGCCGACGCGGTGGACGCCGCGGCGGCGCGGATCGCGGCCGACCGCGGAGGAGCCGGCGGTGTGCTGGCCGGCGCCGACGTCGCCGTCGACGTCCGGTACGTGCTGGCCGCGGCGGGCCTGCTGGCCGGTGACGCCCCGGCCGCGGCGGCCGGCCTGCTCAGCGGGGGGCGAGCGTTCCGGCCCACGTCCCGGACGACGCGGCCGCGGTGAACCCGGCGACGTCGGAGGCGGCGAGGTCCACCCCGGCGTAGCCGCCGCTGCCGGCGCCGACGCAGGCGACGACCGTGGCGAGCCCGGCACGGCGCTGGAACACGCTCTGCCGCACCTGCCAGCCCACGACGGCGCGGCGCTGCAGCACCGCCTGCTCGCGGACCAGCCAGCCGCTGCGGACGCTGAACGACCGCGGGCCGGCCCGGTGCCCCAGCGCGTGGTACCGCCCGATCCCCATCGGCACGCCGAGCACGGTGAGCGCGACGCCGATGACGAGCACCCACCACCAGCCGAGGGTGGCCGTCGTGAGGACGCCGGCCGCGGTCACCAGCAGGCCCGACGTCAGCGCCCGGACCAGCCGCCGGCGGCGGGCGGCGGGCGGGTGCGGAGTCAGGGGCCCGGGGTCGTCGACCAGCCGGCGCAGCAGCACCTCGGCCTCCGATCGCGGGCCCAGCGGCAGCAGCTGACCGCGCCGGTTGGCCTGCCCCAGCCCGGTGACCAGCGCGTTGACCCGGGCCGCGCGCACCCACCGCATGCCCAGGCCCTCGCTGAGGGTGCCGCCGCGGACCCGGTCCACCTCCAGCTCGGTGTGCCGCCGGGTGAGCAGCCCGCGGACGGCGACCAGCGACCCGCCCCGCCGCACCAGCCGGAACCGCCAGTTCACCAGCGCCGCGCCGACGACCGCGGCCAGCGCCAGCAGCGGCACCGCGGCCGCGAGGGCACCCAGCAGCACCCGGGGGTCGGACAGGTCGGGGCCGGCGACCTCGGGCACCAGCCCGTCGGGCAGCTCGTCGACGAACCGGAAGAGCGCGCCGACGGCGGCCAGGGGGACGACCAGGTAGCTGCCGACCAGCGGCGCGTACAGCAGCCAGCGGTCGTCGAACCGGGCGAACTCCTCCTCGGCCGGCTCCTCGGGCGCCGCCGTGCCGGGCGCGGTCGCGGGGCCGGCAGCGCCGCGGCGGGCCAGCAGCCGGGTGCGCAGCCGGTCGCCCTCGGCGGCCGGCACGCCGTCGACGACGAGCTCCTCCTCGTTGGTGCCGACCGACCCGGCGGCGGCGTCGATGCGCACCCGCACCAGCCCGAACAGCCGGTGCAGCAACGGCGTCTCGACCTCGACGCCGCGGATGCGGTCGTTGGGCACGGTGCGCACCGAGCGGGCCAGCAGTCCGCGGGTGACCACCACCGCGGTCGGGCCGTCGGCGTAGCTGAACCGCCACCAGGAGAGCGCGGCCGCGGCGAGCGACAGCGCGGTGATCGCCACCGCCAGGATCACGACCGTGGTCAGCCCGTCGCCGAAGCCGACCACCGCGGCGAGCGGGATCAGCAGCGGGACGAGCTGGCGGGCCTGCCGGAACGTGGCGGTGTGCACCAGCACGATGCGCGGCGACGTCCGCCGTCCGACGTCGGGAGCTGGTGCGCGCTCCGCCGGCGGACTCTGTGGCCACGATGGCCGCTGGCAGGGCTCGGAGGGCTGGCTCACGTCGCCTCGTCGCGGACGAGTTCCGCCCGGCGGGCGAGGTCGTCGGCGACCCGCCGGGCGACGTCGGCCTCCAGGTGCAGCACCCGCACGGTGCCCTGGCTGGAGGCGGTCAGCACGGCCACGGTCGCCAGGCCGAACAGCTGCTGGAGCACACCGCGGGTGACGTCGACGGTCTGGATGCGCGAGATGGGGACCAGCGTCCAGGTGCGGGTCAGCCACCCGGTGAGGGTGTAGACGGCCTCGTCGGTGACCTCCCAGTGGTGCACCCGGTACCGGAACCGGGGCCGGACGCCGATCGCCACGACCGCGTACACCACCAGCAGCACCGGGAGCACCCAGCGCAGCACCGGCACGGGGCCGCCCGCGGGGACGAAGAGGACGAACGCCGCCACCAGGACCCCGTAGAAGAGGGTGCCCAGGACCCCCTCGGTCACCCACAGCCCGATCGCGGAGCGGGACAGCGCCCAGGCGGGATCGCGGACCGGCGCGGTGGTCTCGGCAGTCATCGCCGTCCATCCTCGCAGCCGGACCGCCCGCGGATGCGTGCCACGATGGGGTGCGTGATGCCCCAGCAGGTCCCGACCGTCGCCGCCACCGAGCTCCCCGAGGACGCCGTCGTCCTCGACGTCCGCGAGGACGACGAGTGGGTGCACGGGCACATCGAGGGTGCGACGCACATCGCGATGGGGGACGTCCCGGCCCGGCTCGACGACCTGCCCGAGGGCGACCCGGTGTACGTGGTGTGCCGCAGCGGCGGGCGCTCGGCCCGGGTGGCCTGGTGGCTCAACGCCAACGGCTTCGACGCGGTGAACGTCGGCGACGGGATGGGCGGGTGGGAGGCGGCCGGCCGGCCCATGGTGAGCGAGACCGGCCGGCCCCCCTTCGTGCGCTGACAGCCGCGGGAGCATCGCAGCGCGCGCCGGCGAGCGAGGAGCGGATCGCGGCGCGGAAGCGCCCAGTGTGTTCGTGCGCTGACGAGTGCAGTGCCACGGAGCGGGAACCGCGCCGTGGCACTCCACTCAGCTCTCGAGCGGGTGGTCGGCGAAGCGGGCGCGCAGGTCCTTCTTCGAGAACTTGCCGACACTGGTCTTGGGCACCTCGTCGATGAACTCGACGGCGTCGGGCAGCCACCACTTGGCCACCTGGGGCCGCAGGTGCTCGAGCACCTCCTCCTCGGTCATCGTCTCGCCCGGCTTGACGACGACGCAGGCCAGGGGGCGCTCGTCCCACTTCGGGTGCGGGATGCCGACGACCGCGGCCTCCTTCACCTTCGGGTGGCTCATGATCACGTTCTCGAGGTCCACCGAGCTGATCCACTCGCCGCCGGACTTGATGAGGTCCTTGGTGCGGTCGGCGATGCGGATCGAGCCGTACTCGTCCAGGGCCGCCACGTCGCCGGTGCGCATCCAGCCGTCGGGGGTGGTCAGCACCACGCCCGCGTCGGGGTTGTAGTAGTCCTGCGCGCACCACGGGCCGCGGACCTGCAGCTCACCGGTGGCCTTGTCGTCCCACGGCTGCGGCTCGAAGGTCTCGGCGTCGACGATGCGCGCCTCGACACCCAGGAACGGGATGCCGGCGCGCGCCCGCTGGCTCGCCTTGGTCTCCTCGTCGGCGTCCAGGTACCGGCGGGGGAGCACCGCCGAGGAGGCCACCGGGTGGGTCTCGGTCATGCCCCAGGCCTGCAGGATCGCCAGGCCGATCTGCTCGCGGTAGGCCTCCGACAGCGCCCTGGGCACCGCGGAGCCGCCGCAGCCGATGCAGCGCAGCTTGTGCTCGCGGCCGGCCAGGTGCGGCAGCACGCCCTGCCAGATGGTCGGGACGCCGGCGGTGAAGGTGACGCCCTCCTCGACGATCAGGTCGGCCAGTGCCTGCGGCTGCATCATCGAGCCGGGCATGACCAGCGAGGCGCCCGCGGCCGGGGCGGCCTGCGCGATGCCCCAGGCGTTGGCGTGGAACATCGGCACGACCGGCATGGCGACGTCCTGGATGCCCAGGCCGAAGGCGTTCGGCGCCATCACGCCCATCGTGTGCAGCCAGGTGGAGCGGTGGCTGTAGACGACGCCCTTGGGGTTGCCGGTGGTGCCGCTCGTGTAGCACATCGACGCGGCCCGGTACTCGTCGGTCACGTGGAAGTCGACCGGGGAGGCCTCGGCGAGCAGCGTCTCGTAGTCGAGCACCCGCGGGTCGTCGGGGATCTCGTTGTCGCCGCCGTCGTCCATGACGACGACGTGCTTGACCGTCTTCATCGTGTCGATCAGCGGCCACAGCAGCGGCAGCACCGTGCGGTCGGCGAAGACGACCTCGTCCTCGGCGTGGTTGGCGATGTAGGTCAGCTGCTCGGGGAACAGCCGGATGTTGAGCGTGTGCAGCACCCGGCCGGTGGACGGCGCGGCGAAGTAGAGCTCCAGGTGGCGCTGGCTGTTCCAGCCGAACGTCCCCACGCGGCCGTCCTCGGTGATGCCGAGGGTGTCGAGCACCCCGCCCAGCTTCCGGGTGCGCTGGGCCCACTCCGCGTACGTCGTCCGGGTGATCCCGCCGGGCCCGGCGGTGGCGATGGTGCCGTCGCCGTAGTGCTGCTCGACGTGCCGGAAGATCGCATCGATCGTCAGAGGGAAGTCCTGCATCAGCCCACGCATGGCCGCATCGTGCCAGTGACCCCGCTCACGTTCTACCGCACCCTGCCCGGGGGAGGGTGCCCCGAGAGACGGTCCGGGGAGTGGGGCCGGAGGCCGACGGATCAGCCCAGCACGACCGGCAGCCGCGACAGGCCGCGGATGACGAACTCCGGACGGCGCACCGGCTCCCCGCCCAGCTCCAGCCGCGACGTCCGGTCGAGCAGCGCGCCGAAGGAGGCCTGCAGCTCCACGCGGGCCAGGGGGGCCCCGATGCAGAAGTGGACGCCGGCGCCGAAGGAGATCTGCGGGTTGTCCGCGCGGCCGACGTCGATGGTGTCCGGGTCGGCGAAGACGGCGGGGTCGCGGTTGGCCGCTCCGAGCAGGGCGGCGACCTTCTGCCCCTCCCGCACGGTCACGCCGCCGATCTCGACGTCGGCGGTGGCGGTGCGCTCGAACAGCTGCAGCGGCGAGTCGAAGCGCAGCAGCTCCTCGATCGCGGTGGGCAGCAGGCCGCGGTCGGCCCGCAGCCGGGCCAGCTGGCCGGGGTCGCGCAGCAGGGCCAGCAGACCGTTGCCGGTCACGTTGACCGTGGCCTCGTGGCCGGCGTTGAGCAGCAGGATGCAGGTGGTGACGAGCTCCTCCTCGGTGAGCCGGTCGCCGTCGGCGTCCGGGACGCTCACGAGGTGGCTGACCAGGTCCTCCCCGAGGTGCCGGCGCCGATCGGCGGCCAGCTCGCGCAGGTAGGCGACGAACTCGTCCGCCGCGCGCTCGGCGGCCTCCTCGACGGCCGTCGTCCGCCCGTACTCGTACATCTTCACGATCGCGTTCGACCACGGCCGCAGCAGCGGCCGGTCGGCGTCCGGGACGCCGAGCAGTTCGGCGATGACGTCGACCGGCAGCTGCTCGGCCATGCCGGAGAGGACGTCGACCGGCTCGCTGCCGCCGGAGCGCTCGACGAGCTCGTCGACCAGCCGGCCGGCGAGGTCCTCGACCCAGGGCCGCAGCCGCTCCACGTGCCCGCGCGCGAACGCCGTGCTGATCAGCCGGCGCAGCCGGGCGTGCGAGGGAGGCTCCATCTCCAGGATCGCGTTGCGGTGGATGAGGTTGAAGCTCGCGAACCGCTCCGCGGGCTCCTTGTCCCGCCAGATCCGGCCCAGTCGCCGGTCGCGCAGGACGGCGTTGCTCTCGGCGTGGGTGAACGCCAGCCACAGGCCCAGCCCCTCGTGCCACTGCACCGGCGCCTGCGCCCGCGCCCGGGCGAACGCGGGGTAGGGGTCGGCGACGACGGCGGGGTCGGTGAGGTCGAGCAGGGGGGCGGTGCTGGTCACCCCCGGAGCCTAGTGAAAGGACCCCCGTCCCCCTCCCGCCTCGCGGGCTCGCCGGGAGCCTCTGGACGGGGGCCGCACCAGCCGTCCACCTGCCCCGTCCCCCTCCCGCCTCGCGGGCTCGCCGGGAGCCTCTGGACGGGGGCCGCACCAGCCGTCCACCTGCCCCGTCCCCCTCCCGCCTCGCGGGCTCGCCGGGAGCCTCTGGACGGGGGCCACCTAGCCTGAGCGCATGGCCCGCTCCGCGACCCGCAAGCGTTCCGCTGCCCCCGCCGCCGACGGCGGCGTCAACCCCAAGGCGCCCTGCCCCTGCGGTTCGGGGCGCCGGTACAAGCACTGCCACGGCTCGGGCTACGCGCCTCCGGTGGCCCGGCCCTTCGAGGGGCTGCCCGGCGAGCCGCACTGGGTGGCCCTGCGCGAGCTGGTGCCCGCTGCCACCGTGCCGCTGAGGACCGCCGACGGGCGGGACGTGACCCTGGCCAGCGTCCTGCCCGGCGGCGCCCCGGCCCTGGTGCGCGCGAACGGCGAGATCCTGCTCGGCGTCCAATTGCAGGCGTCCTCCGACGACGTGAGCCGCGACCTGGGGACGGCGCTGGCGGCGGCCCTCGAGGCGCCCACCGGTGCGCCGGTCGACCCGGGCCCCGTGGGCGGCGCCGGCTCGGCCGGGCCGCGGCTGCAGGAGGTGCTCGACCTCGAGGCTCCGTTCGAGGTCACCGTGCACCCCGACTTCGGCTTCTGGCTGGAGGGCACCGAGCCCTCGGCGGCGGCACGGGCGGGGCTCGAGCAGGCCAACGCCGCGGTGCTGCCCACGGAGCTGCTGCCGGGGCTGGGCGCCGCGTACTGGGTGCGGCCCAGCGGCGAGCGCGCGCACCTGCGCTGGGTGCGGCCCGAGCCGGAGGAGCGGCTGCTCGACGCGCTGGCCCGGCTGCGGGCGGCCGAGCAGATCACCCTCGGGGAGGGCACGCGGTACGCCGGGGCCTTCCGCGCCCACGGTCTCGTCGTCCCCGTCTGGGACCTGCCCGCAGACACCCCGGCCGGCGACTGGACCGGCGCGGCCACCGGGTTCCAGACCCGGCTGGAGCAGGCGCTGGCCTCGACCGAGCCGCTCACCGCCGACGAGCGGCGGGCCCGGGCCGGCCTGCTGTCGCGCCAGATCACCCTCCGCTGAGCCCTCGCCGCCTCCGGCGGCAGATCCCCGCGCGGACGCGGCTGAGGCGGCCCCCCCCCCGGGGCCGCGCCCCCCCCCCCCCCGGCCCCCCCCCGCACCCCCCCCACCACACCACCCACCACCCCGCCGCGCACCC
>NZ_JBJGYU010000042.1:0-38372 GCF_054050155.1 Geodermatophilus sp. SYSU D00703 | reverse complement strand
GCCCCCCCCCCACCACCCCGGCGCGCCCCACCCCCCGCCCCCCCCCGGCGCGGCCCCCCGCGGCGGGCCGGTGCCCCCCCCCCGCCGGGTGGGGCGCGGCCCCCCCCCCGCCGGCGACGGAGATGTGCGGCAGCGACGCGAGGTTGTGCAGGGCGACGCCGGCGTCCCGGAGGACCTCGGCCAGCTCGCCGTAGGTCACGCCGCCGCCGAGGGAGACCGTGCCCGCCGCGGCGTCGACGGCGATGTCGGCCGGCAGCGTCGGCTCGGCGGTCATCGCCTGGAACGAGACCAGCTCGGTGGAGTCGGCGATGCCGTTGAACGAGTGCCGCGAGCCCAGCACGCGCACCCGCGGCGCGGCGGCCACGACCTCCTGCACCTGCTCGAGGGTCGCCGGCCGGTGCAGGCGCCGGGCGCCGTAGGTGTGGTTGCCCGCCCAGTTCGTCCCCGCCGCCCCGACCCGTGTCACGGGTCCAGTGTGCACAGGACCCACCGGGTGGCCGTGCGCACACCCGGATGATCCGGCCGCCGGCGGGTGTTGTGCCGGGGTCCGACCCCACCGGCCGGGACCCCCGGCCACCAGAGAGAAACCCCATGCCGCACAGCACGCCCTGTTCCCGCCACTCCCGCTCCGTCTGGATCGCCAGCTGCGACGACTGCACCGCCTGGCACCTGGCCGACCTGCGCTCTCGCCGAGAGGAGCCGGTCCCCGCGGACACCGACGACGCCGCCGAGGCCCGGGTCGGCCCTGAGGAGGCCGACGCGGCCTGACCGCGGCCCCTGCCGTCGGGGGGCCAGCGGGGTAGCGTCGTAGCCGACGGGCCGCTGCGGCCGACGGGTCCACGGCCGCCACCGGCCGACGCACAGGGGGTGCCGGCATGACCGTGGTGCGCCCCACCGGCGACTGGGACGGCACGACCTTCGCCCACGAGGCGTTCGCCTTCGGCTCCGACCGGGAGGTCGTGGACCGGGTCGTGCCGTTCGTGCTCGAGGGCCTCGCCCGCGAGGAGCCGGTGCTCGTCGTCGCCGGCGAACGGGTCCGCACGGCGCTCGCCGAGCAGCTGGGCCCGGACGTGCAGCGGCTCGCGGCCTTCGCCCCCGCCGAGACCTGGTGGCGGGGCGGGCACGGCACGCTGCACGCCTACGACCGGGACCTGCGCGCCCTCCGGGCGTCGGTGCCCACCTGGCGGCTCGCCGCCGAGCCGGTGTGGCTGGCGGCGGAGGACGGCCGGGAGTGGAGCCGCTTCGAGGCGGTCGCCAACCGCTGCTACACCTCGATGCCCTACTACAGCCTGTGCCTGCACGACCGCCGGCGCCTGTCGCCCGCGGTGCTCGACGCGGTCGCCCGCACCCACCCGCTGACCTGGGGCGGCGACGCGCCGGTGACGGCCGCGGCGTACGAGGACCCGCGGCACTTCCTCCGGTCGGCCCAGCCGGCCTGGCGCGAGCGGCCGGCCGAAGCCCCCGCCGTCGCGGTCACGACGTCGCAGGAGGCCCGGCGGCTGCTCACGGCCGCGGCGGGGGACGGGTGGTCGGCGCGGTGCGACGACGTCGTCCTGGCCGCGCACGAGCTGGTGACCAACGCGCTGGCCGTGGCGGCCGCCGCGTCGGTGGCGGCCTGGGCGGAGGGGGACACCCTCGTCGTCGAGGTCGCCGACACCGGACCGGGGCTGCCGGACGAGACGCTGGGCTACGTCCCGCCGGACGACGACCCCGCCGGTGCGCGGGGGATGTGGCTGGCCTGGAGCCTCGCCGACGACGTCGCCGTCGCCTCGGGGTCCGCCGGCACCGCCGTCCGGCTGTTCTTCCGCCGCTGAGCGTCGCGCCGCGGCCGCGCGCGGTTCGCCGGGGCGAGGAGGGTTCCAGCATGGACATCACCACCGTCAACGACCGGCACCTGTACCAGGCGCGGGTGGTCGTGCGGGACGCCGAGGACCCCGGAGGGTGGGTCGAGCTGCCCGGCCGGGTCGTCCGGTTCGGGCCGCCCGGCTGGCTCACCGTCGTGGCGGAGCTGTCCGACGACGCGGACGTCGAGCTGTTCCCGATGACCCGGGTGCTCGCCGTGACGCACCTGCGCGAGTACGGGGGCGCCGCGCTGCACTCCAGCGCCGCCCACTGACGCAGGTCAGGTCGCCGCGGCCCTTGCGCGCCGGTCGCCCGTCGCGAGGTACAGCTCGGCCACGAGCAGGTTGGGCACCCAGGACAGGAACGGGACGACGAGGTAGGCGCGGTCGAAGGCCACGTCCCCGTCGACGCCGGACAGCCCGCTCTGCAGTCCGATCAGCACGCCGAGCTGCAGCCGCAGGGTGACCGCGGCGTAGGTGAGCGCGAACGTGCGGACCATCCAGCGGCGGTGGGTCGCCACGTCGCCGCGGCGGATCGCCCGGAACGCGGTGGCGGCGCAGGTCAGCCACAGGACGGCGAGCAGGCCGAAGCCGGCGGTGCCGACCGGGCCGGCGAGGCTGTGCGGTGCGAGGACCAGCCCGGCCGCCCCCGCGACCGCGATCGACCCCAGGACGACCCGGCCGACGGCCCGGTGCACCTGCGGAGCGCGGGCGCGCAGCCGGGTGAGGAACTGCAGCGGTGAGAGCAGCAGCGCCAGGCCGCCGAAGCCGACGTGCAGCGCGAAGGCGAGCCGGATGGGCGCCGACCGGTCGACGTAGTTGGCGGCCAGCGTCGCGTCGCCGGCGGTGAGCTCGGCCAGCGAGGTCGTGGCGTACGGCAGCGGCGCGAGGACCGCGACCGCCAGCGCGCTGAGCAGCACCCACCAGAAGGCGGTGCGGGTCCGCCAGGTCGGCGTCCACGTGCCCGTCGCCGCGGGCCGGGTCAGCGTCATCCCGGGCACTCCGAACTCCCCGTACCGGCCCCGTGGCGGACGAGCCTGCCGCGCCGGGCCGGGCGCCCACAAGGGCGCGACGGCCCGGCGTCAGCCGCCGGCGAGCAGGGCGCGCACCGCGTCGATGGTGTCGGCCTCGGCCGGCGTCTTGTCCGGGCGGTAGCGCAGCACGCGGGCGAAGCGGAGGGCCACGCCACCGGGGTAGCGGGGGCTGCGCTGGGCGCCGTCCAGGGCGATCTCGACGACGAGCTCGGGCCGCAGCAGCACGCCCCAGGCCGGCCGCTCGCGGGCGAGCCCGGGGAAGGTCCGCGTCTGCCAGTCCAGCAGCTCGTCGGTCATGCCCTTGAACGTCTTGCCCACCATGACCGGCTCGCCGCCGTCGGGGTCGCGGGCGCCGAGGTGGATGTTCGACAGCCTCCCCGAGCGGCGGCCGTACCCCCACTCGGCGCCGAGCACGACCAGGTCGAGGGTGTGCACCGGCTTGACCTTCTGCCACGCCCGGCCGCGCCGGCCGGTGGCGTAGGCGGCGTCGAGGGCCTTGACGACGACGCCCTCGTGGCCGGCGGTGAGCGCGCCGTCGAGCACCTCGGCGGCCTGGTCGGGGCAGGGGCGGCGGACGCCGGGCATCCGCAGCGGTGCGTGCTCGTCGGCGGCCAGGAGCGCGGCCAGGGCGTCGAGGCGGACCCGCAGCGGATGGTCGAGCAGGTCGCGGCCGTCGAGGTGGAGCAGGTCGAAGAAGAACGGGCTGAGCAGGACGTCCGCGTCCGCGGATTCCCCGCCCACCCCGCTGCCGAAGCGGCTCATCGTGTCCTGGAAGGCGCGGGGCCGGCCGTCGTCGTCCAGCGCGAGGGTCTCGCCGTCGAGGACCGCGGTGGTGCACGGCAGCGCGCGCACCCGCTCGACCAGCTCGGGCACGCCGGCGGTCACCTCGCGGAGGGTGCGGGTCCACACCCGGACCTCGTCGCCGTCCCGGTGCACCTGGATGCGGGCGCCGTCGAGCTTGTACTCGACGGTGACCTCCGTACCGAGGTCGGCGAGCGCGGCGTCGAGCGAGGAGCCGGGGCTGGCCAGCATCGGCCGCACCGGCCGGCCCACCTGCAGGCCCACCGCGGCCAGCGCGTCGACCCCGCCGGCGAGAGCGGTGGCGGCGGTCCCGGGGAGGCTGCCCGACAGCATGAAGGCCCGCCGGACGTCGGCGGCCGGGACGCCGGCGGCCGCGGCGACCGCGTCCAGGACGACGCCCTCCAGCGCCCCCTGGCGGAGCTCGCCGGTGAGCAGCCGGACCAGGAACCGCTGCTCGTCGGCGGTGGCGGCACCGAACAGGTCGCCCAGCACCGCCTCGCGCCGGGCCGCGGACCCCGCACCGGAGGTCGCGGCCAGCTCGGTGAGGGCGCGGTCGACGGCGCCGACGGTCAGCGACCCGGCGGGCGCGGGGTCGTGCGCCTGCCGCGAGAGCGTCCGCCACCCCACGCCGAGCCGCCCCTGCAGGGGCTCGCCGGCCAGCCAGGCGGTGACGGCTGCGACCTCGTCGCCGTCCGCGCGGCGCAGCAGGTCGGCGATCGCCCCTGCCTTCGCGGTGCGCGACCGGGTGGCCGCCACCGCGGCGGAGACGGCGACGACGTCGGCGAACAGCACCGCGCCATCGTGGCAGCCGCCACCCACGTCAGGCGGAGCTCACCGGCGCGTCCCCCGCAAGCGGGAGGTACCCCCGTCCGCGCCGCGGAGAAGGACCCCGCTGCCCCCCGCCGCTCGCACGCTCGCGGCGGGACCCTGCAGCGCGGCCGCCAGCGCTCGTCCCTCGCTGCGATGCTCCCGCGGCGGTCGTCAGGCGGGGGTGCTCAGCAGCTCGCGCAGGACCTTGTCGATGAACTGGTTGTCGGGGCCGTACACGCCGAGCCCGCCGAAGTGGCCGTAGATCGTGTCGATCACCCGGACCTGCCCGTTCGGGATGAACTGCGAGGCCCACTGCTCGTCCTCTGGCGGGAAGTACAGGTCGGTCCGCGCCGGCATCGACACCAGCGGGCAGCGGATCGAGCGCAGCGCCGCCTCGGTGTCCCCGTCGAACCCGGGCGTCTTCCCGACGTCCCCGTTCTCCCACGTCCACAGCATGGCCAGCAGGTTGTTGGGGTCCCGGCCGTCGAGCCAGAAGCCCTCCCAGTAGCCGACGAGGAAGTCCTCGAGGGAGGAGTAGCCCATCTGCCGGTACTCCTGCTGCCAGTAGAACGCCTGGGACAGCCCCCAGCCGGCGTAGATGCGGGCGAAGGCGCGCAGCCCGGCCGTGGGCAGCGCGTCCGGCGTGTAGTGCCCGCCCCGGAACGCCGGGTCGAGGGCCAGCGTCGCCTGCAGGCTCTTGAGGAAGACCTGGTTGTGCTCGCTGGTCCGCGGCGAGCCGACGATCGGTGCGGCCCGCTTGACCATCTCCGGGTGGCTGACCGCCCACTGGTAGGTCTGCCCGGCGCCCATCGAGGACCCCAGGACCAGTTCCAGGGACTCGACGCCCCACTTCTCCGTCAGCAGCCGGTGCTGCGCCTCGACCTGGTCGTGGAAGGTCACCCGGGGGAAGTGCGGCCCGTCGAACGGCGGCGGGGTGTTGCTCGGGGACGACGACAGCCCGTTGTTGATCTGGTTCGGGACGACGATGAAGTAGCGGCCGGGATCGCAGGCCAGGCCCGGCTCGATGGTCCACTCGTTGGCGTCGTGCCAGGCGCTGAACCAGGTCGGGTGGAGGATGACGTTGGACCTGTCGTCGGCCAGCGTGCCGTAGGTCTTGTACGCCAGCTTCGCCCCCCGCAGGGTGCCTCCGGACTGGAGGGGGAGGTCTCCCAGGTCGAACAGTTCGTGGTCGCTCGGTGCCGGCATGGCGCGCCTCCGTGGCTGGGAACCGTGCAGGCAGCCTCCAACCGGGGCGACGCCGTGGCAATGACCCGGCGCGCGAGGACCCGGCGCGCGAGGACCCGGCGCGCGAGGACCCGGCGCGCGAGGACCCGATGCGCGGGCCGGCGGGTGGGGGCACGTCCCGGCACCCGCCGGCCCGGCCGGTCAGGCGCCGCCCTCCGGGGCGTCCTGCTGCCCGATGCGCTGGTCGGCCAGGTCACCGGCCTTGTCGGTCTGCGCGTCGAACCTGCCGCCGGTCCGCTCGTCGGCGAACTGCTCGGCCTTGTCGAGCGCCTGGTCGCTGCGCTGCTCGCCCTGCTGGCTGTCCAGCGCGTTCTTCGCCTTGTCGGCGAGGCCTCCGACGTCCACGTCGGGCTCCTCCCTGTCGGGTGTGCGGGGTCCGGGGACTACCCGCCGGAACGGGACCGACTCATCGCCGCGCCCGAGCGATGACTCCCGCCGCCCGCGGCCGTCCCCACCCCGGCACGTCGGCAGCACCGGCCCGCACCGGGCCGAGTCCACGGTGCCGCGCCTCGACGGCAGGGCCCACCGGACCCCGTCGTAGCGCTCGGCGAGGCGGCTCAGGACAGCGGGCGGGCGGCGCACCGCGCGTAGGCGCCGGCCCAGGGACGCAGCCGCTCGACCGCCGCGCTCGCGGCGAGCACGGCGGCGTCGTCGTAGCGGCGCCCGATCAGCTGCATGCCGACGGGCAGCCCGTCGACGTCCCCGGCGGGCACGGACGCGGCCGGGTGCCCGGTGAAGTTGACCGGGTAGGTGAGGCACCAGCCGATCAGCGGGTCGACCTCGACGCCCTCGACGCTGCTGGGGCCGACCGTGTTGCCGTCCGCGGCGTTGTCCACCGGCAGCGCGGCCAGGGTCGGGGTCACCAGCAGGTCGTGGGTCCGCAGCACGTCCTGCACCCGGTCGTAGACCGCGGTGCGCATCCGCTGGTCGCGCAGCACGTCCATCGCGCTGAGCCGGTACCCCTCGTCGATCCAGCGCAGGTACTCCGCGGGGAGGTCGTCGCGGTGCTCCCCGAGCACGTCCACGCCCTGGTCCCGCAGCCCCTCCAGGCCCTCGATGTTGAGCGGCGCGATCAGCCGGCACCACAGGTCGCTCAGCTCGCGCTGGTCGGCGTCGAACCGGAGGTCCACCTGCACGACCTCGGCACCGGCCTGCTCGAACACCCGCACGGCGTCGGCCACGACGGCGGCGACCCGGCGGTCCACGGGGAAGCCGCCGAAGTCGGAGCTGTAGGCGATCCGCCGGCCGCGGACCGACCGGCGGGTCGCGGCGGCGAACCCGGTGGGCTCGTCGAGGGAGAACGGATCGCGGTCGTCGTAGCCGGCCAGGACGTCGAGGGCCAGGGCCGCGTCGTCCACGGTGCGGGTGAGCGCGCCCTCGAACAGGAACGGGTTGACCGGGCCGAAGGCGTTGGGCCGGGAGATCTGCGGCACCCGGCCGAAGGAGGCCTTGAACCCGTAGAGCCCGCACCAGGACGCCGGGATGCGGATGGAGCCACCGCCGTCGGTGGCCTCGGCCAGGGGGAGCAGCCCGTCGGCGACGGCGGCCGCGCTGCCACCGGAGCTGCCCCCGGTGTTCTTCGTCGGGTCGAACGGGTTGCGCGACGGGCCGAACAGCGGGTTGTCGCAGGTGCCGCGGAAGCCCATGACCGGGCTGTTGGTCTTGCCGACGAGGACCGCCCCGGCCGCCTCCATCCGCTCCGCGTACGTGCAGTGGGCGGGGACGGTGAAGTCCCGCAGGGCGGGGACGCCGCCGAAGGTCGCCGGCCAGCCGGGTTTGAAGTCGAAGAGGTCCTTGAGCGCGGTCGGCACCCCGTGCAGCGGCCCGAGCGCCGCCCCGGACGTCAGCGCCCGCTCCGCCTCCCGCGCGCGGTCGCGGGCCTCGTCGAACGCGGTGAACACCAGCGCGTTCAGGCTCGGGTTGCGCGCCTCGATGCGGTCGACCACCGCGTCGAGGAGCTCGACCGGCGAGAGGTCGCGGCGCCGGATGCGGGCGGCCAGCTCGGTGGCAGGGGTGTAGGCGAGGTCGTCGGACACCGTCGTCCTCCGCGCTGCGTCGTGGGGGATCCCGAGGTGTGCGGAGTCTGCTCAGGCCGGAGCGCCAGGACAAGGAGGCCAGTCACCCCGCCGGCATCCGGCCGTGCGCGGCGAGCGTCTCCAGCGCCCGCAGGGTCACGCCGCCGCGCCACTCCACCCGCTGGCCCTCGGACCAGGCCAGCCAGGAGAACTCCCACCCGCCGTCCGGGCGCTGCTCGGCCTCCAGCCGGTCGAGGTCGGCGTCCACCTGCTCGGCGGTGAACAGGGCGCGGCTGCGCAGGCCCGGCCGGGGGGACAGCTCGACCGGGGTGAGCCGCTCGTCCGCCGTCCCGCCGGGGACGGCGATGGTCCCGTCGGGTCCGATCGCGGGGCGCAGGCCCTCGACGGCCGCGCGGGCGCGGTCGTCGTCCGGGGCGGCGTCGAGGAAGTCCAGGGCGAACGACACCCAGTAGGCGCCGAGGTCCGCAGGTGCCTCCACCCTGGACCAGCACCACGCGGTGGCGTCGGCCAGCCAGGGGCCGTCCCAGCCGGCCCGGGTGAGCAGCGCGACGACGGCGAAGGTGAGGAAGGAGGGGCCGTCGTCCGGCGTCATCCAGGGTGCGTGCGGGAACGCCGCCGCGCTGGGCAGGACGAAGGGGAGCGCGCCGTCGGGGCGGGCGGTGCGCGCCGCCCACTCGGCGGCCCCGGCGACCATCGGGTCGTCGAGCGCGTCCACCTCGGCGAGCACCTCCAGCGCGTGCAGGAGGGCGGCCGGCTGGCTGGCGGGGTCGCGGACGTCGGGTTCCAGGGCGTGGCCGAAGCCGCCGTCGGGGTTGCGGTAGGCGCGCAGGGCGGTCAGGACCGGGCCGGCGGGGGCGTCGTGCAGCAGGACGGCCAGGCGGTGCCGGTCGAGCAGCCGGGCCGTGTCGAGGAGGAACCGTTCGGCGGCGGGGAGGTCGATGGGCATGCCCGGACGCTAGGGAGCGGCCCGGCCGGCGTCTTCCAGGAATCGGACGGGGGTGCTGCCGGTGAGCCGGCGGACCTCGTCGGTCATGTGCGCCTGGCTGGCGTAGCCCGCGGCGAGGGCGCGGCCGGCCAGGTCGCCGTCGGGGAGGGCCCGGAGGCGGGCCAGCCGCTCGACCCGGGCCAGCACCTTGGGGCCGTAGCCGACCGCGGCCAGCGTCCGCCGGTGCAGCCGGCGCTCGGTCACCCCCAGCTCCGCGGCCACGGCCGCGACGCGCGCCTGCGGCCGGGCGAGCAGCCGGGCGGCCGCCGCGACCAGGCCGTCGGGCGCGGCCCGCCGGGACAGCACGGCCTCCAGCAGCAGCGCGCGACGCCGGGCGGAACTCTGCTCGGCCAGGGCGTCCCCGAGCCGCCGGGCGGCGTCCCCCCACAGGTCGGCGAGGGCGACCTCGCGGTCGCGCAGCTCCGCGGCGTGCACGCCCAGCACCGCCCCCGCCGCGCCGGGGCGGAGCCGGACGCCGGTCAGCACGGTCCCCGCGGGGAGGTCCACCAGGCGCGGGCCGGTGTCGGCCCCCGCGACGACCGGGTCGCGGCCGGCTCCGGAGACGACGTCGAGGCAGCCGTCGGGCACGACGAGCTGGACGTGGTCCGCGGTCGTCCGCTGCACCCAGACGCACGCCACCAGGACCGCGGGGGCACCGGACAGCGGGACCTCGCGGTACTCCGACGCCACCCTGGCGACTCTACGACGGCCGGGGACGGCATGACGTCCTAGACATCTGTTGCGAGACTCTCCCGTCCGACGCATGCTGTCCGTGGGCGGGGCCCTGGGGCGCTCCTCGGGTGCGCCCCGCCCGCCAAGCTCCCGGCGCCGGCGGTGTCAGGTCAGCCGCCGTAGGGCCGGGTGATGATCTCCAGGACGTGCCCGTCGGGGTCGTGCCAGTAGACGCCGCGGCCGCCGTCGTTGGTGTTGATCTCCCCGGGGTGCTGCTCGAACGGGTCGGCCCAGTACGGCAGCTCGCGCTCCCGGATCCGGCCGAAGATCCCGTCGAACTCCTCCTCGCTCACGAGGAAGGCGTAGTGCCGCGGCTGCACCTGCGGGTCGTCCACGAAGTCGAGCGAGACGTCGTTGTCCAGCGAGACGACGGCGAACGGGCCGAAGGTGGTGGGCGGCGCGAGGCCGAGGACGTCGGCGAGGAAGGCCGCCGACCGCTGCTTGTCGCGGGCGCCGACGATGGTGTGGTTGAGGTGGACCGGCATCGCGAACTCCTCTCCGCGCCGGTCAGCCAAGCACCCGGGCGGGCGCCGCGGCGGGATCCCGGCCGCGGCAGGGCGGTTGGGCCCTGTCGGCGTCCGGGGCTCGGCGGTGAGCATCGGCCCCGGATGCGCCGTCCCGACGACCCGCGAGGGGCAGACGATGCTCGAGCACCCGACGACCGACGCGCGCCGCTTCCTCGAGGGGCCCTACGCCCCCGTGGCGGAGGAGGTCACCGCGTTCGACCTGCCGGTCACCGGCCGGCTGCCCGCGGAGCTGACGGGCCGGTACCTGCGCAACGGGCCCAACCCGATGGGCCTCGACGAGCCGGTCGAGCACTGGTTCCTCGGCCCGGGCATGGTGCACGGCGTCCGGCTGCGCGACGGCCGCGCCGAGTGGTACCGCAACCGCTGGGTCCGGTCGCGGCAGGTGGCCGAGGCCCTGGGGGAGCGGTGGGCCGGCGGCCCGGTCCACGCCGACACGGACTTCGCCGCGAACACGCACGTGATCACCCACGCCGGCCGGACGCTGGCCACCGTCGAGGCCGGCCCGCTGCCCTACGTGCTCACCGACGAGCTGGAGACCGTGGGCCCGTGCGACTTCGACGGCACGCTGCCCGGCGGCTACGCCGCGCACACCAAGCTCGACCGGCGGACCGGGGACCTGCACGCGGTCGCCTACTTCTGGGGCTGGGACCACGTCCAGCACGTCGTCGTCGGCCCCGACGGGAGGGTCAGCGGCACCACCGACGTGCCCGTCGCCGACGGGCCGATGATGCACGACTTCGCCCTCACCGAGCGGTACGTGGTGCTGCTGGACCTGCCGGTCACGTTCAGCATGGACGCCGCGATGGCCGGGGTGCGGCTGCCCTACGCCTGGAACCCCGCACACCCGCCGCGGATCGGGCTGCTGCCCCGGGAGGGCGCCACCCGGGAGGTGCGGTGGGCCGAGGTCGACCCGTGCTGGGTCTTCCACACGCTCAACGCCTACGACGACGAGGACGGCCGGGTCGTCGTCGACGTGTGCCGGTACGGGGGCGACTACGACCTCTCCGCGCTGGCCGGGCAGGGTCCGCTCACCCTCGACCGCTGGGTCGTCGACCCGGTCGCCGGCCGGGTGTCCACGGTCCGGCTCGACGACCGGGAGCAGGAGTTCCCGCGCGTCGACGAGCGGGTCGTCTCCCGCCGGCACCGCTACGGCTACAGCGCCGCGATGGGCGACCTGGGCCCGGCGACCGTGCACCCGACGGGGACGTTCACCGACGGCGCGTTCGCCAACGCCCTGCTGAAGCACGACCTGGTCTCCGGCACCGCCGAGGCGCACCCGTTCGGGCGGGACGCCACCGTCGGTGAGGCCGTCTTCGCGCCGTCGTCCCCCGACGCGGCGGAGGACGACGGCTACGTCCTGGCCTTCGTGCACGATCCCGACCGCGGCGCCACCGACCTCGTCGTCCTCGCCGCGCAGGACTTCGCCGGCGAGCCGGTCGCGCGGGTGCACCTGCCGGCGCGGGTGCCCCTCGGCTTCCACGGCAGCTGGCTCGCCGACGGCTGACCTCCCGGCCTCCGCAACGCTGTCGGCCCCCTCGGCGACACTGCCGGGGTGCACCGGGTCGTCCTCGTCCGCCGCGACGGGGGCGTCGTCGAGGCGCACGAGTGCACCGACGGCGGGACGACGACCGCCGCGACCCGGCTGGCCGCCGGCGAGCTGCCCCGGTTCGTGGCCGACCGGGAGACCGCGCCGGTCCGCTGGGTCTGGGACGATACCCCCCGCTGGTACCCGGCCCTGCTGGCGGCCGGCGTCCGGGTCGAGCGCTGCACCGACCTCCGGCTCGCCCACGCGCTGCTCCGGCGGTCGCCCTTCGCCGACCCGGCGCTGCTCACCGGCGACGACACCCCGGGGTGGGACGCACTGCAGCCGGGAACCGCGGCCGCTCCGGCGCTGTTCGCGCTCGACGACCCCGCCGACCGCCTCGACCCGGTCGCCGAGCACGCGCGCCAGCAGGCGGTGCTCGCCGCGTCGCCCCGGCGGGCGCAGCTGGGCCTGCTGGTGGCGGCCGAGTCCTCCGGCGCGCTGGCCGCCGCCGAGATGACCTGGGCCGGGCTGCCGTGGCGGGCCGACGTGCACGCGCGCCTGCTCACCGACCTGCTCGGCCCGCGGCCGGTCGCCGGGGCCCGCCCGGCGGGGCTGGAGGCGCTGGCCCGGGAGGTGCGCACCGCGCTCGGCGTGCCCGACCTCAACCCCGACTCGCCCGCCGCGCTGCTGCGGGCGCTGCAGGACGCCGGGCTGCCGGCGCGCGACACCCGGTCCTGGACCCTCGAGCAGCTCGACTCCCTCGTCGTCCCGCCGCTGCTGGAGTACAAGAAGCTCTCCCGGCTGCTGGCGGCCAACGGCTGGAACTGGTTGGACACCTGGGTGCGCGACGGCCGGTTCCGCTCGGTCTTCGTGCCGGGCGGCGTGGTCACCGGGCGCTGGGCGTCGAACGGCGGAGGAGCGCTGTCGGTGCCGGCCCAGGTCCGCCCCGCCGCGGTGGCCGACGACGGCTGGCGGTTCGTGGTCGCCGACGTCGCCCAGCTGGAGCCCCGGGTGCTCGCCGGGATGAGCGGGGACGTCGCGATGGCCGAGGCGGCCCGGTCCTCGGACCTCTACGCGGGCATGGTGGCCGCCGGTGCGGTGGCGAGCCGCGCCGAGGCCAAGGTCGGCATGCTCGGGGCGATGTACGGCGGCACCCGCGGCGAGAGCGGGCGCATGATGCCGCGGCTGGCCCGCCGGTACCCCCGCGCGATCGGGCTGGTGGAGGAGGCCGCCCGGGCGGGGGAGCGCGGCGAGGTGGTGCACACCCTGTTGGGCCGGGGGTCCCCGGCGCCGACGGGGGCGTGGGCGGAGCGGCCGGTCGGGCTGGGCGAGCCCGCCGACGAGGACGACGGCCGCGAGCAGCGGGACCGCTCCCGCCGCGCCTGGGGCCGGTTCACCCGCAACTTCGTCGTCCAGGGCACCGGTGCGGAGTGGGCGCTGTGCTGGCTGGCCGACCTGCGCAACCGGCTGTGGCGGCTCGGCGGAACCGGGCGGGTGGACGAGCGGCCGCACCTGGTCTTCTTCCTGCACGACGAGGTGGTCGTCCACACCCCCGAGGCCCTCGCCGCCGACGTCGTGACCGAGGTGCGGCGTGCGGCGGCCGAGGCGGGGCGGCTGCTGTTCGGGGCGTTCCCGGTCGACTTCCCGCTCGACGTCGCCGTGGTGCGGTCCTGGGCCGAGGCGGGCTGAGGGAGCCGGCGCAATACGCACCTCTGCGCACAGACGGCCGGACCGTGCCGTCCCTAGCGTGCCGGCATGGCGGCGACCGACCCCTGCCCGTACCGGTGCGACCTCGCGCTCACGACCGCGGGCGGGAGACCGGTGGTCCAGCTCGTCGTGTCCGCGGGGGGCGGGGCGCCCGTCGTCCAGGTCGTCCTCGACGGGGAGGCCGGCGTCCCGCTGGTCGGTGGTGCCGAGGTGGCGGCGATGACCATCCCCGCCTTCCTCGCCCACCTGGGCGCGGTCCTCACGTGCCGGCGCGACGAGGTGCCGCCGGCTCCCGCGGGAGCCCGCGCCCGGGCGGCCGGGCGGCCGGGCGGATCGTCGGTACCCGCTGCCACCCTGGCCGTCCGGACCGACCCGCCGACTCCCGGAGGCCCCGTGACCGACGCCCCCCTCGCCCCGCTGGCCACCGCTCTCGACGGCACCGGGCAGCTGGTCGCCGCCGTGACGCCGGACCAGTGGGACGCCCCGACGCCGTGCACCGACTGGACGGTCCGCCGGCTGGTCAACCACCTCGTCGGCGGCAACCGCCTCGTCGTCCGTGTCCTGCGGGGCGAGCCGCTGCCGCCGCTGGACCAGCTCGGCCGGCGCGCCTCCGTGGACCAGCTGGGAGAGGACCCCGTGGCCGCCCACCGGGACTCGGCCGACCAGCTGCTGGCGGCGCTGCGCGAGCCCGGCGTCCTCGACCGCACGCACGCACTCCCGGCCGGCACCTGCCCGGCCCCGCGGTGGTGCACCTGCGGACCGTCGAGACGCTGGTGCACGGCTGGGACCTCGCCCGCGCGACCGGCCGGCCGACCCCCTTCCCCGACGAACTCGCCGCGGCCGAGCTGGCGTTCAGCCGCGACCTGCTCGGGCGCATCCCGGAGGGACGGCGGCCGTTCGCGCCGTCCCGACCGGTGTCCGACGACGCCCCGGCGATCGACCGGCTCGCCGCGCTGCTCGGCCGGTCCGCGTAGGCCGGGGAGGTCCGTCGGTGCGGCGGGACCGCGACCGGTGCGCGGCTCCTGGAGGGCGGAGGGTGATGGCCCGCCGCGCGGCGCTCGACGTCGCTGCGACCGGCGGCTTCCCGGGCGCCCTCGTCGCTAGGGTCCGGCAGCACCACGGGCATCCCGCGTGCCGTGCGTCCGGCCGGCCCCGCCCGTGGCGCTCACGAACAGGCACCGGCACGGCGGCGCCAGTCTGGACCGTGGACGATGTCCACCACCTCCTCCGCAGGGCTCCGCGACCCCGCGACCGCCCTCCGCCGACCCGGGCGCGGCCGCCGGGCGCCCCGGCCGTTGCGCTCGGCCGGCCCGGCGGCCGCGCTGGCGGCGATGACGGCCTGGACGACGGCGTGCGCCGCGACCGGGGCGCCCGTCGGCGCCCCGGCGGCCGCGACGCTGCCCCCGGTGCCCCCGGCCCCGGAGGCGCTGCTGACCCAGGAGCAGGTCGACTCCGCGGTGGCCGCGCTCGACGGGCTGGTCACCGACGCGATGGACCGGACCCGCTCCCCGGCGTGGCAGTCGCCGTCGTCCACCGTGACCGGGTCGTCTCCGCGAAGGGCTTCGGCGTCCGGGAGGTGGGCAGGCCCGAGACGGTCGACCCCGACACGGTCTTCCAGGTGGCCTCGGTGTCCAAGCCGCTCGCCTCCACCGTCATCGCCCGTGTCGTGGGGGACGGCGTCATCGGGTGGGACGACCCCGTCGCGGCGTCCGACCCGGACTTCGCCCTCTCCGCCCCCTACGTCACCGAGCACGCCACCTTCGCCGACCTGCTGTCGCACCGCAGCGGCCTGCACACCGGGGCGGGTGACCTGCTCGAGGACCTCGGCTGGGACCGCGACCACATCCTCGGCCGCCTCGACCAGCAGCCCCTGGAGCCGTTCCGGTCGACCTACGCCTACAGCAACTTCGGCTTCACCGCGGCCGGCCAGGCCGCGGCGGAGGCCGCGGGCCTGCCGTGGGAGGACCTGGCCCGGCAGGAGCTGTTCGAGCCGCTGGGCATGACGTCGACCAGCTACCGCCACCAGGACTACGCGAACGCGGCGAACAGGGCGGCGATCCACGTGCCGACCGGCGACGGCACGTGGGAGGCCCGCTACACCCGGGACGCCGACGCCGAGGCACCCGCCGGCGGGGCCAGCTCCTCGGTGCGGGACCTCGCCGAGTGGGTGCGCCTCCAGCTGGGCAACGGCGTGTACGAGGGCCGGCAGGTCGTCGACCCGGACGCGCTGGACGTCACCCGCGTCCCGCACTCGGTGTCCAGCCGGCCGTCCGGCCCGGAGGCCCGCACGGGCTTCTACGGTCTGGGCTGGAACGTCTCCTACGACGACCAGGGTCGGCTGCAGATCGGGCACTCCGGGGCCTTCTTCCTGGGCGCCGCCACGACGGTCCTGATGCTGCCCGTGGAGCAGCTCGGCATCGTGGTGCTGACCAACGGGCGTCCCCAGGGCATCCCCGAGGCGATCGCCGCCGGGTTCTTCGACGTCGCGAACCACGGGCAGCCCACGGTCGACTGGCTCACCTTCACCGCGGCCGTCTTCGAGCAGGTCGAGGCGGCCGACGCGCCGGAGACCGACTGGACGGCCCCGCCGCCCGCCGACGCGGCGCCGGCCCGGCCACCGACCACGTACGCCGGGACCTACGCCAACCCCTACTACGGCCCGCTGACCGTGACCGCCGCCGGGGACGCCCTCAGCATGTCGATGGGGCCGCCGGACCTGCCCACGACCTTCGCCCTGACCCACCACACCGGGGACACGTTCACCTTCGAGACCGTCGGCGAGAACGCCAACGGGCTCGCCGGAGCGATCTTCACGGTGGAGGGCGACCGGGCCGCGACCGTCCGGCTCGACTTCTACGACCGCACCGGGCTGGGCACCTTCACCCGCGAGTAGCGTCGCGACCACCCGGCCCGCGGAGCGCACCGGCCGGGCGCGGCGATAGGTTGGGCGGCATGCCGATCGAGTCGCCGGGGGGTGTGCCGGCGGGGACGATCCGCGACCTGGGGTTGCCCGGGCGGGCCGTGGCCGCGCTGCTGCGCGCGGGCGTGACCACGACCGAGGAGCTGGCGGGGCTCAGCCGGCGCGAGCTCGCCGCGATCGACGGGCTCGGCCCGGGCCTGATCTCCGCGATCCGGAACGCCGTCCCCGAGCCGGTCGGCCAGGCCCCCCGCGCGGCCCCGTCGGAGGCCGAGGTGCACGCCGAGGCGGTCGCCGCGGGCATCGAGCCGCCCGACGGCGAGGCGCCGATCCCGCCGCCCATCCCGTCGTTCGAGTCGCTGCGGGCGCCGCGGCGGCGGACGACCGTCGACCTGATCGTCCCGGCGACGCCACCCCCCGACGAGTCCGCTCCGGCCGCGGGACCGCGGCCCGCTCCGGCGAGCGGCCCCCGCCCGGCCACGTACGCCGACCTGCGGCGCCTGTGCGTGCGCGGGACCCGGGCCGCGGCCGGCGTGCCGGTGCGCCTGGCGTGGTGGTCGCTGCGCGCGCCGGTCGCCGGGCTGCGGCGGCTGCTCTCCCGCTAGCCCCCCGTCCGCTGGTCGGCGTCCTCGCCGGGACGCCGACCGGCCGCGACGACCTCGGTCAGGGTCTGGCCGTCGCGGGCGATCCACGCCCGGCCGTCGTCGGTGAGCACGAGCGGGCGCTGGATCAGCCGGGGGTGCTCGGCCAGCAGGCGGATCCACGTGTCGGCGTCCCGGGGCAGGTCGCGCAGCCCCAGCTCGCGGGCGAGCGGCTCGGACATCCGCGTGACGTCCCAGGGCTCGAGGTGGAGGGCGGCCAGCGCGGCGCGCAGCTCCGCCTCGCTCGGCGGGTCCTCGAGGTAGCGGCGCAGCGTGTACTCGACGCCGGCCTCCTCCAGCTGGGCGCGCGCGGTGCGGCACTTGGAGCAGGACGGGTTGAACCAGACCTCCACGGCTCCACCCTAGGGCCGGGCTCCGCGCCGCGAGGACGTCGAGCAGCCGCCGCGTGAGCAGCGCGGCCGCCGCCGGGTCGCAGGACGCCAGCGTGCGGCCGGCGGGGCGGCGCCGCGCGGATCCATGGCCCCTACACGTCCGGGCCGTCGAGCGGGGGAGGCGCGACCCGCATCACCCGACGAATCGTCGGCGCGCGATTGTCACAAACGCATAACGGCGGTTACGGTGGGTACGTCCGCGCGGTCGTCACGTCCCCTTCCGGGGAAGCCGAGCGGTCGCCGCCGAGTCGCCCTCCGGGGCGGGCCGGGGACCCATCGCAGTACTGGGGTGAATCCCGCTCCCGGGCACGAGTCCGGGGCGGGTAGGGCCGCTTCCCGCCCGAACCCGTCAGCTAACTCGGTAGGCGGCCATCGGAAGAACGGAGAGCCGCCGGATGGCGTGCCGCTGCCCTGCCGGACACCCGCCTTCGCACCGGTACCGGGCGCGCCCGCGCACCTGATCGCCCGCGACCGTCCCCGACCGCGCCGCCAGCGGCACCACGCGAGCACCTCGCTCGACCGGCACCCCCGCCGTCCCCCCGTGGTCCGCGCACCGGCCGGTCCCCCCGGACCGTCGCCCGCCCGACCGCCCTCCCCGCCGCACCCGCGTCCCGCCGCGGGCTCCGCTGCGCCCGCACACCCGGAGCACCCCACCCCATGGACCCCCGAACCACCACGTCCCGCCGCGCCGACCGTCGTGGCACCCTCCGCTCGCGCCGCCGTCCGGCCCTCCTCCTGGGCACGGCCGTCGCCGGCGCCGTCATGGCGAACGTCCTCGTCGGGACGGGTCCGCCGGCGCAGGCCGAAGCCGGCGCGTCGGAGTCGGTCAGCGTCGCCGAGCAGCTCGGGCTGACCGCGCAGTCCGCCCCCGTCGAGGTCGACGCGGCGCCGGCCCCGGACCTGCAGCCGCTCGAGGACCTCACCGCCAGCCGCGCCTCCCGCGAGGCCGAGCAGACCGCCGCGCAGCAGGCGCAGGCCGCCGCCGACCAGGCCGTGCTCGACCGGCAGAAGGCCGAGGCCGAGGCCGCCGCGCGGGCCGCCGCCGAGGCCGAGGCGGCCGCCCGGCAGGAGGCCGAGGCCGCCGCGCGAGCCGCCGCACCGGAGCAGGCGGCGCCCGCGCGAGCCGCTGCGGCCGCGCCGGGCGCGGTCGCCCGCATCACCAACACCGCCGGGAGCATCAAGGCGGCCGCGCAGGCCGCCGCGAACGCCGTCGTCTCCACCGTGCCCGGCGCCGCCGGCATCACGCTGGGCGGCACCCGCGCCAGCGCGGCTGACCCCGGCGGCCACCCCTCCGGGCTGGCCGTGGACTACATGGTCCTCACCGACGCCGACCTCGGCGACGCCATCGTCCAGTACCACAGGGACCACTGGGACGAGCTCGGCGTCGACTACCTCATCTGGCAGCAGCGGATCCTGCAGTCACCGAACGGTTCCTTCGAGCGGATGGCCGACCGCGGCGGCGTGACCGCCAACCACTTCGACCACGTCCACGTGAACTACCGGGGCTGATCCCCGGCCGACGGCCGCGGGGAGGACCGTGGAGGGAGTCCCCGGGTCCGTCGGGAGGTGGGATGCCGGCGCTCGAACCGGGAACCGTGGCCGAGCAGCTCGCCGCCGTCCGGGAGGACCCGCTGCGGGTCCTGGTCGTCGGCGCGGGCGTGGCGGGGTGACGCTCGCGCTGTGCCTCCGCGGAGCCGGGCTGCACCCGTTCCTGCCGGAACGACGGCCCTCCGGCGCCGACCGGGGCCACGTGCTCGGACTGGTCCCGCTGGTCGACCCGGCGCTGCGGCACCTGCAGGTGGGGGGCACCTACCGCGAACGCAGCGTGCCCGTCCGCCGGTACACGCTGCGGGACCGGGCGGGCCGGCCGCTGCGGGAGTACTCCTTCGAGAGCCTGCTGGCCTCCGGGGACCACCGCGGCATCGAGCGGGGCGAGCTCCTGGCGGTCCCGGCCGCCGCGGGGGGACGGGTCAGCAACGGCGCGACCGTGACCCGGATCGAGCAGGACGGCGGCCGGGTCCGGGCGTACGACACCGGCTGGGGCGGCTGGGTCGGCTGGACCGACCCGGACGACGCGCCGGACCGGTACGAGGAGTGCTGGGGGCGGGGGTTCTTCCTCGGCACGTACCCGGTCCGGGGCCGGGTCGGGGTCTTCCTGGGTGGCCCGCGCCGGGACACCGCCCGCGGAGCCGCGGAGTTCGTTGGCCGGGTGCGCGGGCGGCTGCGGGCCGACGACGCCCGGCTCGAGCGCGCGCTCCGCACGGTCGCCGCCGGCCACGGCACCCACTACTGGCCGATGACCGACGTCCGGGCCCGCACGTGGACCTCGCGCCGGGTGGTCCTGCTGGGTGACGCCGCGGCCGGGTTCCTCCCGACCGCGGGCATCGGGGCCGCCATGGCGATCGAGTCCGCGGACGTGCTGGGCCGGTCGCTGGCGCGGGCCACGCCGGGGTCCGTGCCCGCCGTGCCGCGGGACCACGAGGCCCGGCAGCGCCCCCGCGTGGAGTCCGCGCAGCGCACCTCACGCGTCCTGGGCCGGCTGGTGTTCCGCACGTCCCGGCCGGCCGCCGTCGTCCGCGACCTGGCCTCGCGGTTCGTGCCGCTCGACCGGGCGCTGGCCCCGATCGTCCGGCTCGTGGCCGACCGGCCGCGCGGCGGCTGAGGCCTCGTCGGGACAGGACGCCGGGCCGCCGGCCTGCGGTGGCGGCGTCCCTGCGCGGGGTGTGCCATGGGCCTGCAGGCGTCCGCCGCCAGGAGGCACCGTGAGCACCTCCGCCTGACCCGATCCGGCCCCTGACCCGACGAGAGGCCCCAGCCCGTGAAGCTCCTGCTCCCCGACTCCGTCCCGCTGGTGCCGGACCTGCCCGACGGCGTCCGCGCGGTCACCTACGACGCCTCGGCACCCGTCCCCGACGAGCACCTCGACGCCGAGGCGATGGTCGTGTGGGGCAGCTCGACGGCCGACCTGGCCGCCGTCGCCGGTCGCATGCCCCACCTGCGGTGGGTGCAGACGCTGGCGGCCGGGCCGGACGCCGTGCTGGCCGCCGGCTTCCCCGCGGACGTCGTCATCACCAGCGGCGCGGGCCTGCACAGCCGGACGGTGACCGAGCACGCGCTGGCGCTGGTCCTCGCGCTGGTCCGCCGGCTGCCCGCGGCCACCCGCGCCCAGGCCGAGCACCGCTGGGCCGACGAGCTCGGCGGCCTGCAGCCGCTGCACCCGGAGGGGGCGGTGACCACCCTGATAGACGCCCGCGTGCTCGTCTGGGGGTTCGGCGCCATCGGCCAGACCCTCGCCCCGGTGCTCGCCGCGCTGGGTGCCCAGGTCCGCGGGGTGGCGCGCAGCGCGGGGGAGCGGGCCGGGGTCCCCGTCGTCGCCGAGGACGACCTGGCGCGCGAGCTCGGGCGGACCGACGTCCTGCTCATGATCCTGCCGTCGACCGCCGGCACCGACCGGGCCCTCGACGCCGAACGGCTGGCCGCGCTGCCCGCGCACGCCCTGGTCGTCAACGTGGGCCGCGGCTCGACCGTCGACGAGGACGCGCTCGTCGACGCCCTGCGCGCGGGACGCCTCGCCGGCGCCGCGCTCGACGTGACCCGCACCGAGCCGCTCCCGGCCGACTCCCCGCTGTGGGACGCCCCGGGCCTCCTGCTCACGCCGCACGCCGCCGGGGGCCGGCCGGTCGGCGCGGACGAGCTGGTCGCGGCCAACCTCGCGGCGCTGCTGGCGGGCCGGGACCTGCGCAACGTGGTGGACCGCTGACCACCGTGACGGGGGAGTCGTCGTCCGGCCGGGAACGGCTCAGTGGTTGTCGCGCGGCACGCCCGAGGTCTGCGCGACGCGCTGGTAGCCGACCGCCGGGCCGAGGACCATGCCGTCGCACAGCTGGGTGACCATCGCGCGCTGGATCTCCTGCCACGGCGTCTGGGACGCCGGCGCCGGGTACCCGCCGGCCTCCTCCAGCCGGCGGCGGCGCTCGGCCAGCTCCTCGTCGGGCAGCAGGACGTCGACCCGGCCGCCGGGCAGGTCGATCCGGACGACGTCCCCGGTCTGCAGCAGAGCCAGCCCGCCGCCGGCCGCGGCCTCGGGTGAGGCGTTGAGGATCGAGGGCGAGCCCGACGTCCCCGACTGGCGGCCGTCGCCGATGCAGGGCAGCGCGCGCACGCCCTGCCGGATCAGCGCCGCGGGCGGCTGCATGTTGACGACCTCGGCCGAGCCCGGGTAGCCCAGCGGGCCGACCCCGCGGATCACCAGCAGGCACGTCTCGTCGATGTGCAGCGCCGGGTCGTCGATGCGGGCGTGGTAGTCCTCCGGCCCGTCGAAGACGACGGCCCGGCCCTCGAACACGCCCGGGTGCGCGGGGTCGGAGAGGTAGCGCTCCCGGAACTCGGGCGAGATGACGCTGGTCTTCATGATCGCGTTGTCGAACAGGTTGCCGCGCAGCACGAGGAAGCCCGCGTCGGGCAGCAGCGCCCGGTCGAAGCTGCGGATGACCTCGCGGTCGGTCGAGGCGCCGTCCCGGCAGTTCTCGCCGATCGTCGCGCCGTTCACCGTCACGGCGTCGGTGTGGATCAGCCCGCGCGCCATCAGCTCGTGGACGACAGCCGGCACCCCACCGGCCCGGTGGAACTCCTCGCCGAGGAACCGGCCGGCCGGCTGCACGTCCACGATGAGCGGGACGGTCAGCCCGAGCTCCTGCCAGTCCGCCAGGTCCAGCGGGACGCCGGCGTGCCGGGCGATCGCGTTCAGGTGGATCGGCGCGTTGGTGGAGCCGCCGATCGCGGAGGTGACGACGACGGCGTTCTCGAACGCCTCCCGGGTGAGGACGTGCGAGGGCCTGAGGTCCTCGCGCACCATCTCCACGATCCGCCGGCCGGTGAGGTAGGCCATGCGGGCGCGGTCCCGGTGCGGTGCCGGGATGGCGGCGCAGCCGGGCAGGCTCATGCCGAGGGCCTCGGCGATCGCGTTCATCGTCGAGGCGGTGCCCATCGTGTTGCAGTGGCCGGGGGAGGGGGCCGAGGAGGCGACCAGGTCGACGAACCCGGCCTCGTCGATCTCGCCGGCGGCGAGCATCTCGCGGGCCCGCCAGACGATCGTCCCCGACCCGGTCCGCTCTCCGTCGTGCCAGCCGTTGAGCATCGGCCCGCCCGACAGCACGATCGCGGGCAGGTCGACGGTGGCCGCGGCCATGAGGCAGGCCGGGGTCGTCTTGTCGCAGCCGGTGGTCAGCACGACGCCGTCCAGCGGGTAGCCGTGGAGGACCTCCACCAGGCCCAGGTAGGCGAGGTTGCGGTCGAGCGCCGCCGTCGGGCGCCGTCCCGTCTCCTGGATGGGGTGCACCGGGAACTCCAGCGCCAACCCGCCGGCGTCCCGGATGCCCTCGCGGACGCGCTCGGCCAGGACCAGGTGGTGCCGGTTGCACGGCGCGAGGTCCGAGCCGGTCTGCGCGATGCCGACGACCGGCCGGCCCGACTGGAGCTCCTCGCGGGTGAGCCCCCAGTTCAGGTACCGCTCGACGTAGAGCGCCGTCATCCCGGGATCGTGGGGGTTGTCGAACCAGGCCTGGCTGCGCAGCCGTCGTCCGGGCGCCGCGTCGTCGTCCACCGGGACTCCTCTCGCCGGTCGGAGCCGGGACCGCCCGCCCCCTCCGGCGCGATTGTGGGTCGGCGGACGACGCGCGCGCCACGGCGGAGGAGCGGGGCCCGGACCGGGCGCCCCCTACGCGGTCGTCCCGGGGGGCCGCGGGAGCAGCCCCCCGGGACGTCAGGCGCTGAGCGGGGCCCGGCGCTGCAGCCGCAGGCGGCGCCGCTCCCGCTCGGAGAGGCCGCCCCAGATGCCGAACCGCTCGTCGTTGCCGAGCGCGAACTCCAGGCACTCCATCCGCACCGGGCAGGAGGCGCAGACGCGCTTGGCCTCGCGGGTGGAGCCGCCCTTCTCCGGGAAGAACGCCTCCGGGTCGGTCTCGGCGCACAGGGCGTCCAGGCGCCAGGACTCGTCGCCGGCCGGGACGGCACCGCCGAGGAACGGCGCGGCCGGCTGCGGGGCGGGAGCGGGGGCGAGCGTCAGGTGCGGGCGCGGGAAGGACGACACGGAGAACTCCTCGGTCAGGGGAAGATGCGTGCCGGCCGTGACGGACCAGTACGCCCTGAATTCACTCCGTGACGTTACGCAGTCATCGAGCCGCGTCGCACTGGCACAACATGGAGGAGATGCGCGCGCAGGTTCGGCGGGATGTGCCCGACTCGCCGGGGCGGAGCACGGCCGGCCCGGGGAACCGGCGGCTCACGGCGCGTCGAAGTACGTCACCCGGTCGGGCTGGGCCGTGAACGGGTTGGCCCACTCCGACGGGGCTCCGGTGATCGGCTGCGCGTCGGTCACGACGACGAACGGCGTCCCCGGGTAGACGGCGAGCACCCGCGAGGACGAGGCGAGGTGCTCGGAGCGCTCGACCACCTCGCCGCGGCGGAACTGTCGCGTCGTCCGCCGTCCGCGGAGCTCCTCCCCGACCTCGGCGACCCACTCGGCTCCCTCGTGCGGGAAGGCGATGGACCGGACGCGCCGGTCCACGGGGGCCGGCTCGCAGCCGGCGAACTCGGCCAGGGCCTCGTAGAGCCGCTCGGCCTGCTCGTCGTCGCTCGCCCGCGGGAGGAAGAAGGCTGCCATGCCCCGATCCTCTCCGTCGCCACCGACAGACCGGCCGTCACGTCAGCGGCACGAACCCGGGCAGGTGCTCGGTCAGCCACGCCGTCCAGCGCGGCGCCTCCCGCTCGGCGGCCGCCGCGCCGCCGTCCCCGAACAGGTGACCGCGCACCGTGACCTTCGGGCCGCCGTAGTCGAATGCGCCGATCTCGACGATCCCGGGATGCGGCCGGTCCACGTGCAGCAGGACGGTGCGCCGCCCGGCGTCGACGACCGTCCCCGAGGTGGCGGGCGCGCCGGCGTCCACCGCCACCCGGTCGCCGACCCCGGCACCGGCCAGGCCGACGGAGGCGAGCAGCTCGCGGCCGACGTCGTCGGGGGAGCGGTCCGGGACGGCGCCGAAGACGAGCATCGGCGCGGCCGGCTGCCCGGGGAAGTGGGTCAGGACGAGGCGGAGGTTCAGCAGCGCACCCCGCCACCCCTCGTCGGTGCCCTCGAGCTGGTCCTCCCAGCCCTCGCCGCCGGTGAAGAAGCCGCTCACGAGGCGGACGACGCACGTGCCGCCGTCGCGGGCCTCGACGAGGAGCTCGGTCGCCCACGGTGGCGCGTCGGGTGCGTCGGGGTCCCAGTCCCGCTCCTCGTAGGCGAAGCGGTGCGGGGGCTCCCAGGCGGTGACGACGCCCTCGGAGCTGCCGAACGGCCCGTGGTGGGTGACGATCCGGCCGCCCTCGTGCTCCTCCACCTCGGCGGGCACGAACCACGTGGAGATGCCCGGCCCGGTGGCGATCGCCTGCCACACGTCCACCGGGTCGCCGGGGACCTCGACCTCGTGGGCGGAGACGCGGGCGGTCGGCTCGTCGGGGTCGTAGCGGGTCACGGCAACTCCTCCCTTGGCGGGCCGACCGGGACGTCGGCGGGAACGGGGTGCACGCCGACGAGGACGCGCTGCCATCGGCCCTCCGGCGCGTCCTCGTCGTGGTACCGGGCGACCAGACGGGTGACCGCGGTGGCGAGCTCGTCGGCGAAGGCCGCGCGGTCGGCGGGGGAGGCGAAGCGGACGTCGGCGTCCAGGGCGAGGACCGGCAGCGGCGCGTCGGTGCGCCGGGCGCGCGCCGCCATCCCGCCCACCTCGCGCAGGACCCGGCCCGCGAGCGCGAGCAGGTAGGCCGCCGACAACCGGTCGCGCGTGCGGGCGGAGTCGGCCGCGGCGTCGCCGAGGGCCCCCGGGGACACCAGGTAGCCGGCGGCGGTGGCGACCAGGAGGCGCTCGGTGAGCCCGCCCCACCGCCGGGTGTCGGACTCCTCGACGAGCCCGTGCTCCTCGAGCTTGCGCAGGTGGTAGTTTACCTTCTGCCGGCTCAGCCCCACCCGCTCGGCGAGCGCCGCCGCGGACGCCGGCGCGCGGAGCTCGGCGAGCAGCCGGGCGCGGACGGGGTCGAGCGCGACCGCGGCAGCAGCGGGGTCGCTGATGACGTCGACGGCTCGCACGGTCCGAGCGTCGTGCTGACAGGAAATCTTGTCAAGAGGGCGGCAGGCGGGTCAGACCAGGACGCGGCGGCCGTGCACGCGGTCGGCGGCCTCGGCGGCGAGCAGGATCCGGCGGGCCGGGCGGAAGCGGCCCTCGCGGAGGCGGCGGGCCTTCTCCGGGTCGCGCGCGGCCAGGGCGGCGCTGGCCGCGAGGTCCTGCTTGTTGGCCGCCAGCAGGACCAGGCGGCCGAGCGGGTGGGCCGCGGCGCGGTGGATCAGGCCCGAGATGTAGGGCTCGCCGGGGCGACGGGTGACGGCGTCGACGGCCTCGACGACGACCTCCGGGACGCCGAGGGCGCGCAGCCGGCCCAGGTCGTAGCGGCGGGCCGGGTCGGGGTGGTCGCGGGTGCCCTCGACGATGTCCCGCAGGGCACCGGCCATCTCGGCCTCGGGGCCGAACGGGCGCAGCGCCTCGGCGACCGGCCGCAGGCGCGCGAGGTAGTGGTCGCGACCCTGCTCGTCCACCTGGCCCTCGTGCGCCGCCAGGGCGAGCAGGTGCGCGTCGGGGACGGTGAAGGGCACGGTCCCGAGGCTAGGCGGGGTCCGCACCGGGCCCGCTCCGCCACGGCGCGCGTCGGACCGAGCGGTGCCGGTGGTCCCTGTGACGCGCCGCGGGTGGGGAGGACGATCGCAGGACCCGCGGCAGAGGAGGGTCCGTGCGCCGTACCGTCAGGGGCCTGCTGGCCTTCTTCGTCGTCTTCGGCCTGGTCGTCGGTGGGTGGCAGACCCTCGCGCCGGCGTCCTTCTACCGGGACTTCCCCGGCTTCGGACGGCACTGGGTGAGCGTCGACGGCCCCTACAACGAGCACCTGCTGCGCGACGTGGGCCAGGGCAACCTCGCCGTCGGCGTCGTCGCTCTCGTCGCGCTGCTCACCGGTGGCGTCTGGCTCGCCCGGGCCACGGGGCTGGCCGCGGTCGTGGCCTACCTGCCGCACCAGCTCTACCACCAGCTGACCCTGCACCTGCTGGAGACGCCGAGTGACGAGGTCCTGCAGACCCTCACCCTCACCCTGGTGTCGGTGGCCGCGGTCGTGCTGACCGTGTGCGCGTTCCGCCTGCCGGCGGGGCTCAGCTCCCCAGACGGGTCACCGGGGAGACGCCGAAGCGCTCGGCGGTCATCCGCTTGATCCCGGCAGGGAAGTCGGCCGTCGCGGCGCGGTGGGCGGCGGTCAGCCCGACCTGGGCGGCGCCGTCGCCCGCGAACGCCGCGACGCACGGTTCCGGCGCGGCGTTGGCCAGCGCCAGCAGCGCCCCCGCGACACCCAGCGCACCGCACATCGTCAGCAGCGCGGACGAGCCGGTGTAGAGGTCCCCGTCGAAGACCTCGATCTCGTCGAGCAGCCGGCCGGCGTCGCCGGAGGAGTCCTTGAGGCCGGACACCGGCAGGTCGGGCAGCAGGTGCACCGGGACGCCCGGGGAAGAGGCGACCGGGAAGTGGTAGGCCAGCAGCGGCCGCCCGGCGGCGGCCTTGGCGACCCGCTCGTAGTACGCGCGCGGGTCGGCGACGCCCGGGGGCGAGAGCGCCAGGGCGGCGTCGGCACCCGCGTCGAAGGCCCGCTCGGTCAGCGCGGCGGCCTGCGCCCCGGTCGGCGCGCCGGTGCCCGCGATCACCGGCACGTCCCCCGGGACGGCGGTGCGCACGGTGCCGACCAGGGCGCTGCGCTCCTCGGGGGTGAGCGTCGACGCCTCCCCGGTGGTGCCGGCGACGAGCACGGCCCGCACGCCGGCGTCGACCAGCCGGACGGCGAGGTCGGCGGTGGCCGGGGCGTCCAGGGCGCCCCGCTCGTCGAACAGCGTGACCAGTGCGACGCCGACACCGGTGAAGGACCCAGGCACGCAGCCCATCCTGCGCGCCCGACCTCGCCCGCGACAACGCCGGCGGGGTGCGCCAGGCGCACATCGCTACCCAAGGCCCCGCCGTTCCTCTTCACTTCCTGCATGCAGGACTGGGATCCCGCTGCATCGACAGCACTCCTCGACTGCAAGCAGACGCTCGAGGAGCGCGACGTCGTGCGCTGGCTCCGGGAGACCACCCGGGCCATGTGGCGGCCGAACGCCGAGCGCTACGAGCCGACCCAGCTGTTCGACACGCCCCGCGGGGTGGCCGGCCTGTCCGCGGAGAACTTCCGGGAGCGCCTGCTCGCGGAGTACCGGGCGGCCCACGCGTCCTGGCGGTCGCGCGGCATCCGGCTCACCCTCCCGCACGGCTCGCTGGTGATCGAGGCCGGGCACCTGGCCGTGCACGTCGTCAAGGCCCCGGGCGTGCAGATCCGCGAGCCGGACTGGACCGGCTTCGCCTGGGACACCAGCGCCGTCCGCCGCGCGGCCGCCGCCCGCAACGCGGCGACCCACGCCCTGCCGCCCCCGCCCATCGAGGGGCAGCTGGCCTTCGACTTCGACGTCCTCCCCGCCGGCGGCAACCCGGTCTACCGGGAGGTGTTCTTCGTCTGGGCCGGCGACGCCGTCGGCCTGACGGCCGGCTGGCTGGGCCTGCCCCGGCTGGGCCGGCAGCGGTGGCTGGCGGTGACCCCGCTGTGGCGGGACGACGACGTCGCGGCGGCACGGGGGGAGGGAGCGGCGTGACGACTCCGCGCGTGCACCTCCGGGAGATCACCGACGACAACCGCGACGCGGTGCGCGCCGTGCGCGTCCGCAAGGACCAGAAGCGGTTCGTGGCCTCGGTCAAGCGCTCCCTGCGCGACGCCGCCGAGGAGCCCTCGGCCCACCCCTGGTACCGGGCCGTGTACTGCGGCGACGAGCCGGTCGGTTTCGTGATGCTCTCGTGGAAGGCGCGGGAGGGCCCGTACCGGGGGCGCCACTTCCTGTGGCGGCTGCTCGTCGACAAGCACCACCAGCGGCGCGGGATCGGCCGGGCGGTGCTGGCGCAGGTCATCGACCTGGTCCGTGCGGACGGCGGCACCGAGCTGCTCACCAGCTACGAGCCCGGCGAGGGGAACCCGGGGCCGTTCTACGAGGGGCTGGGCTTCCGGCCCACCGGCGAGGTGGACGACGGCGAGATCGTCCTGCGGCTCCCGCTGTCGGACGCGTGAGCCGTCGTCCCGACCAGGGCGGCGGACCGACGATCTCCGGGCCGGACCGCCGGGGGATCGCGCCGGTGTCGGCGAGCGGGTGCACCGGCCCCCGCGGGACCAGTGCGAAGGACCCCGCGGCGCCCACGGGGCCCCTGGGCCCTGTCGACGGTGCGCGCGCCCGACTAGCGTCCGATCCCCGCGTCGAGAGCCGCCACCGGCCCCGAGCCGGCGGGCCAGAGGTGGCGCGGTGCGGGGCTGCGGACGGGAGACGGCCCATGACCGGGACCCGCAGTGCACGACGCGAGAGCATCGTCGCGGCCACCGCGCTGCTGGTGCTCGCGGGGACGCCGACCGCCGCGGCCGCTCACCCGCTGGCGCAGGTGAGCACGGATCCCGGTGTCGTGATCGCCTGGAACGCCATCGCCTGGCGGACCATCGGCGTCGAGGGCGAGAAGCCGCCACCGGTGGCCCAGCTCTACCTCGGCTTCGTGTCGACGGCCGTGTACGACGCGGTCGTCACCGCCGAGGACGAGGGCGCCGCGTCCGACGTGGCCGCGGCGACCGCGGCCCACGACGTGCTCGGCCAGTACTTCCCGGCCTCCCGGGCCGCCCTGGACGCGGACTACGACGCCTGGCTCGCGAGCGTCCCGGACAGCGAGGCGCGGCGGAACGGTCAGCAGGTGGGTGCGGATGCCGCGGCGGCGCTCGTGGCGGCCCGCGCGGACGACGGTCGGGATGCCCCGATCACCCTCCCCAGGCCCGCCGAGCCGCCTCCCGGCACGTGGGTGCCGACCGGCACCGGGGAGTTCCTCGCTCCGTGGCTGGGCTTCACCGAGCCGCTGGTCGTCGGATCGGTGGAGCGCTTCACCACGGACGGGCCTGATCCCCTGGACAGCGAGGAGTACGCCGCGGACGTCGCCGAGGTGGCGGCGATGGGGTCGGAGACGAGCACCAGCCGGACCGCGGAGCAGACCGACGTCGCGCTGTTCTACAGCGACAACCCGGTGCGGCAGTACCAGGACGCGATGCGGGAGCGGGCGGCCCGCCACGGGATGGACGTCGTGGACTCGGCACGGGTGTTCGCGGCCGCCAACTCGGCCGGAGCCGACGCGCTGATCACCTGCTGGCGGGTCAAGTACGACACCGCCTTCTGGCGACCGGTCACCGCGATCCAGCAGGCCGACCGGGACGGCAACCCCGCGACCACCCCGGACCCGGGGTGGACCTCGCTGCGGCAGGCCCCGCCGTACCCGGAGAACCCCAGCGGCCACGGCTGCGTCAGTTCCGCCGTCGCGGAGACCCTCGAGGAGTTGTTCGGGGAGGGGACTTTGGACATGGAGATCCGCAGCACCGTCACCAACACGGCCCGCCACTACGACGACGCGGACGCCTGGCTGGACGACGTGGTGAACGCGCGGATCTGGCTCGGCATCCACTTCCGGGACGCGATGGACGACGCTCTCGAGATCGGTCGCCGGGTCGCTGACGCGGTGACCGACGACGGGCCCTGATCGACCGGCCGTCGGCGCGGGTGACTCGGTCCCGCGACGTCCTCAGCGCCCGGTGGCGAGGTGGGCGGCGTCGATGCGTTCCCGGGCGACGTAGTAGAGGGTGGCGCCCGCGGTGACGGGCTCGTCCCACGGCGGGCTCACCTGCAGGCCGCCGTCCTGCCGCACGGCCAGGACCGTCGCCCCGAAGGTGCGGCCGAAGTGGCTCTGGGCCTCGCCGAACGTCGCGTGCGGGTAGCCCGCGGGCAGCCGGACCGAGTACGTGTTGCCCGACCCGCCCGCGGTCATGAGCTCGTTGTAGATGGCGGTGATGCCCGGGTCGCTGGCCTCCTCGGTGAGCAGGAACGGCATGTGCCACTGCACCACCTGCACGCCGGCGTTGACGTACCGCAGGTTCTCGCGGCGGGACAGGTCGCGCAGCGCGGCCACCACGTGCACCCGCGGGTTGGCGTGGTCGACGGCGACCGCGATGGCGAGGGTCTCGTTGTCGTCGCGGCCGTCGATGACCGCCGTCCGGGCCGTCGTCAGGCCGGCCCGGCGCATCACGTCGTCCCGCGTCAGGTCCCCGCGCACGAAGTGGACCTCCGGCCGGTCGGGCACGGGGTTCTCGGCGACCTCGTCCCACGCGCAGAGCGCGACCTGCTGCCGGCCCTCGGCGGTCAGCTCGGCGATGATCCGCTCCGTGCGCCCGGGGAAGTACCCGAGCAGCACGACGTGGTCGGACAGGTCCAGTGCCACCACACCCCTCAACCGCTTGCCCCGCACCGACTGCAGCGCGTCGGCGAGCCGGGTGAACAACAGCGTCAGCGTGACGATCCCGCCGACGATCACGTAACTGCCGACGACCCGGCCGGCCGTCGACGTCGGGAAGACGTCGCCGTAGCCCACGGTCGCCGCGGTGACGACGAAGTACCACCAGTAGGTGCCCGGCCGCACGATGTCGCTGCCGGCCGGCTCCACCAGGGCCATCGCCAGCCAGCTCGTCGCGAAGACGACGAGCGCCACCGTCAGGGGCAGCCGCCAGCCGTGCAGCCGCGTCCGCAGGAACCGGGACAGGCGGAGGACGAAGAACGGCACGCAGGCTCCCGGCTCGGCGACGGTGCGCGCAACCTACCGTGCTGCTCCCCGCCGGTAGGCGAGGCGTCAGGCGCCCGGCGGCCGGTAGCGGACCTGCTGCGCCCGGCGCATCGCCTCCATCGTCTCCTCGACGGTGAGCAGCACGGTCGTCTCCAGCGGGCTCAGCGCACCACCGGCACCGAGCGCCAGGGCGACGGCGGCCATGGAGACGTTGTCGGGTGCCTCCCAGAGCGTGTAGCCGTCGCGGGGCCCGAACGCGTACCAGAACCCGTGCAGCGTGCCGCCGACGGACTCGATGTAGGACCGCGCGGCCTCCCGCCGGTCCTCCGGGTTGGCGATCAGCCGGGCCCAGGTCTCCGGCGTGTAGCTGAACCTGGTCAGGTAGAGCGGCATCGGTCTGCCTCCCGTCCGTTCCCTCGGGGACGCCCACCCCAGCCCTCGGACGTCGGCCGGAGGGGTCCACTGGCCCGCGGTCGGCGACCGCGGGCCAGTGGCGGCTGCCTCAGCCGGCGGCGGGGGCCGGGCCGTAGGTCAGGTGCGCCACCCCGTTGCTCAGGCTCTCGGCGCCGAGGAGGGACAGCGGCGTCCGCGGTGCGCCGTCGGGGAACAGCCGGATGCCCGTCCCGACCGCGACCGGGTAGACGTACAGGTGCAGCTCGTCGACCAGGCCGTCGGCCAGGAGCGCCCGTACCAGTGTGGCACTGCCGCTCACGTACAGGTCCCCGCCCACCTCGTCCTTGAGCCCGCGCAGCCGGTCGGCGTCGTAGCCGCCCACCACGGTCGAGTTCGACCACACCGCCTCGGCGTCGGCGAGCGTGGAGGAGACGACGTACTTGGGACTCTCGTTGAAGAAGGGCGCGCCCGGGTCGTCCTCCACGGTCCGGGTGGACCAGGCCGGCGCGAACATCTCGAAGGTGGTGCGGCCGAGGAGGATGCCCGACGCCGAGCCGGTGAGGGCACCGATGGAGGCGGCGAGGTCCTCGGGGAAGCCGTAGTCGATCGTCCACATGGGTGCGTCGACCACCCCGTCGACGGTGGTGAACTCGTGGACCTTGATCGCGCCCAATGCCTTCTCCTCAGCTGTCGTCGGCTCTGCGCCGCTCGTTACGGGTGTCGCAGTGGAGACGATGACCGGTGCCGCTTCTCATCGGTGCAGGGGGGGTCGCCGCGTCCGGGGTGCTCAGCAGGGATCGTCCAGCAGCCCCAGCCGCTCCAGGACGCCGACCAGGTACAGCCGACGCGGGCGGATCAGCCCCGGCACGTGGCACCACCCGGGGCCGGCCACCTGCGCCATCCGGCCGAGGGCCCGGTCGACCTGGGCCCGCGCGTCGGCGGGCAGCTGCGCGTACACCGCGACGAGCTGCTCGCCGGTGAACTCCGGCAGCTGCCGTCCGGCCGGAGCCGGGGCGGCGGCCGGAACGGGGGCGGCGAGCTGGCCGGCCGCGGGACCGGCGGCCGGCGGTGCCCCGAGCGGTGCGACCGGGGCGGCGACCGGTGCTGCGACCGTCGGGGCGAGCGTCGGAGCGACCGGCCGAGGGAGGGGCGCGCCGGTCGCGGCCTGCCGTTGCGGCGCCGGACCCCCACCGGCCAGCAGCCGGCGCAGGTAGCCGCCGGGGTTCTTGATCTCGGGGAACCGCGCGGAGATCTCCCGCAGGGCGGCGTCGAGCGCTGCCGGGTCGGCGGTCCGGACGATCGCCTCGGCATCGAACACGCCCCACTGCCCCAGGAGTGCGACGACCTCGGCGGCGGGCAGCCCGGCGGTGGTCGTCGCCGGTGCCGCGGCCGGGTGGCTCCCAGCGGCCGCCGACCCGGCCGACGGCGGCGTCAGCCGCGCGTCGGGAGGGAGGGGAGATGGATGGTCTTCATCCATCTCATCCTCATGACGGTGACTGCGCGCACCGGTGTCGGGGAACCGGTCACCGGTGCGACCTGCGGGTTCGGCCCGGGTGTCAGGTCCGGTGACACCGGTCGACGTGGTGTCAGCTTCCCTGACACCGGCTCCCGGAGCACCGGTGTCAGCTCTCGTGACATCGGTGGAGGAGACACCCAACGGCCGGTCACTGTGCGTGAGGGTCTGCCGCCGCTCGACGGCGCGGTACAGCTCCGGGCAGAGCACGTAGCGGCCACGGCCGAACCGGTCGGCACGCCCGCCGACGCCGCGTGCCTGCTGGCGGTCGAGGAAGCCGGCCTGCTCCAGCTGGGTGACCATCTCGCCGGCCTTCTGCCTGCTGCATCCGAGCTGCTCGGCGAGCTTGGTGGCGTTGGTGTCCACGACGAGGCGGTGACCGTCGTCGCCGGCCATGCAGATGAGCGTGAACAGCGCCGAGAACAGCTTGACGCCGAGGGCCCGCTGCAGCTGCAGCGCTGCCTCCGGCATGACGGTGACCTTCAGCCCGCCGCCGGGGGCGATCCCGTCGGTCGTGTAGGCGGCGATGGTCTTGGTGACCTCGAAGACCAACGCCGGCCGGGCGGCGGTCGGCGCGCTGTCCCCCGAGCGCGGGGGAGGGGAGGAGGGCGGCATCGGCGTCTTTCCGTGCGCAGGGCGCGCGACACCGCGGGAGCGGACCGACGCGTCCTGAGGGGACAGCACAGAGGACCGGCGGACCGCTGGTGGCCTCGAGGTGTCGATTCCGGAGGCTGGCAGCGGCCGTCGGGGGTGCGTGGCACCGGCTCCGGGGCCGGTGCCACGTTTCGTATCTGGAGGAACTCAGCCCATCGCGGGATCTCTCCCGCGGGTCCTGGCGGCGGTCGGCGTCACGCGGCGTCGGAGACGACGTCGGGCACGGTCAGCGTCGTCACCAGCAGCGAGGCGACCGGGACCGGGTAGTCGCGCAGGTACTCGACCAGGCCGCTCGGGTCCTCGAGGAGCTCGACGTCGCCGTCGCGGTCGATGACGACCAGGCCGCTCCACCCCGGCCGGAGCCGCTTGCGCTTGAGCCGCAGCGCGTCGCTGAGCCGGCGCAACTGCTCACCGCGGACACCGAGCCGGTGCGCGGCCATCGCGAACCGGCCCACGGCCAGGTCACTGGTCGAGTACAGCACCGGGCGGGTGTCACCACGGCGGCGCCGCTGCTCCGCGCCGAGCACGCCGGCCCGCTCGAACGTGTCCAGCTCGGTCGCCGTGAGCCCGAGGTCCTCCTCGACCTGCGCGCGGGTGTAGAAGCCCGGCTCACGGGAGGTACGGCGGGCCCGGGACGGGGCCGCGCTGCTGGTCGCCAAGGGGACCTCCTGGACTCACACGTTGGTAGTTCCCGCGCATCGTGACACGGCTCGACGGGCCGGCCCGGCGCGACTCGCGGGGCCCGCCCCGGTAGTCCTCGGCGGGTGTCGGCGGCACGGGCCCACTCGGGGGGCGAGCCCTCCGAGTGGGCCGTGCACGGGGCGCAACTGGCGGGCGCGTTGCCCCGAGTCGCGTTGCGCAGGCTGATTTGCGCAAAGCGCTACCGGTGAGAATCCCCTGACTTGCGCAAACCGAAGGGCGTGCGTTTACGCAAGTCGGTGTGGCGTCGGCACGGAGGACGGTCCTCGCTCCGGCTTGCCGGCGTGCCGGCTCCCGCAGCATGCTGTTGCGCAAGCGACAGGACGCGAGGTAGCGCAAGATGACGGATCCGGCCGCGGACGGCGACGGGGACTTCCTCACCGTCGAGCAGATGGCCCAGCTCCGCCAGGTCACCCCGGCGGCCATCCGCGCCCAGCTGAGGGCGGGCACCCTCGCCGGGGAGCAGGTGCTGCGGGGACAGCGGACGGTCTGGCGGATCCCGGCGAGCGCGGCCCGGCGTTCCCTGGCGGGGACGGGGAGGTCGTCGTCCGCGGTCGAGGAGGAGCCGGCGGTGTCCCGGCCCGGTTCGGCGGAGGGGACCCCGGCCGCCGCGCCGCAGCCGCCGTCCGCACCGGGGGCGCCGTCCGCCCCGGGACCGACCCCGCCGGTGACCGGGCGAGGGGTGCCCGGCCCGCCGCCCTCGGTGCCGTCCGCGCGCGTCGAGGCCCTCGAGGCCGAGGTGCGCCGGCTGCGCCGTCAGCTGTCGGCTCTCGTCGACGCCCACCACCGGCTGCTCGACGCCGTCTCCGCCGACCTGGCCGACGACCTGGTGCCCTGACCGCCCGACCCGGCCCGAGCGACCAGGAGGGACCGGACACCTCCGCACACGGGGCGCGGCGGGGAGTGGCCGGGGCGGGCGCGCCTCGACGGTCACCCGCCGGCGCGGGCCTCGCGGATCGCCCGCCAGACACGCATCGGCGTGGTGGGCATGTCGATGTGCCGCACGCCCAGGTGGGCCACGGCGTCGACCACCGCGTTCTGCACGGCCGGCGTGGCGCCGATCGTGCCGGCCTCACCGAGTCCCTTGGCGCCGAGCGGGTTGTAGCTGGTCGGTGTCTGGGCGTCGACCAGCTCGAAGGTGGGCACCTCGGTGGCCGACACGATCGGATAGTCGGCGAAGGTGCCGGTCAGCGGGTTGCCGTCCGGGTCGTAGCAGACCTCCTCCAGCAGGGCCTGCGCCGCTCCCTGGGCCAGGCCGCCGTGGCGCTGCCCTTCGGCGAGCAGGGGGTTGACGACCACGCCGGCGTCGTCCACGGCGAGCAACCGGACCAGCTCGGCCTTGCCCGTCTCGACATCGACCTCCACCACCGCGACGTGCGCGCCGAAGGGGTACGTGGGCCCGGCAGCGGTGAACACGCTGCGCACCAGCAGTGGCTCCCGCTCGGCGAGGGAGGCGAAGGACACCGCCGTCCCCGGGACGCCGGTCACCCGCAGCCCGGCTGCAGCCCGGTCGACGACGAGATCGGCGGCGTCGACCTCGAGCAGCTCGGCGGCGCGGGCCTTGGCCAGCTCGACGAGCTCCAGGGCCGACTGGTGCACCGCCGCGCCGCCCAGCTGCAGACTGCGCGACCCGGCGGTGCCACTGCCCTCCGGGACCAGGTCGGTGTCTCCCCAGCGGACCGTGATGTCCGCGACCGGGATGCCGAGCACCTCGCTCGCCAGCATCGCCCACGCCGTCGCGTGCCCCTGACCGTGCGGAGAGGTGCCGGTCAGGATGGTCGCGGTGCCGTCGGGGTGCACCTGCACGGTCGCGTTCTCGTGCGGCGGACCCGGCTCGATCCCGGCGCCGGTGATCTCCACGTAGGCCGACAGCCCGAGGCCCAGCTGGCGGACGTCGCCACGCTCCCGGCGCGCCGCCTGCTCCGCCCGCAGCCCCCGGTAGTCCACCGCTTCCAGCGCCTTCTCCAGCGCGGCCGGGTAGTCGCCGGAGTCGTAGACCGCGCCGCACCTGCTCGTGAACGGCTCGCTGAACGGCGGGACCAGGTTGCGCCGTCGGACGTCGGCCGGGTCCAGGCCGAGCTCGGCCGCGAACAGGTCGACCGCCCGCTCGATCGCCGCGGTCGCCTCCGGGCGCCCGGCGCCACGGTAGGCGCCGACCGGCGTCGTGGTGGTGACCACGCTCCGGAAGGACGTCTCGACCTTCGGGATGTCGTAGACGCCCGGCGCCATGAGCGAGGTGAGGGAGGGCAGCAGCGCACCGAACTTGGGATAGGCCCCGGCGTCCTGGAGCACCGTCAGCCGGTAGGCGCGGATCCGCCCGTCGCGGTCCCCACCGATCGACACGGTCTGCACCTGGCCCCGGCCGTGGGCCATCGCGACCATGTTCTCCGAACGGGTCTCCACCCAGGTCACCGGCCGGCCCACGGAGCGTGCGGCCAGGGCCACGACCGCGTGCTCGGGGTCGGCACCGAACTTCGCGCCGAACGCCCCGCCCACGTCCGGGGTGATGATCCGCACCGCGCCGTCGTCGAGGCCCAGCATCCCGGCCACCGTGCGCCTGCTCCACTGGGCGCCCTGGTTCGGCAGCCACAGGGTCACCCGGCCACGGTCGTCCCAGACCGCCGCAGCAGCGCGCACCTCAAGGGGAGCCACCGCGACCCGCTGGTTCACGATCTCCCTGCTGACGACGACCTCGCAGTCGGCGAACAGGTCCGGGTCGGGGACGCCGTCGCTGGCGTAGGCGACGTTGCTGCCGGCGTCCGGGAACAGCAGGAGCCGTCCGGCGGCGGACTCCTCCGGGTCGACGAGCGCCGGCAGCGGTTCGTAGTCGACCGCGACCAGCGCGGCGGCGTCCTCCCCGGCGTACCGGTCCTCGGTGAGCACGACGGCGACCGGCTCGCCGACGAACCGGACGACGCCGGTGGCCAGGAGCGGCTGCGCCATCGCCTCGGGGTACATCGGCATGGCCGGGCGCTGCGGAGGAGTGCCCGCGACGTCGTCGGCGGTGAGGACGGCGACGACACCGGGGACCGCGGTGGCCGCGGAGGTGTCGATCGACAGGACCCGCGCGTGCGCGACCGGTGACCGGACGAAGGTCGCGTGGACGGCACCGGTCAGCCGCTCGTCGACCACGTCCTCGGTGTAGGTCCCGCCACGGGTGAGGAACCCCGGGTCCTCGGTCCGCAGCACGCGCGTGCCGAGGATGCTGCCGTGAGGGAAGAGCTCGTCCGCTGGACGGGGAACGCCGATCACACCCGGGACGCTAGGCGGACCCGACCGCCGGGGAAGGGCCCTTCGCGGGTCGTCTCCGGGGCAGTTCCTCCCTCGCCCGCACGTCGCGGTCGCGGCCGGCGGGCCGGTGGTCCGCGGGAGCGCCGGACCGGGGTGCCGGAGTGCGGAGCCGGGGACATCATCGTGGTGCCGCCGACGAGCACCGCTGGCGTGGCCGAGGACGTTCACGACCCGGGAACGGGAGGTGCGGCGATGGCGCGGAGTGAGTTCCACGTGGCCCTGACCAACGCACTGGACCTGGCCATGCCACCCGAGGTGGGCCAGCAGTACGACATCGAGGCCGTGGTGGACCAGTGCATCGCCCTGCTCGAGCGGGCGGGGTGGCGGTTCACCCGCACGCCACCCGCCAGGACGTCGTCCACCGCCCGGCCGCGACCGGCGTGACGGACGAGGGCCTCGGCCCGGGACCGAGGGACCTGTGCCCTCGCTGCGCGGCGCGGTAGGAAGCAGCGGTGAGCCGCATCAACGACGTCGGCGGGATGTCGGGATTCCCGGCGGTCGTCGAGGAGCCCGACGAGCCGCCGTTCCACGCCGACTGGGAGGCGCACGTCCTCGCGCTCAACGGCGCGCTGATCCGGCGCGGCGTCTACAACCTGGACGAGTTCCGGGACGCTATCGAGCGGATGCCGCCGGAGGAGTACCTCGCCGCCTCCTACTACGAGCGCTGGTTCACCGCGATCACCACGCTGCTGGCGGAGAAGGGCGTGGCGTCGCCGGAGGAGCTGGAGCCACCGCGTGACTGACCTCGCCCCCGGCATGGGGGGGGGGCCCCCCCCCCCCCCCCCCCCCCCCCCCCCCCCCGCGCCCCCGCCCGCCGCGGGGCGCGCGCGCGGGGGGCCCGGGGGGGC
>NZ_JBJGYU010000041.1:0-38869 GCF_054050155.1 Geodermatophilus sp. SYSU D00703 | reverse complement strand
CCACCCACCCCACCCCCCCCCCCCCCCCCCCCCCCCCCCCCCCCCCCCCCCCCCCCCCCGCCGGCCCGCCCCCCCGCGGTCGGAGACGGTGTCAGGGCTGCTGGTCGCGGGGGCCGGCGGTCGGGCCCTGGCCCTGGGCGCCACCACCGGAGGTGTACGGCTCCGGCGTGGTGTCCTCGGGCGGCGTGGGCAGGTCCGGGCCGTCGCCCTCGACGAGCTGCGCGTCGCGGACGCCCATGTCCGACTCCTCCGGGGAGGCGTCGCCCGGGGTGTCCTGGGCCGTGGAGACGGTCTTGCCGGAGTTGCTCGGTGAACTGGGCACGGGGTCCTCCCGGTAGCTGGGCACGGGACCGTCGCCGGTGGGGGCGGGGGTCCACAGGTCGTCGTTCCTCTGGCGCCGGAGGACGGCGAAGGCGACCGCGCCGATCGCGAGCACGGCGAGCACCCACGGCCAGCGGCGGGGCTCGGGCTCCAGGCCCACCGTCCGCTTGGCCTTCGTCGTCGTCCTGGCCGCCTTCTTCTCCAGGGCGCGCCGCTTCTTGGCCGCCTGCTTCCTGGCCTTGACCGTGGTGGCGGTGAGCTCCTCCCGTCGGACCTCGAGCTGCTCCATGGCGTTGTGCAGGCCGGCGGCGATGGAGTCGCGGGTGTGCTCCAGCACCGGGCTGACCGACTCGCGGGCGGCCAGGACCTTCGGCGCGGCGTAGGCCAGGGTGGCCGCCTGGGCGGCGGTCAGCCGGGGGACGACGTCCTTCTCGAGCGCCTTGTGCGCGGCCTCGCGGGCGGCCTCCACCCGCGGGGCGAGGTCGGCGGCGGCCCTGGTGGCGGCGGCCTGCGCCGCGGTGACCGCCGAGGTGACGCGGGGGACGGCGGCCTCGTAGCGCGGGGACAAGGCCTCACGGGCGGCCTCCACCCGCGGGGTGATGGCCTCGCGGGCCGCCTCCACCGCCGGTGCCGCCACCGCCACCGCGGCGGCCACCTTGGGCGCGACGGCGAGCTTCGCCGCGTCGAGGGCCGGGCCGGTCGCCCCCCGGGCGGCCTCGACGCGCGGTCCGAGCTGTTCCGCCGCTGCCCGGCCCGCCTCTGCCACCGCCGTCCCGATGTGGCTGAAGCCCTCGTGGAGTTCCTCGCCGATGATCTGGCCGTGCGTCTTCTTGCGGAACACGAGATGCACCTCCGGTTGATCGTGTCGCGGCCATCCTGCCCGCTCGTCGCGGCGGGCACACCCCGGAGCGATCTCCCGGCGGCGGCCCGGGAGTGGCGTCGATAGCGTCACCGGGTGCAGCTACGCATCTTCACCGAGCCCCAGCAGGGAGCCACCTACGACGACCTGCTCGCCGTCGCGCGGCGGACCGAGGAGACCGGCTTCGACGCCTTCTTCCGCTCCGACCACTACCTGACGATGGGCGGGGACGGCCTGCCGGGCCCGACCGACGCCTGGGTGACCCTCGCCGGGCTGGCCCGCGAGACCAGCCGGATCCGGCTCGGCACGCTGATGTCGGCGGCGACGTTCCGCCTGCCCGGTCCGCTGGCCATCGCCGTGGCGCAGGTCGACCAGATGAGCGGCGGCCGGGTCGAGCTCGGCATCGGCGCGGGCTGGTACGAGGCCGAGCACCGGGCCTACGGCATCCCGTTCCCCGAGCTGGGGGAGCGGTTCGACCGGTACGAGGAGCAGCTCGCCGTCATCGCCGGGCTCTGGGGGACGCCGACGGGGGAGACGTTCGCCTTCGCGGGGGAGCACTACCGGGTCAGCGACTCGCCGGCGCTGCCCAAGCCGGTGCAGGAGGGCGGCGTCCCGATCCTGGTCGGCGGGCGGGGCAAGCGGCGCACGCCGCGGCTGGCGGCACGGTACGCGGCCGAGTTCAACGTCCCCTTCGCCTCGGTCGAGGAGAACGCGGCGCTGTTCGCCGGGGTCCGCGAGGCCTGCCAGGAGGCCGGTCGCGACCCCGCCTCCATGGTTTTCAGCTCCGCCCTCGTGCTCTGCGTGGGGCGGGACGAGGCCGAGCTGGCCCGCCGGGCGGCCGCCATCGGCCGGGAGGTGGACGAGCTGCGCGAGCACGGGGCGGCCGGCACCCCGGCCGAGGTCGTCGACGTCCTGGGCCGCTACGCCGAGGCCGGCGCCACCCGGTGCTACCTGCAGGTCCTCGACCTCGCCGACCTCGACCACCTGGACCTGGTGGCCGCGGAGGTGGCGCCGCAGCTGGGCTGACCGCCCGCTGCAGTCGCCGTACCGGAACGGGGCTGCGGGGGCCGACCTCAGGTCGAGGTCGAGCCCCGGCGGCCCGCTTCCCCCAGGTCAGGGACTCCCCGGCGGGCGCGGCGGCGGCTAGCGTCGGTCCCGGCACCCGCCGACGAACGAGGAGGACCGCCCGTGCGGAGCAGGACCCGACGCCGTCCCGGCCGTCGCAGGGCCGGGTTGGTGATGGTCCCGCTGCTGTTCGCCGGGGCCTGCACCGCCGAGCGGGAGCGCGAGGCGGAGCCGGGGTCGTTCGTGCGGGCCGAGGGCAACGGGCTGGTCCTGGACGGCGAGCCGGTGCGGCTGCAGGCGGTCAACTTCTCCAACGACTACCACCGCGACCTCGACGCCTCGGACCTGCTCGACTCCCCGCACCACGCGGAGGAGGACTTCGCCCGCGTGGCGGAGATGGGCTTCACCGACGTCCGCTTCGCCTTCGACGGCGACTGGTACGCGCAGGACCGCGAGGTCTTCTTCGAGTGGCTCGACCGCAACCTGGACTGGGCCAGGGAGCACGGGGTGCGGCTGGTGCTGGACCTGCACACCCCGATCGGCGGGTTCTGGCTGGACCCCACCAGCGACGCGGTCAGCTTCGACGTCTGGACCGACCCCGAGGTCCGCGAGCAGAACGTGGCGATGTGGCGGGACATCGCCGAGCGGTACGCCGACGACCCCACCGTCGCCGCCTACGACCTGTTCAACGAGCCGGTCACCGTGGACTCCGACGGGCAGCAGTGGCGGGACCTCGCGGCCGACCTGGTCGGCGCCGTCCGGGCGGTGGACCCCAACCACCTGCTCGTGGTCGGCTCGCTGTACGGCGTCGACGGCCGCTACGGCACCGACGGTCTGGACCCGCACTTCCTCGTCGACGACGACAACGTCGTCTACGACTTCCACTTCTACGAACCCATCGACTACACGCACCAGTACGCCGCCTGGGTGGAGGGACCGATCCAGGACGGCGGCGCCTACCCCGAACCCGACACGATCCTGCCGACCGGCGAGCGGGTGCTGCTGCCCGGCAGCGGCCTGGCCACGCCGCCGCTGGCCGCGGGCACCACCGACTGGCGGCTGTACGACAGCGGCGTCGTGACCATCGACGCCCCGGCGGCCGTGGCGGCCATGCCGCTGGTCATCGCCGGCGGCGGGATGACCGGCACGGCGGTGTTCGACGCCGTCACCGTCACCGAGCACGGCCCGGACGGCGCGGTGCTGCGCGAGGTGGTGGCCGATCCCCTCGACCCCGACGGCACCCTGGACTGGTACTCGTGGTCCAGCGGCGGGGACGGGGCGGCGACACGGTTCGAGCGGCTCCCCGCGGGGGTGGAGGACGGCGCCAGCCTCGCCGTCGCCGACGCGCCCGCCGGTGAGGAGGCCGTCGCGGGCTGGAGCAACGACGGCCACCTGTTCCCGGTCACCCCGGGCAACAGCTATCGCGTGCAGGGCTGGATGCGCGGCGAGGGCGTCGGCGGGGCCGGCGCGGCCACCATCCAGCTCGACGTGTACGGCGAGTCGCCCGGCGCGGCCGGGGGCGGCTTCCTCGGCCGCGACCGGGCCTACCTCGAGCACGCGATGGAGCAGCACCTGCGGTTCGGGCGCGAGAACGACGTCCCGATGTCGGTGATGGAGTTCGGCGTGGTGCGCCAGGCCTTCGAGGTGCCGGGCAAGGGCGGCGACCGCTGGGTCGCCGACATGCTCGCGCTGCTCGAGGAGAACGACCTGAGCTTCGCCTACTGGGAGTACCACGGCAGCCAGATGGGCATCCACCTGACCTCGGAGGGGCCGCCCGGGGAGCCCAACACCGCGCTGCGGGACGTGCTGGAGCGCGAACTGGCCTGACGACGGCCCGGCGTCACCCGGTGGCCGTCGCGTCGGTGAGCGGGATGAGGTGCCCGCCCGCTGCCCACCCCGTGCACGGCCCCGGTGCAGGGCGGACGCGCGGTAGGATCGTCGTCGTGACCGGCCGGCTCCTCCTTCTCTGGCCGTGCTGACCTGACCGTCTCGAGTCAGCACGGCGACCCCTCCTCTGTGAGGGGTCTTTTCACGTCCGCCGCCGGTACGAGTCCCCGGGAGCACGAACGATGAGCCAGACGGCCAGCCAGCCGACGACCGAACCCGCCGGCGAGGGCGTCCCCCCGTACCGGTACACTCCGGCGCTGGCGCAGCAGATCGAGCTCGCGTGGCAGGACCGCTGGGCGGCCGAGGGGACGTTCCACACCCCGAACCCGACCGGCCGGCTCTCCGCGGGCTTCGAGCGGGTCGCCGACCGGCCCAAGTGCTTCGTCATGGACATGTTCCCGTACCCCTCGGGTGCGGGCCTGCACGTCGGGCACCCGCTGGGCTACCTGGGCACCGACGTGACCAGCCGGTTCCGCCGCATGGACGGCGACAACGTGCTGCACCCCATGGGCTACGACGCCTTCGGCCTGCCCGCCGAGCAGTACGCCGTCCAGACCGGGCAGCACCCGCGGATCACCACCGAGGCCAACATCGCCGCGATCAAGGCGCAGCTGCGCCGGCTGGGCGTCGACCACGACGACCGCCGCAGCTTCGCCACGATCGACCCGGGCTACTACAAGTGGACCCAGTGGATCTTCCTGCAGATCTTCGGGTCCTGGTTCGACGAGTCCGCGGGCAGGGCGCGGCCGATCGACGAGCTGGTCGCCGAGCTGGACGCCGGCACGCGGGAGCCGGCCCCGGGCACGAACGACACCGGCCGGCCGTGGGCCGAGCTGGACGACGTCGAGAAGCGCAAGGTCGTCGACGCCCACCGGCTGGCGTACCTGCACCAGGCGCCGGTGAACTGGTGCCCCGGGTTGGGCACGGTGCTGTCCAACGAGGAGGTCACGCCCGACGGGCGCTCCGAGCGCGGCAACTTCCCGGTGTTCCGGCGTCCGCTGACCCAGTGGATGATGCGGATCACCGCCTACGCCGACCGGCTGCTGGCCGACCTGGACCGGCTGGACTGGTCGGACTCGCTGAAGCTGATGCAGCGCAACTGGATCGGCCGCTCGACCGGTGCACGGATCCGGTTCGGCTGCGGGGACGAGACTATCGAGGTCTTCACGACCCGACCGGACACCCTGTTCGGCGCCACCTACATGGTGGTGGCGCCGGAGCACCCGCTGGTCGACGCGCTGACCGCGGCCGCCTGGCCCGAGGACGCCGACCCCCGCTGGACCGGTGGGGCCGCGAGCCCGGCCGAGGCCGTCGCCTCCTACCGGCGCGAGGCGTCCCGCCGGTCGGAGTTGGAGCGGCAGACCGAGGGCCGCGACAAGACCGGCGTCTGGACGGGCGCGACCGCGGTCAACCCGGTCAACGGCCGCGAGCTGCCGGTGTTCGTCGCCGACTACGTGCTGATGGGGTACGGGACCGGCGCGATCATGGCGGTGCCCGGTGAGGACACCCGCGACTTCGAGTTCGCCGAGAAGTTCGGGCTGCCCGTCGTCCGCACCGTCCAGCCGCCCGAGGACTTCGACGGCGGCGCGTACACCGGTGCCGGCCCGATGATCAACTCGGCCAACGACGAGATCTCGCTGAACGGCCTGGACAAGGCCACCGCGATCGCGACGATCACCGACTGGCTGGTCGAGCACGGGCACGGCGAGGCGACGACCACCTACAAGCTGCGCGACTGGCTGTTCAGCCGGCAGCGCTACTGGGGCGAGCCGTTCCCGATCGTCTACGACGAGAACGACCTGCCCGTCGCCGTCCCGACGTCGATGCTGCCGGTGCTGCTGCCCGAGGTCGACGACTACTCGCCGAAGACGTTCGACGACGACGACGCCGACTCCGCGCCCGAGCCGCCGCTGTCGCGGGCCACCGACTGGACGACGGTCGAGCTGGACCTGGGCGACGGGCCGCGCAAGTACCGGCGGGAGACCAACACGATGCCCAACTGGGCGGGGTCGTGCTGGTACTACCTGCGCTACCTGGACCCGGCGGACGACGAGCGGATGGTCGACCCCGAGAACGAGCGCTACTGGCTGGGCCCGCGCGAGCCCGGGGACGTCGGCGGGGTGGACCTGTACGTCGGCGGCGTGGAGCACGCGGTGCTGCACCTGCTGTACGCGCGGTTCTGGCACAAGGTGCTGTTCGACCTGGGCCACGTGTCCAGCGAGGAGCCGTTCCGGCGGCTGGTCAACCAGGGCTACATCTCGGCCTACGCCTACACCGACGAGCGCGGCTTCTACGTGCCCGCCGCTGACGTCGTGGAGCAGGACGGGCATTTCCTCTACGAGGGCAAGCCGGTCAACCGTGAGTACGGGAAGATCGGCAAGAGCCTGAAGAACATGGTGACGCCCGACGAGATGATCGGTCAGTACGGGGCCGACACCTTCCGGGTGTACGAGATGTCCACCGGCCCGCTGGAGCAGTCCCGGCCGTGGGAGACCAAGGCCGTGGTCGGTTCGCAGCGGCTGCTGCAGCGGATCTGGCGGGTGGTCGTCGACGAGGAGACCGGCGCGGTCCGTGCCGCGGACGACCTGGACCCCGCGGAGGAGACCCTCCGGGCGCTGCACCGGGCGATCGCCGGCGTGCGGGACGGCATGTCGACGCTGCGGTTCAACATCGCCGTCGCGCGGATCACCGAGCTGACCAACCACCTGACGCAGGCCTACGGCGCCTCCTCGCCGGTGCCGCGGTCAGTGGCCGAGCCGCTGGTGCTGATGGTGGCCCCGCTGGCGCCGCACATCGCCGAGGAGCTGTGGTCGCGGCTGGGCCACGACGCGTCGCTGGCGTGGGCGCCGTTCCCGGTGGCGGACGAGCGCTGGCTGGTCGAGGACACCGTGCAGGTCGCCGTCCAGGTGAACGGCAAGGTCCGCGCGCAGGTGACCGTGCCGGCCGACGCCGACGCCGCGGCGCTCGAGGCAGCCGCGCGGGGCGACGAGAAGGTCGCCGGGCACCTGGCCGGCAAGACGGTGCGCCGGGTGATCGCCGTCCCCGGGCGGCTGGTCAACTTCGTCGTCGGCTGAGCGGGGTCCCCTCCGCGGTCGTCCCTCCGGGGCGGCCGCGCAGGCGGCGCCGCGGCCTCAGGCTGCGGGGACCTCGGCGGGGGTCAGCACGCGGCGCATCGCGGCCTCGACGGCGTCGATCACCTGCGCGACGGCCACGTCGCGGCCCAGTTCGGCGCTCAGCGAGGTGGCGCCGGCGTCGACGATGCCGCACGGGATCATGTTGCTGAACGCGGCCATGTCGGGGTCGCAGTTGAGCGCGAACCCGTGCATCGTCACGCCGCGCGCCACCCGGACGCCGATGGCCGCCACCTTCCGGTCCGGGCCGCGACCGTCCGCGCGCACCCACACGCCGCTGCGCCCCTCGACCCGCTCGGTGGCCAGACCCAGGCCGGCGCACACCTCGATGAGGGCCGCCTCGAGGCGACGGACGTGGGCCACCACGTCGACCGGGTCGGCCAGCCGGACGATGGGGTAGCCGACCAGCTGACCCGGGCCGTGCCAGGTGATCTTGCCGCCGCGGTCGACGTCGATGACCGGCGTGCCGTCGAACGGACGCTCGTGCGGCTCGGTGCGCTTGCCGGCGGTGTAGACCGGCGGGTGCTCCAGCAGCAGGAGGGTGTCGGGCGCGGTGCCCTCCACGACGCGGGCGTGCAGCTCGCGTTGCCGCGCCCACGCCTGCTCGTAGTCGATCAGACCCAGCCGGAGGACCTCGAGCGCGCTCACGGCGTCCACCCTAAGCCCGTGCTCAGCGCAGCCGCCGGGGCTCGAGGGGGGTCTCGACGACGGCGCCGTCCGGCCCGCGCTCCACGCGGTGGGCGGCCTTGCCCGGCCGGTCGGCGACGGCCTCCACCAGCTCGGCGCCCCGGTAGACCAGCCCCACCCCGTCGTCGGTCGCGTGCCCCGGCGGGAGCGTGCCGTCGGCCACCAGCCGGTGGTAGAGCGGGCGGCGCTGCTCCTCGCTGTCGTAGTGCACGCCGTTGGACGTGGGGATCAACCCCAGCCCGTTGGTGACCGGGCGCAGGTCGGGGCCGAAGGAGTCGGTGGTGCCGCCCACGTGCCAGCACAGCGACCCGGCGGACACCCCGCCGAGGACGACGCCGGCCTCCCACACCTCCCGGAACACCTCGTCGAGGCCGTGCACCCGCCACACCGCCAGCAGGTTGGCCACGCTCCCTCCGCCGACCCAGACGACGTCCTGGGCCAGCAGGTGGGCGCGCACGTCGGGCACCGTCGGCATCGTGAACAGGCTGAGGTGGCTGACCTCGACGCCGCTGCCCGCGAAGGCGCCGTAGACGCCGGCCAGCCGCACCGGGTCGTCGCCGGTGGCGGTGCCCAGGTAACACAGCCGGGGCCGCTCCGGCGCCCCGGCGAGCTCGAAGGCGAGGTCGAACACCGGCCCGGGCGCCCAGTCGTAGGGCCCTCTCCCGCGCGAGTCGAAGCCGATGCTCGTGGCCAGGATGGTCGGTGCGGTGGCGGGCACGGTCGGGCAGCTCCTCGCGGGAACGGACGGGCGCGGTCTCCCGAACCTAGGCCGGTCCGCCGTCCGGTGCGCCGCCGGGCAGGGGGCCGGTCAGTGCCGGAAGCCATCGGCACCGGGAGGCGCTGGCGCTGCTCGCCGCCGACACGGTCCGCCGAGCCGCGCAGCAGGAGTTGTCCTGAGCCGCCCGTAGCCGACCACCGCGCCGATCCGGCGACGTTCCACGAACTCCGCGGACGGGGTTCTCTGCCACCGCCGGATCGGCTCCCCGCCAGTGTCGCCCCCACAGGCGGCGGCCGCACACACGGGGCGCCTGTGGACGACGCCGGCGGGCACGGTGCCGCACCGCCTACGGTGCCCGCCATGCCGACGCCCTCGCCCCTCCCCGCGCGCGGTCCCGCCGACGCCCCGATCGTCCCGGGCTACCGGCTCGAGCAGCTCCTGGGCCGCGGCGGGTTCGGGGAGGTGTGGCGGGCGGTGCCGCGCGGTGGCGGCGACCCCGTCGCGGTGAAGGTCCTCGTCGCCGGCGATCCCGAGCGGCAGGCCCGCGAGGCGGCCCTGCTCGGCGAGCTCGACCACCCGCACCTGGTGCGGCTCGTGGAGGTGGTGCACCAGCCCCGCCGCGGCGGGCAGTCGCGCGTAGCCCTCGTGCTCGACCTGCTGGCCGGAGGCAGCCTCGCCGCGCTGCTCGCCCGGCGGGGGAGGCTGCGCCCGGGGGAGGTCGTCACCGCGGTCGCACCGGTCGCGGCGGCGCTGGCGCACGCCCACGACCGCGGGGTGGTGCACGGCGACCTGTCGCCCGGCAACATCGTCTTCACCGGGGAGGGCCGGCCCGTCCTCACCGACCTCGGGGTGGCCCGGGTCCTGGGGGAGGACGCCGCGGGTGAGGTCACCCCCGCCTACGTCGACCCCACGGTGGCCCGCGGTGGCGCGCCCGGCCCGGCGTCGGACGTCTTCGGCGTGGCCGCGGCGGCGTTCCACGCGCTCACCGGCGTCGCGCCGTGGAACGCCGCCACCCCGGCCGACACGCTGCGCGTCGCCGCGGACGGGCACCTGCCCGACCTCGCCGAGCTGGCGCCGGACACCCCGCCGGAGCTCCGGGCGGTCATCGCGCGGGGCCTCTCGACCGAGCCGCACGAGCGCGGGTCGGCCGCGGCGTTCGCCCTCGACCTGCGACACGCCTGCCGGCCCGAGCCGGTGCGGCTGCCGGCGCCCGGGGTCGCCGACGAGGACCTGGGGCGGACCGGCCGGGGCCCGCGGACGGAGCTGACGCACCAGGTCCCCGGCCGGCACCGCCGCCCGCCCGAGCCGGAGGTGCCCGCCGGCCGGGGGGCTCGGGTCCTCGGCGCCGTCCGTGCACGGCTGGGAGCCGGCGGTGCGCCGGCCCGGGTGGGAGGCGCCGCCGTCGTCGCCGCCGCCGTCCTCGCCGTGGTGGTGTGGCTCGGCGGGTCGTGGGGTGAGCAGACGGGGTCCTCCCCGGCGGCCCCGGCGGAGCTCACCGGCCGGGCGGCGGCGTCGGACCCGACGGCGGAGCCGCCGCCGGCCGGAGAGTCGCCGGCGGGTGACGGGACGCCGCGCCCCGCGTCGGCCGAGGAGTGGACGGCGGTGCTGGCCGAGCTCTACGCCGCGCGAGCCGCGGCGTTCCGGACCGGGTCGGCCGACCTGCTCGACCGGGTCCACGTCACCGACAGCGCCCTGCTGGCCGCCGATCGGGACAGCGTGACGGCGCTGACGGCGGCGGGGGAGCGGCTGCGCGGCTTCGCTCCGGTGGTCGTGCGGGTGTCGCTCGTGACGGAGCCGGCGCAGGGCGAGGTGACGCTGGACGTCGTCGACCGGTGGCCGGCGTACGAGGTGGTCGGGGCCGAGCAGCAGGAGGGCCTGGCCCTGCGGTCGGTGGCGGGGCGCGGTGAGGCGACGGTGCGGATGGTGCTGCGGGAGACCGACGGCGGCTGGCGGATCGAGCGCGCGGAGCGGACCGCGTGAGCTCAGCCCCGGTCGAGTGCCGCGCGCAGGGCCGACTCGAGGTCGCCGTGGGTCCAGCCGAAGCCCGCGGCCCGCAGCTTCGCCGGGACGGCCCGCTGGCCGGCCAGCACGCCGGTGCGCCCGAACTCGCCCAGCGCCAGGGAGAGCGCCAGGCGCGGGACCGGCAGCACGGCCGGCCGGTGGACGACGCGGGCCAGCTCCCGCACGAACTCGGCGTTGGTCACCGGGGTGGGCCCGGTGAAGTTGACCGGGCCGGAGACGTCGGCCGTGAGCAGGAACCGGATGGCCGCGACCTCGTCGACGAGGCTGATCCACGGCCAGTACTGCCGGCCCGACCCCATCCGGCCGCCCAGGCCGGCGCGGAAGACCGTCCCGAGGATCGTCACCAGCGGGGCGCCGCGACCGACCACGAGGCCCGTGCGCAGGTGCGCCACGCGGACACCGGCATCGGCCGCCGGTGTTGTCGCCGCCTCCCACTCGACGCAGAGCCGGGCCAGGAAGTCGCTGCCCGGGGGCGCGTCCTCCTCCACCGTGCGGTCGCCGGTGTCGCCGTAGTAGCCCACCGCGGAGGCCGACAGCAGCACCCGCGGGCGGCCGGGGTCGGCCACGGCGGCGTCGGCGAGCGCCCGGCTGAGCGTGTCGGTGCTGTCCAGGCGGCTGGTCCGCAGCTGCTCCTTGTAACCCGACGTCCAGGGGCGGGGACGGATCGGCGTTCCGGCGAGGTTGACCACCGCGTCGACGTCGGCGAGCAGCGCCGGGTCGATCCGCCGGTGCTGGGGGTCCCACCGGTGCTCGTCGGCGGTCCGCGGCGTGCGCCGGACCAGCCGCAGGACGTCGTGACCGTCCCCGCGCAGCAGCGGGACCAGGTGGGAGCCGATCAGCCCGGAGGAGCCGGTGACCGCGACCTTCATCTGTCTCCTCCAGGCCCGGGGGCGGAACGCGATCGGGGCCCCGGCGATCGCCGGGGCCCCGATCGGTGCGGATCAGGCGAGGCCGAGCTCGCCGTGGAACTGACCGGCCTCCAGCCGCTCCTTGACCGTTCCGAGGAAGCGGGCGGCGTCGGCGCCGTCGACGATCCGGTGGTCGTAGGTCAGCGCCAGGTAGACCATCGACCGGACCGCGATGACCTCACCGAGGTCGGGGTCCTGGACGACGACCGGGCGCTTGACCACGGTGCCGGTGCCCAGGATGGCGACCTGCGGCTGGTTGATGATCGGCGTGTCGAACAGCGCGCCCCGGCTGCCGGTGTTGGTCAGCGTGAACGTGCCGCCACCGAGCTCGTCCGGGGTCACCTTGTTCGTGCGGGTCCGCTCGGCCAGGTCGGCGATCTTGCGGGACAGGCCGCCGAGGCTCAGGTCCCCGGCGTCCTTGATGACCGGCACCAGGAGCCCCCGCTCGGTGTCCACCGCGATGCCGAGGTTCTCGGAGTCGTGATAGGTCACCGTGCCGGCCTCGAGGTCGATCGAGGAGTTCACGGCCGGGTGGGCCTTGAGTGCCTCGACCGCCGCCTTGGCGAAGAACGGCAGGAAGGACAGCTTGACGCCCTCGCGGGCCTCGAAGTCCCGCTTGGCCCGGTCCCGCAGCCGCGCGATCGCGGTGACGTCGGCCTCGACCACCGTGGTCAGCTGGGCGCTGACCGCCAGGGACTCGACCATCCGCCGGGCGATGACCGACCGCAGCCGGGAGAGCTTCTCGGTCCGGCCGCGGAGCGACGTGTCCGGCATGGCCGCGGGGGAGGGCTTCGGCGCGGCCCGCCCGGCCGCCGGAGCGGCCTCCGCGGCAGGCGCGGCGGCCTGCTCGGCGGCGGCGAGCACGTCCTGCTTGCGGATCCGGCCGCCGACGCCCGTCCCCGAGACCGAGGACAGGTCCACGCCGCGCTCGGCGGCCAGGCGACGGACCAGCGGGGTGACGTACTGGCCACCGCCGTCGCCACCGGCCGCCGGAGCCGGGGCGGTCGGCGCCGACGGCGTCGACGGGGCGGACGCCGGGGCCTGCGGAGCCACCGCGGCCGCGGGGGAGGGCGCCGACGTCGGGGACTCGGCGGGCAGCGCGCCGCTGGAGCCGTAGTCCGCGCCGGGGGTCTCGGTGGCCGGCTTCGCCGTCTCCGGCTCCTGCGGACGGGGCTCGGGCTGCTGGGCGGGCGCCTCCGGAGCCGCGGGAGCCGGCGCGGGGGCACCGCCACCGGAGGCGCCGGCCGCCCCGATCACCGCCAGCTCGGCGCCGACCTCCACGGTCTCGTCCTCGTTGACCGAGATGGACAGCAGCGTGCCGGAGACCGGCGCCGGGATCTCGGTGTCGACCTTGTCGGTGGAGACCTCGAGCAGCGGCTCGTCCGCGGTGACCTCGTCGCCGACGGACTTCAGCCAGCGGGTCACCGTGCCCTCGGTGACGCTCTCGCCGAGCGCCGGCATGGTCACCGGGGTGCCCTCGCCACCGCCCTGGGCCCCACCGCCCTGGGCGCCGTCGCCGGAGGCCTGCGCGGGCGCCGGCGCGGCCGGCTGGGCCTCCTGCTGGGGCTCCGGAGCCGCCTCCTGGACCTGGTCGACCGGGGTCTGCGGCGCGGTGTCGGCGTCCTCGGCCGACGCGGGACCGCCGGCGCCGGCGCCGTCCCCGCCGATGATCGCCAGCTCGGCGCCGACCTCGACGGTCTCGTCCTCGGAGACGAGGATCTTGGTCAGGACGCCCGCCGCCGGCGACGGGATCTCGGTGTCGACCTTGTCGGTCGACACCTCCAGGAGGGGCTCGTCAGCCTCGACCTGCTCACCCTCCTGCTTGAGCCATCGAGTGACCGTGCCCTCGGTGACGCTCTCGCCCAGGGCGGGCATGGTGACGGACGTCGGCATCGGGGGAGGGCTCCTTCGCGCGCTGGGTGGGTGTGGGGTGGATCAGGGTCAGCCGTGGACGTGCAGGGGCTTGCCGGCCAGCGCCAGGTGCGCCTCGCCGAGCGCCTCGCTCTGCGTCGGGTGCGGGTGGATGAGGCTGGCGACGTCGTCGGCCTCGGCCTCCCAGTTGTAGATGAGCTGGGCCTCGGCGATGAGCTCGCCGACCCGGCTGCCGACCATGTGCACACCGACGACCGGGCCGTCGACGGCCTGGACGAGCTTGACGGCGCCGGCGGTCTTCAGGATCTGGCTGCGGCCGTTGCCGCCGAGGTCGTAGTTCAGGACCTTGACCTCGCCGTACTTCTCCTTGGCCTGCGCCTCCGTGAGCCCGACGGAGGCCACCTCCGGGTCGGAGTAGGTGATCCGCGGGACGCCGGCGTAGTCGATCGGCGCGGGGTTGAGCCCGGCGAGCCGCTCGGCGACGAGGATGCCCTCGGCGAAGCCGACGTGGGCCAGCTGCAGGGTCGGGATCAGGTCGCCGACGGCGGAGATGGTCGGCACATTGGTGCGGCAGTACTCGTCGACGAGGACGAAGCCGCGGTCCATGGCCACGCCGGCCTCCTCGTAGCCGAGGCCCTGGCTGACCGGGCCGCGGCCGACGGCGACGAGCAGCAGCTCCGCCTCGTACTCCTTGCCGTTCTCCAGCGAGACCTTGACGCCGTTCTCGGTGCTCTGCACGCCGGAGAAGCGGCTGCCGAGCTCGAACCCGATCTTGCGGCGGCGGAAGGCGCGCTCCAGGAGCTTGGAGGAGGCCTCGTCCTCCAGCGGGACCAGGTGCGGCAGGGCCTCGATGATGGTCACGTCGACGCCGAAGGACTTCCAGGCGCTGGCGAACTCGCAGCCGATGACCCCGCCACCCAGGATGATCGCCGAGGCGGGCACCCGGTCCATGACCAGGGCGTGGTCGCTGGTGATGACCCGCGAGCCGTCGATCTCCAGGCCGGGCAGCGACCGGGCGTAGGAGCCGGTGGCCAGCAGGACGTGCTTGCCCTCGTAGCGCTGCCCGTTGGCCTCGACGGCGGTCGGGGAGACCAGCCGGCCCTCGCCCTCGACGTAGGTGATCTTGCGGCTCTTGATCAGGCCCTGCAGGCCCTTGTAGAGCCGGGAGATGACCCCGTCCTTGTAGCTGTTGACGCCGTCCATGTCGATGCCGGCCAGGGAGGTCTTCACGCCGAACTGCTCGCCCTCGCGGGCCAGGTCGGCGACCTCACCGGCGTGCAGCAGCGCCTTGGTCGGGATGCAGCCTCGGTGGAGGCACGTGCCGCCGACCTTGTCGCGCTCGATCAGGACGACGGACATGCCCAGCTCGGCCGCCCGCAGCGCGGCGGCGTAGCCACCCGAGCCACCACCGAGGATGACCAGGTCGGCGGGCGAGGTGGGTGCGCTCACGAGATCTCCTCGAATGCCGGTGTCCCGCCCGTGCACACGGGCGGGGGATGGTCCGGGGCTCATCCTGCCACTCCGGGAACGCGGAGGCTGAGAGCACCGTTGCCAGCGCGGACGTCGCGGTGCGAGGCGGACCGCCTCGGGACACGAGGAGGACGGATGGGGCTGTTCGGGCGCAAGCGCAGCCGGGCACGGCGGGGCGACGGGAGCCGGCCCGCGACGCTGGACCGCGGCGCCGCGCGGGCGGACCTGGCCCACCTGGAGCAGTTCGTCGCGACCCGTCACGGTGTGGAGGGGTACGTCGAGCCGCGCACCGCGGTCACCGAGACGACGATCGTGCTGGTCGCCGCCGACGGCGAGTGGACCCGCCGGCGGATCGACGGCCCGGACACCGCCCGCCGACTGTCCCGCGACCTCGGTGTCCCGGTGTACGACGCGCAGGTCACCGGCTACCCGCAGCGCATGCGCGACTGGTCGAAGGACCACCGTCCCCCCACCACTCGCTAGTCGAAGGACCCCGTCCTCCTCACCCCTCGCAGGCTCGGGGCGAGCTCCGGGACGGGGCCGACGGTGGCCGATCGAGCGCGACGCCCGCGGCTGAGCGGCACCGCGACGAGCGGCGCCGGGACGACCCGGGCCCCCACGGGCAGGGGCGGCCGCGGCCCGGGGTCCCGGGCCGCGGCCGGCGTCGTCACTCGGCGATGAGGTCCTCGATCGTGGCCAGCAGCGTGCGCACGGGGACGCCGGTGCCGCCCTTGGGCGTGTAGCCCCACGGCGCCCCGGTGTTGTAGCTGGGCCCGGCGATGTCGATGTGCGCCCACGGCAGCCCCGCCGGCACGAACTCGGCCAGGAAGTGGGCGCCGACGAGCATGCCGCCCATCCGGTCGAGGTTGGCGTTGACGAAGTCGGCGACCGGGGAGTCGATGCCCTTGCGCAGCTCGGCGGGCATCGGCATCGGCCACATCGGCTCGCCGCTGCGGCGGCTGGCGGCCACGACGGCGTCCCGCAGGTCGTCGCTGCCCATGACGCCCGCGGTGCGGGTGCCGAGCGCGACCAGCTGCGCCCCGGTGAGGGTGGAGGTCTCCAGCAGGTGGTCCGGGGAGTCCTCGGCGGCGCGCGAGATCGCGTCGGCCAGCACGACCCGGCCCTCGGCGTCGGTGTTGGTGATCTCCGCCTTCTTGCCGTTGCGGAAGGTCACCACGTCGGCCGGCCGGTAGGCGGTGCCGCTGGGCAGGTTCTCCGCGATCGGCACGGTGGCGGTGACCTCGACCGGCAGGCCGAGCTCCGCGACGAGGCAGACGGTGGCGATCACGGCGGCGGCGCCGGCCATGTCGCTGGTCATGTGGTGCATGTTCAGCGCCGGCTTGATCGACAGCCCGCCGCTGTCGAACGTGATGCCCTTGCCGACGAGCGCGATCTTCTTGCGCGCCTTCTTGCCGGAGTAGGTCAGCCGCAGCAGGCGGGGCTTGCGCACCGAGCCGCCGCCGACGGCGAGGATGCCGCCGTAGCCCCCGGCCGCCAGGGCCGCCTCGTCGAGCACCTCCACCTTCAGTCCCGCCTTCTTCCCGGCGGCGGCGCCGCGGTCGGCGAGCTCCGCGGGGAACAGGTCGTTCGGCGGGGTGTTCACCAGGTCGCGGACCAGGGTCACCGCGTCGGCGACGGCCCGGGCGCGGCCCAGTGCGCCGCGCGCGCTCCCGGCGTCGGGCACGACGACGGTGAACTCCCGCGGCGGGGTGGGCCGGCCGTCGAGGGCGGACTTGTAGGCGGTGAACTCGTAGGCCCCGAAGAGGTGCCCCTCGCCGACGGCGTGCAGGCGCAGGTCGTCCGGCGTCCCCCCGACGGCGGCGAGCAGGCTGACGACCGAACCGCGGCCGGTCAGGGCGCGGCTGGCCGCGCCCGCGGCCCGGCGGACCGCCTCGGCGGGGTAGCCGCCGGCGGTCTCCGGGGCGCCCAGACCCACGGCGGCGACCACCGGGAACGGCCCCTGGCCGAGGGAGGCCACGCGGGTCACCTCGTCCTCGCCGCCTCGAGCACCCAGGTCGGCCAGCGCCGGCAGCAGCCGGCCGCCGAGCAGCCGGTCCACGGCCTCGGCGCCGGGCGTGGACAGCGGGCCGTCGGGCCCCTTGCCGACGCCGACGACGACGGCGTCGGCGGAGAGCTTCTCGAGCGGGCGGTCGGTGGCGGTGATCGTCGGCGGCACCGTTCGATCCTAGAAGGACCCCCTCGCCCCCCACGCCTCGCAGGCTCGGCGCGGGCCCCTGCGAGGGGGCCGCCTACCCCCGCGCCGTTCACAGGCGCACGGTGGGCCCTGCAGGAGGGCCGCCCTCGCCCCTCACGCCTCGCAGGCTCGGCGCGGGCCCCTGCGAGGGGGGCCGCTCCTGCCCCCCGCACCGGTCACAGGCGCACGGTGGGCCCCTGCAGCAGGGCCGCCCTCGCCCCGCGTGCCTCGCAGGCCCGGCGCGGGCCCCCGCGATGGGGCCGCCCGGTGCCTGCGACGAGCGCTAGCGTGCCGACCGTGACCCCGCGGACCTCACCCTTGCACGAGCGGCACCTCGCGGCCGGCGCCAAGATGGCCGACTTCGGCGGCTGGACGATGCCGATCGAGTACGCCGGCGGTGGCGTGCTGGCCGAGCACGGCGCCGTCCGGACCGGGGTGGGGCTGTTCGACGTCTCGCACCTCGGGACGGTCACGGTGCGCGGCCCCGGGGCGGCCGCTTTCGTCGACTCCTGCCTGACCAACGACCTGTCCCGCATCGGCCCGGGCCAGGCGCAGTACACGATGTGCTGCCTGCCGGACGGCGACCCCCGGGCCGGCGGCGTCGTCGACGACCTCATCGTCTACCTGCACGGGCCGGACGACGTCCTGCTGGTGCCGAACGCCGCGAACGCCGCCGAGGTGGTGGCCCGGCTGACCGACGCCGCACCGGCGGGCGTGACCGTCACCGACCGGCACACCGAGGTCGCCGTCCTGGCCGTCCAGGGGCCGAAGTCGGCGCAGGTGCTGTCGTTCCTCGGCCTGCCCGGCGAGCTGCCCTACATGTCCTTCGTGACCGGCACCGGCGGCGGGCACACCGAGGTGACGGTGTGTCGCACCGGCTACACCGGCGAGCACGGCTACGAGCTGCTGGTCCCCGCCCAGGAGGCCGGCGAGCTGTGGGACGTGCTGGTCGACGTCGGCCGGGACGAGGGGCTGCGGCTGTGCGGCCTGGGCGCCCGGGACACCCTGCGGACCGAGATGGGCTACCCGCTGCACGGGCACGAGCTCTCGCCCGAGATCACCCCCGGCCAGGCCCGCGCCGGCTGGGCGGTCGGGTGGCGCAAGCCGGCGTTCTGGGGGCGCGAGGCGCTGGTGGCGGAGAAGGAGCGGGGGCCGGCGCGCCTGCTGTGGGGCCTGCGGGCGACCGGCCGGGGGATCCCCCGATCCGGCATGGCGGTGGTGGACTCCCGCGGCGCCCGGATCGGGGAGGTCACCAGCGGGACGTTCTCCCCGACGCTGCGGGCCGGCATCGCGCTCGCGCTGCTGGACGCCGCCGCCGGCGTGGCCGAGGGCACCGAGGTGGCCGTGGACGTGCGCGGGCGGCCGCAGGCCGTCGAGGTCGTGCGGCCGCCCTTCGTGCCCTCGCACGTGCGCTGAGGGCCCCGGCCTCGCCGGTCACCTGCGGGTCGGGTCCTTGTCCTCCTTGGTGGGCTCGGGCCGCTCGGGGAGCGTGTCGGCCACGACCGCGTCGCGCTCGCCCATCGGCCGCGGTTCCCCGGCCGTGGTGTCCTGCGCCGTCTGGTGCTCGGCCTCGGAGTTGATCTCCGCCCCGAGCAGGACGAGGTAGCAGGTGAGGTAGAGCCACAGCATCAGGACGATGACGCCGGCGATGGCGCCGTAGGTCTTGTTGTAGGACCCGAAGTTGTCGACGTAGAAGCTGAACCCCACGCTGACGATCGCCCAGGCGACGGTGACGACGATCGAGCCGAGACTGACCCAGCGCAGCCGCGGCGCGTCGCGGTCCGGGGCCACCCGGTACACGACGGCCAGTCCACCGGCGAAGACGCCGAGCAGCAGCACCCACCGGACCACCTGGGCGAGGACCGTCCCCACCACCCCCAGGGGCAGCGCCTCGAGCACCGCCGGGACGACGGCGACCAGGGCGAACGCGACCAGCACGAAGACGATGGCGCCGAAGGTCAGCAGGAGCGAGACCGCCTTCTGCTTGACGAAGCCGCGGGTCTCCACCTCGTCGTAGGCCAGGTTCACCGCCGTCATCAGGTTGCCGACACCGCCGGAGGCGCTCCACAGCGCGGCCAGGATGGACACGATCAGCCCGACGGTCAGCGCGCCGCCGCTGTTCTGGACGACGGCGTTGAGCTGGGTCCCGATGGTGTCCGAGGCGCTCTCCGGCAACTGCGCCGAGAGGTCCTCGACCTGCTGGGCCACCGTCTCCGGAGAGGCGACCAGGCCGTACAGCGAGATCGCGGCGATCAGCGCGGGGAAGATCGCCAGGAAGCCGAAGAAGGCCACGCCGCCGGCGATGATCGGCATGTTGTCGGCCTTGTTCTCCGCCCAGGCCCGCTTGACGATCTGCTTCCAACCGCGCAGCGGGATCTGGGTCGGCTTCTCCGCGCCGATGCCGGGCAGCGACTGCTCGTCGAGGCCGCCGTGCGACCGGGGAGCAGGGGCGGGGCCGGTGCCCCGCCCGACGCCCTGCCCGCCGTCCTGCCCGGCGGGTTGCCGGGCGGCCTCGGCGGCGGCCGCCCGGCGTGCCGCCTTCTCCTCGACCCGCTGGCGGATGCGGTCGACCGCGCTGTCGTGGGATCGCGTGCCGGACACGTCAGTCGCCCGGCCAGTTGCCGGTCAGCTTGGTGAACCCGCGGGCGCCCAGCCGGTCGATGGCGGCCTTGGTCGCCGCGAAGATCGCGCCCTGCAGGGCCGCCGCCAGGACGACCTCGCGCATCCGGTACTCGCTCTGCAGCGCGTCGGGCGCGTCCTCCTCGTGCGAGACCCGTTTCCACACCTGCTTGAAGATCGTCCCGGAGACGACACCGGCGAGGATGCCGCCGAGCAGGCCGATCGGCCGGTAGGCGAGCTTGGCTCCCTTGCTGCTCACTTCGTCCTCCTCGCGGCCCGGCGGGCCCTCCTGGTGGTCTTCCTCGCCGCCTTCCGGGCGGCGGCCCGCGCCGCGGCGCGGCGGGCGGCGAGCTGCTTGGCGGCCCGCTTGGCCTCGCGCTTCGCGCGGCGGACGTCCCGCGTGCGGCGTCGCCACACCAGCACGCCGAGGAGGGCGACCACCGCGGCGCCGGCGCCGATGACCGCGGGCGGGCTCTCCCGGTAGGTCTCGACGGCGGTGTCCCGGGCGCGGAAGGCACTCTCCTTGGCGCGGGACGGGACGTCGAGGCGGTGCGACAGCTCGTCGACGGTGCGGCTGAGCTGCTCGCGGGTGGCCTCGATGTCGGCCTTGATGGCGTCGGGGTCGCGGGGCGTGGTGTCGCCCGCCCCGGAGCCGACAGGGGTGCTCACCGTCGTGCACTCTCCTTCACCGTCGCGATGTCGGCCTTGGTGCTCGCGATGGCCTGGGTCGGCACCGGCGGCGTGGCGGACTGCACGTCCTTCTTCCCGATCAGGGCCAGGACGCCGGCGACGACGAACAGCACCACCGCGACGATCAGCGCCGCCGCCCAGGCGGGCAGCGCGAGGTCCAGCAGGAGGATGGCGGTGGCCACCAGGGTCGCGGTGCCGAGGAAGGCGAACAACCCGGCACCACCGAACAGGCTCGCACCCACGCCGAGGCGCTTGGCCTTCTCCGTGACCTCGGCCTGGGCCAGGCGGGCCTCGTCGCGGACGAGGCGCGAGATCTGCTCGGTGAGCTGGCCGACGAGCTGTCCGGTCGAGGCGTCCTCCGGGGCGGGTGGGGGTGCGGTCGCGCGGCTCGCGCCCGCGGTGGGCTGGGTCATCGGTCCTCCGGTCCTGGTCTGGACGGTCGATGACCTCACATGCCCGCGACGCTCGCCGAGGTAACCCGCGGCCCGGGTGGCACTCCGGGAACGGCCGGCCGGGTCACTAGCCTCGGCGGCATGGGCTGGTACTGGCGACTGGAGGACCCCTCGGGGGCGGAGGTCGACCCGGCGTCGGTGGGCGTCGAGATCCCGGACTCGGAGAACCAGGGCGACGCGGAGTCGTGGCTGGGCGAGCACTGGCGGGTCCTGCTCGAGCGCGGTGTGGCCACGGTCACCCTGTTCGACGGCGACCAGGAGGTCTACGGCCCGATGGGGCTCGCCGCCACCTGATGCGGAGTGGGAGCGACGCGCTCTCCGCGCCCTCCCACTCCGCAGGCGGCTCAGCCGCGGGCGGTCCTCGCCGGGTCGCGCTCGACGACGTCGCCGAGCACCTCGTCGATCCGTGCCAGGACGTCGGCGTCCAGCCGCACCCCGGCGGCCCGGACGTTGTCCTGCACCTGCTCCGGTCGCGTGGCGCCGATGATCGCCGCGGCCACGTTCTCGTTCTGCAGCACCCAGGCGACCGCGAGCTGCGCCATGGACAGCCCCAGGTCCTCGGCGATGGGCCTCAGCCCCTGCACGGCGGTGAGGACGTCGTCCCGCAGGAACCGCTGCATGGACCCGCCGGCGTCCGCGTGCCCGCCGCGGCTGTCGGCCGGGGGCTGCCGGCCGGGCAGGTACTTGCCGGTGAGCACGCCCTGGGCCAGCGGCGACCACACGACCTGGGACAGCCCCTCCTTCTCGGAGGTGGGGACGACCTCGTCCTCGATGACCCGCCACAGCATCGAGTACTGCGGCTGGTTGCTGATGAGCTGGACGCCGAGGTCGCGGGCCAGGGCGGCGCCGGCGGCGATCTCGTCGGCGCGCCACTCCGAGACGCCGATGTAGAGCACCTTGCCCGCCCGCACCAGGTCGGCGAAGGCGGTCATCGTCTCCTCCAGCGGCACCGTGGGGTCGTACCGGTGCGCCTGGTAGAGGTCGACGTAGTCGGTCTGCAGGCGGCGCAGGGACGCGTGGCAGCTCTCCACGACGTGCTTGCGGCCCAGGCCGCGGTCGTTCTGGCCGGGGCCCGTGGGCCAGTAGACCTTGGTGAAGACCTCCAGGCCCTCGCGGCGCTGCCCGGCCAGCGCCCGGCCGAGGACCGACTCGGCGCGGGTGCCGGCGTAGACGTCGGCGGTGTCGAACGTGGTGATGCCGGCGTCGAGGGCGGCCCGCACGCAGGCGTGCGCGGCGTCCTCCTCGACCTGGCCGCCGTGGGTCAGCCAGTTGCCGTAGGCGATCGCGGAGATGGTGAGGCCGGAACGGCCCAGTCGTCGGAATTCCACGGGCCCCGACGCTAGCGACCCCGTCCCGGGCGGCCCCGTCCAGAGGCTCGCCGAGCCTGCGAGCGGTGAGGAGGACGGGGTCCTTCTGGTGGCCGGGGGCCGTCAGACCTCGGCGCCCAGGGCCACGTCGGGCTTCGGGAACCGCCAGCGGCGGATCATCGTGGCCCGGCTGACGCCGTACCAGACCAGCCCGCGCATCCTGTGGTCCTGGTTCGGGAAGCGCTCGAGCACCTTCTTCTTGATCCGCCGGCCGAGGAAGACCGAGTCGACGATGATCACCAGGAAGAAGAGGAACCACACGAACACCGTGTAGCTCTGCACCGCGGGGCTGGGGATGAAGTAGCCCACGAGCACCAGTGCGGCCACGACGAGGAAGAAGCTGCCGGCGTTGCGCCGGGCGTCGACGACGTCGCGCACGAGCTTGCGCACCGGCCCGCGGTCCCGGGCGGGCAGGTAGCTGTCGTCGCCGCGCAGCGCACCGGCTCGCGCGGCGGTGCGCTGGGAGGCCTGCTGCTCGCGCATGCGCTTGTAGGCCTCCTTGCGCGTGGTGGGAGGCGGCGGGGGAGGGCCGGGACGGCGTCCCTGGGCCTCGCTGCGCTTGGGCGTGGGCCGGCCCTTGCCGGAGGCCTTCACCAGCTGGGCGGTCAGGTCGGCGTCGGCGGCTGGCGCGGTCTCGGCGCGGTCCTTGCGCCCGGGCAGGCGGAACTTCACGCCCCTGAGTCTACGTGTGACCTCGCCCGCTCCCGGCCCGCGCCGGTCCCTGCGCCGTACAGTGGGAAGACGCTCCGCTCCGGCGGTGTTGACCTGCTGCAGGACGTGCCGCAGCAGGCACCCTCGAACGTGGGAGGACAACCAACATGACGGTGCAGGACACCGCAGCGACCGGCGTGATCCTGAGCGACCCCGCCGCCGCGAAGGTCAAGGCGCTGCTGGACCAGGAGGGCCGCGACGACCTGCGGCTGCGCATCGCCGTCCAGCCCGGCGGCTGCTCCGGCCTGCGCTACCAGCTCTTCTTCGACGAGCGCTTCCTCGACGGCGACCAGACCTACGAGTTCAACGGTGTCGAGGTCATCGTCGACCGGATGAGCGGTCCGTACCTCGGCGGTGCGGTGATCGACTTCGTCGACACGATCGAGAAGCAGGGCTTCACGATCGACAACCCGAACGCGCAGGGCTCCTGCGCCTGCGGCGACAGCTTCCACTGAGCGCGGCGTAGCGCCGGGAACGCGACGGTGCCCGGTCCCTCTCGAGGGACCGGGCACCGTCTCTCTCGCGGTCTTCCGGACCGCACCACGGCCAGGGGCCGTCCCCCGCGCCGGCGAGTGCGTCCGCGGCTCCGCGCCGGGGACCCTCCGGGCCCCACGTCGCGGCGCCGCCGGGCGTCGCCTTACAGCTTGACCGGGTAGACGGTCTCGGGGATCTCCGGGCGGATGCGCTCCTCGACGAAGATCCCGTGCCAGACCATGAAGACCAGCACCTCCCACACCTGGCGGGCGGTGCGCTTGCTGGGCACCTCGGCCTCGCCCAGCCGGTCGAGCAGCCCGAGGACGTGGCCCCGGTCGAGCCACTGGTCGGTCTGGCTGTCGCCGACGACGTCCCGCGCCCACTCGTGCAGGGGGCCGGCCAGGAAGTCCGCCGTCGGCACCGGGAAGCCGAGCTTGCGCCGGTGCAGGATGGACGGCGGCACGATCTGCTCCATCGCGCGGCGCAGCGCGTACTTGGTGGCCCCCGCACGGTTCCCGGAGCCGTTGCGCGGCACCCGCTGGTCCAGCGGGATGGTGCTGGCCAGGGCGAACACCTCGGGATCGAGGAAGGGCACCCGCAGCTCGAGGGAGTTGGCCATGGTCATCTTGTCCGCCTTGACCAGGATGTCCCCGCGCAGCCAGGTGAACAGGTCCACGTACTGCATGGCCGTCACGTCGTCGTATCCGGCCTCGCGGGTCTGCCGGTAGAGGTCCTCGGTGACGGTGACGTGGGACAGGTCCGCGTCGTGGCCCCGCATCAGCGCGGACAGCTCCGCGGGGGAGAAGTTCCGCGCGTTGCCGTAGTAGCGCTCCTCCAGCGGGATCGAGGCCCGCCGCAGCAGGTCCTTGCCGCGCATCCCCTCGGGCAGCCGCCCGGAGAGGCCGGCCATCGCCCGCTTGGCGGACTGCGGCAGCCGCTCGGCCCAGGCCAGGCTCAGCGGCTCCCGGTAGATCGTGTAGCCGCCGAACAGCTCGTCGGCGCCCTCGCCGGAGAGCACCACCTTGACGTGCTTGCGGGCCTCGCGGGCCACGAAGTACAGCGGCACGAGCGCGGGGTCGGCGACCGGGTCGTCGAGGTACCAGACCACCTCGGGGATGGCGGCGGCGAACTGCTCGGCGTCGATGACCACCGGGACGTGCTTCACGCCGAGGGTGGCCGCGGACTCGGCGGCGATGTCCACCTCGGACGTCGACTCGCGCTCGAAGCCGACGGTGAAGGTGAGCAGGTCGGGGTTGTAGCGGTGGGCCAGCGCCGCGATCGCGGTGGAGTCGATGCCGCTGGAGAGGAAGGAGCCCACCGTGACGTCGGCGCGCATGTGCTTGGCCACCGACTCGTCGAGCGCCTCGGCGATGCGGTCGTAGAGCTCCTGCTCGCGCCCGGCCGGCACCGGCTGCGGCCGGAAGGTCGGGTGGAAGTAGCGGCTGGTGTGCAGCTCGCCGTCCACGACGGTGAAGCTGGTGCCGCTCTCGATCCGGCGGATGCCGCGGTGCAGCGTGGCCGGCTCCGGCACGTACTGCAGCGTCAGGTAGTGCTGCAGCGAGGCGGGGTCCACGCCGCCGGCGGCCTCGCTGCCGCCGAGCATCTCCAGGACGGCCTTCTTCTCCGAGCTGAAGACCAGCCCACCGTCGGCCAGCCGGGCGGTGAACAGCGGCTTGATGCCGAAGGGGTCGCGCGCACCGAACGCCGTCCGGGTGTGGGTGTCCCAGATGACGAAGGCGAACATGCCGCGCAGCCGGCGGACGACGTCCTGACCCCACAGGTGGTAGCCGGCGACGATCGTCTCGGTGTCGCCGTGCGTGGTGAGCTCCGCGCCGGCGGCGGCGAGCTCCTCGCGCAGCTCGACGTAGTTGTAGATCTCGCCGTTGAACAGGATGCGGTAGCGGTCACCGGCGTAGGGGAGCGGCTGCGGGCTGCCCTCGAGGTCGATGATCGACAGCCGGTTGAAGCCGAGCACCACGCGGGCGTCCGACCACACCGCGGTGTCGTCGGGCCCGCGGTGGTGCAGGCAGTGCAGGGCGTCCTGGACGCCCTGCACGTGGGACTCGCCGACCCGGTCGGCGTCGGTGGACAGGTAGGCCAGCAGGCCGCACATGAGGCGCAGGTCTCCGGGGGTCGGCTCGAGTCCCGGCCGCACGGCCGGGACGGGGTCAGACGCGCTCGCCGGCGCGGGTCTTGCGGGTGGCGATCCGCTCGGCGACGAAGGACAGGATCGGGACGGTGCCCGCCACCAGCACGACCACCGAGCCCTTGAGCGTCCAGCGGGCGCGCAGGGCCAGGTCGCAGGCGGTCACGAAGAAGATGGCGTAGAGCCAGCCGTGCAGCGTCCCGATGACGGCGACCGGCTCGTCGACGCCGCCGAGGTACTTGATGGGCACCGCGACCAGGATCAGGGCGATCAACAGCAGACCGACGATCCAGGCCATCACCCGGTACCGGAGGAGCGCGGCCGGGACGCCCTGCCCGACGCGGCGGGCCAGGGCGCGGGGGAGCTGACTGCGGGCCTCGGTGTGCTCAGCGGCCATCGGTGCCCCGCCGGCCCAGCGCCTTCTCGTTCAGCTCGGCGAGGTAGGCGTTGTACGCCGCCAGCTCGGGGTCGCCGGTCGTGTCGATCCGGGGCCGCTGGTAGAGGACCAGCGAGTTGCCCGGCTCGTCCTCGTCCGGGTCGCGCCGCAGCTCGTCCCGGACCATGCGGATGTAGAAGATCAGCCCCATGAACCCGTACAGCGGCCACTGCAGGGCATAGCTCCAGTTCACCGCGCCGCCGCCGGCCTCGGCCTTGGACAGCTGCCAGTAACCGAGGAAGAAGGTGGCCACGAAGAGTGCGGCCACCAGCAGGTGCATGAGCACCCACTTGGGGGTCAGCAACCGGGTCCACACGGCTTCGACTGTAACCGCCGGGCCCGTCGTCGCGGGCCCGGCGGTGAGGGGGCTCACCGCCGTGGCACTGGTGCGGCGAGGAGCCCGCGGCACCGCCGTCCGGCCCCGGGGCGGCGCGACCCGCCGGGACTCCGTCGCCGGTGGTCGGCCGCCGTGCGGGGTCGGCTAGTCTCGCCGCAGACTGTGGTCGGCACAGGAGCCGTCCGCCGCGTACCGGTGGACGGCGCGCCGGGAGAGACCGTCCCGGGAGTCGGGGCGGGGAACGAGGAGGCAGCGAGCAGTGGCTCGAGGCAGCAGGCTCGCGCGGGGCGCCGCGCTCGGTCTCCTGGGGGTGGTCGCCCTCACCGGGTGCACGCCCAACAACGAGTTCTGGCGCTGGGGGTGGCCCAACGGCGTCACCGACGAGGCCGTCGAGATGCGCAACCTGTGGATCTGGTCGGTCATCGCGGCGCTGCTCATCGGCATCGGCGTGTGGGCGCTCATCCTCTGGTCGGTCGTGCGGCACCGGAAGCGCGGCGACGAACTCCCCAAGCAGACGGCGTACAACCTGCCGCTGGAGATCGTCTACACGATCATCCCGTTCCTCATCATCGCCGGGTTGTTCTTCTTCACCGTCGTGACGCAGAACCGGGTGCAGGAGCGCAGCGCCGACCCCGACGTCACGATCGCGGTCAACGCGTTCAAGTGGAACTGGCAGTTCGTCTACCCCGAGACCACCGGGGCCGACGGCGAGCCGGTCAACACCGTGGGCAGCACGGACGAGATCCCGATCCTCGTGCTCCCGACCGACGAGACCATCCGGTTCGAGGTCGCCTCGGCCGACGTCATCCACTCGTTCTGGGTGCCGGAGTTCCTCTTCAAGCTCGACGTCATCCCGGGCAACGAGAACGGCCGCGACAACGTCTTCGAGGTGACCATCCGCGAGGAGGGCGCGTTCGTCGGGCGCTGCGCGGAGCTCTGCGGGACCTACCACGCCTACATGAACTTCGAGGTGCGAGCCGTCTCGCCGGCGGACTACGACGCCTACCTCGCCGCCCGCGAGTCGGGGCTGAGCACCTTCGACGCGCTGGAGAGCATCGGTCAGCCGGGTGAGGCCCAGACGACCTCCGCCTGGGACACCGTCAGCGACCCGCAGCAGGCCGATGGCTGACGTGCGTCTCCGCCCGGGTTCCACCACTCAGCAGGAGGGACGACCGTGAAGGTCGAAGCGCTCATCTTCAACGGCATCGGGGTCTTCTGCATCGCGACCGCGATCGTCTACGGCTTCTGGGCCCGGGAGCCGATCGGCACCACGGCGCTCGTGCTCTCCGGTGGCCTGACCTTCCTCATCGGCGGCTTCTTCTGGTTCGTCTCGCGCCGCATCGACGCACGACCGGAGGACCGCAAGGACGCCGACATCGCCGACGGCGCCGGGGAGCTGGGCTTCTTCAGCCCCAGCAGCTACTGGCCGTTCGGCATCGCGTTGTCGGCCGGCCTGATGGGCGTGGCCCTGGCCTTCTTCTACGCCTGGCTCATCGCCATCGCGGCGGCCGCGCTGCTGATCACCATCGGCGGGCTGCTGTTCGAGTACTACGTGGGGCAGAACGCCCACGGCTGACGCGCTCCGGCTCGTCGACGAGGGCCCCTCTCCGCTTCTGCGGGGAGGGGCCCTCGTCGTTGGTGTGCCCTGGTACCGAGGCGGCCGCCGCGCATGCACCGCCGGCGGCCGCGGCCTCCGCCGTCCGTCCCGGGACGTCCCCTGCCACGCCGCCCGTCGGGGGCCACGGCGAGCACCGCCGTCGGCCGGACGAGCGGCCCGGCGCGGCGGGACAGGTGCGCGGAGCCGACCCCGACGGCAGGCCCCCGCGCGGCCGGTGGGCCTGGCACCCGGCTCAGCCCCCGGGAGGGTCCCTGGGGCCGGTGTGGGCCCCGTGGGAAGCCCTACGGGGTCGGCCTGGCCCAGTGGGGAGCGCTCGAGGCCGGTCGCGGGCGGGCACGGCCGCGGGGGCGCCGGCGTCCCGTCGTCACGTCGCGCTCCCGGTGCGGCGGGGCGTCCTCGTGGCCCGTGGACGGCGTAGCACCGGGGGAGGCCCCCGTGGTCTCCCGACGGACGCCGGCGGCAGGGAGGCTCTCAGCCGCTCCGGCGGCAGCCCGCAGGGGCGACGAGGACCGGGACGGCGGCCTGCGACCGGGGCCGTGACCGTCCACCGACCCCGAGAACGCGAGGGGCCCTGACGGACGATCCCGTCGGGGCCCCTCGTGGTGGTGCGGTGCGGTCAGTCCCGCGGCTCCTGTGGCCGGCCGCCCTCGGAGGGGCGCCCGGAGGCGGTGAGCTCGCGGTCGGCCTCCGCAGCGGCCAGACCGTGCTCCTCGTGCCGCTGCTCGAGCTCGACCTGGGCCGGCTCCTCGATCGGGCGGAAGAAGCCGCGGATGGCCCGGCGGGCGCCGCCGACCTGGTTCATCCGCTTCGGCACGGGCGCGCCACCGTAGGCCAGCAGGCCGTGGCCGTGCTCGTCGACCGGACCCAGCGGCTGGTGCACCTCGATGAACTCACCGTGCGGCAGCCGCCGGATGACGCCCGTCTCGATGCCGTGCTCGAGCACCTCGCGGTCGTGCTTCTGCAGGCCGAGGCAGATGCGGTAGGTGAGGACGTAGGCGATCGGCGGCAGGATGATGATCCCGATGCGGCCGGCCCACGTCATCGCGTTCAGGCTGATGTCGAACTTGTCGGCGATGACGTCGTTGCCACCCGAGAGCAGCAGCACCACGTAGAACACGATCGCCATGACGCCCAGCGAGGTGCGCACGGGGACGTCGCGGGGGCGCTGGAGCAGGTGGTGGGACGCGGTGTCACCGGTCAGCTTGCGCTCGATCATCGGGTAGAGCGCGAGGACGGTGAAGATCAGGCCCGCCACGACGACCGTCGGCCAGAACAGCGCCGGGATCGTGTAGTCCCCGGGGAGGTTGAGGTCCCACGCGGGGAACAGACGCGACGTCCCGTCCAGGAACATGACGTACCAGTCGGGCTGGGACGCCGAGGACACCTGGGCCGGGTTGTACGGACCCCACAGCCACACCGGGTTGATCTGCACGAGCCCGCCGAGAGCGGCGCAGACGGCGAACACGATGAAGAACAGGCCGGTGGCCTTGCCCGCGAAGGTCGGGAAGAGCCGGTTGCCGACCACGTTGTGCTCGGTGCGGCCGGGGCCGGGGAACTGGGTGTGCTTCTGCTTGACCAGGACCAGCAGGTGGACGGCGATGAGCGCGAGCATGATCGCCGGGATCAGCAGCACGTGGGCGATGTAGAGCCGCCCGACGATGAACTCGCCGACGTAGTCGCCGTTGAAGACCGCCCAGTGCACCCAGGTGCCGACGACGGGGATCGACAGGATGATCGCCGACATGATCCGCAGGCCGGTGCCCGAGAGCAGGTCGTCGGGGATCGAGTAGCCGGCGAAGCCCTCGCCGATGGCCAGGATCAGCAGCACGACACCGATGAGCCAGTTGGTCTCGCGCGGCCGGCGGAAGGCGCCGGTGAAGAAGATGCGCAGCAGGTGGACCACGATCGCGGCCACGAACAGCAGCGCCGCCCAGTGGTGCATCTGGCGGATGAAGAGCCCGCCGCGCACGTCGAACGACAGGCCCAGCGTGGACTCGTAAGCCGCCGACATCTGCACGCCCCGCAGCGGCGCGTAGCTGCCCTCGTAGACGACCTCGCGCATGGAGGCATCGAAGAAGAAGGTCAGGTACGTGCCCGTCAGGAGCAGGATGACGAACGCGTAGAGCGCGATCTCCCCGAGCAGGAACGACCAGTGGTCCGGGAAGACCTTGTTCAGGGTCCGGCGCAGCGGTCCGGCGACGATGAGGCGGTCGTCGAACTCGACGGCGGCCTTGCCGAGCCGCGAGGTGGGGACACCCGGCGCGGTGGCGGTGCGAGCCATCAGATGCGCTCCCGGTTCCAGTAGGTGGGGCCTACAGCCTCAATGTAGTCACTGCGTGCCACGAAGAAGCCCTCCTCGTCGACCGAGATGGGCAGCTGGGGCAGCGGCCGGGTCGCCGGGCCGAAGACCGGCTTGGCGCCCTGCGTGATGTCGAACTGCGACTGGTGGCAGGGGCAGAGGATCCGGCTGGTCTCCTGCTCGTACAGGGAGACAGGGCAGCCGGCGTGGGTGCAGATCTTCGAATAGGCGACGTAGTCGCCGTAGCCGAAGCCGGCCTGGCCCGGGCGCGGCTGGTCGACGGCCACCTGCTCGGGGCGGAGCCGGAAGAGCATCGTGGCGGCGTCGGACTCGTGGTTGCCGCCGGGGACCGCAGGGAAGACGGTCTCGATCGATCCGGGCTCCTGGTCGCCCGGGCGGACCGGGGTGCCGTCGTCGCGGACCAGGCGGACGCCGGGCGCCCAGCTGGTGGTGCCCAGCGGGTTGCCGGTGTTCGGGTTCTTGATCAGGCCGCCCAGCGGCATGAGCAGCATCAGGCCGAGGCCGCCGCCCATGAACAGCAGCGATCGGCTGATCAGCTTGCGCCGCGCCAGGCCGCTGTTGTGCAGACCGCCGACGAGGGTCGCCGCGGTGGTGACCCGGTCGAAGTGCGACCCGTCGTGCTTGTCCTGCACGGCCGTCTCGTGCGGCAGCAGCTTCTTGGTGTAGAGCACGAGGCCGACGCCGACCAGCGCGAGCGACAAGCCCATCAGAGCGCCCAGCAGTGGCGTGAACAGCGCGCTCCAGCCGCTCTCGGTGATGTCCCACTGCCAGTCGGGGAGGAACCACCCGGAACCGACGTAGACGACCACGAAGAGGAAGGCGGCCACGCCGGCCAGCGCGAACGAGAGCCCGACCTGGCGGACGGCGCGACGCTCCACCGGCGAGCCGGGCTCCGGGCCCGGGTCGACGTGGAGGACCTCGACGTCGTCGTAGCTGGCGCCGAGGCGGTCGAGCTCCTCCCGCGGCATCGCCGCGAGTTGCTCGGCGGTGTAGAGCTCGTCCGGGCCGCCGACGTGGGGCCCGGGGGCGTCCGCGCCGCCGGTGGAACCGGGGCGGGTCTCGCGCGTGGTCACGCTTCCTCCTCGCTGTCCACCGCAAGCGGGTGGTGCCCCCGGCCGGGGGTCAGCGGTCGCTGGACTGTGTTCGCTGGGGAGCTCGCGGACCGGGTCACGCCTTGCTCCCCATCCAGAAGATCCCGAAGAGCAGGACGCTGATGCCCACGACCCAGATGACCAGGCCCTCGGCCGCGGGGCCGAGCCGGCCGATGCCGGCACCGCCCGGGTCGGCCTGGGCCTTGATGGTCTGGACGTAGTTGATGATCGACCGCTTCTCCTCCGGCGTGAGCTGGTTGTCCCCGAAGACCGGCATGTTCTCCGGCCCGGTCAGCATCGCCGTGTAGAGCTCCATGTCGGTCGTGTCGTTGAGGCTCGGGGCCCGCTTGCCGGAGGAGAGGGCGCCGCCCTCACCGACGAAGTTGTGGCAGGACGAGCAGTTGAGCCGGAAGAGCTCACCGCCCTGCGCCAGGTCTCCGTCGCGCAGGTCCCCGGAGGGGAGGGTGGGGCCGCCGCCGTTGGCCTGGACGTAGGCCATCAGCTGGTCGATCTCCTCGTCGGAGAAGACGGCCGGCTTGTCGGGCGCCTGCGCCTCCTGGCGCACCAGCGGCATGCGGCCTGTGTGCACCTGGAAGTAGACGGCCGCCTCGCCGACGCCGATCAGCGAGGGCCCGCGGTTCTCGACGCCCTCGAGGTTCTCTCCGTGGCAGGTGATGCAGCTGCGCTCGTACAGCTCGCGACCGGCGGCCTCCGCCGAGGACTCGCCGGCGGTGCCCTCGTCGCTCGCGTGGGCCGGGGACAGCGCCGAGTACAGCGCCCCGGTCAGCACGAGGGCGGCCATGAGGCCGGCGACGTTGACCACGCGGCGACGGTGCTTGGACCGGCGGCGGGCGCGGGCGGCGGCAGCGGGAGTGCCGTCAGCGGGACGCCGCGACCAGCGGCTGCGACCGCGCGGCGACTCGGCGTCGGGCTGGGCGTCGGACTGCGGAGTGAGAGAGGACACCGTTTTCCTAGCGGATGAAGTAGATCGTGGTGAACAGCCCGATCCACACGACGTCGACGAAGTGCCAGTAGTAGGAGACCACGATGGCCGAGGTCGCCTGTGCCGGCGTGAAGCGGCCCATGGTGGACCGGATGAGCAGGTAGACGAACGCGATCAGCCCGCCGATCACGTGCAGGCCGTGGAAGCCGGTGGTCAGGTAGAAGACCGACCCGTAGGTGCTGGAGGAGATGGTGGTGCCCTCCTCGACCAGCTGGATGTACTCGTACCCCTGACCCAGCACGAAGATCAGGCCCATGACGAAGGTGATCGTGAACCAGCGGCGCAGGCCGTAGACGTTGCCCTGTTCGGCGGCGAACACCCCGAGCTGGCAGGTCACCGACGAGGCCACCAGGATCAGCGTGACCACCAGCGCGTACGGGACGTTCAGGTGCGTCGGCTCCGGTGGCCACCCCTCCGTGGCCCGGGCACGCGCGGTGAAGTACATGGCGAACAGCCCGGCGAAGAACATCAGCTCGCTCGAGAGCCAGATGATCGTGCCGACACTGACCATGTTCGGTCGGGTCAGGGAGTGCACCCGGGAGGTGTCGAAGGTGCCGCTCGCCACGGGAGCCGTTGTCACGAGGTCATCATGGCATCGCCTCCGGCGGGGCCACGACCGCGGGTGGCGGGTGTGGCGCCTCCGTGACCTCCCCGATACCTGCGTCGCGGGGTCCCGGGGCGGGGTCCGCCCAGCCACTAGGCTGCGGCCGTGAGCGACGCACCGGCAACCGTCCTCGTCTACAGCTCCCGGCCCGAGGTCCGGGCCGCCGTCCGCACCGCGGTGGGACGCCGGCCGGCGGCCGACGTCGGCCCGGTGACGTGGGTCGAGTGCGCCACGGGCGAGGAGGTCGTCGAGTGCGTGGACGGCGGGGGCGTCGACCTCTGCATCCTGGACGGCGAGGCGCAGCCGACCGGTGGGCTGGCGCTGAGCCGGCAGCTGACCGTCGAGGTGGCTGACCGGCCCGCGGTCTGCGTGCTCATCGCCCGGCAGCCCGACCGCTGGCTGGCGCACTGGTCGCTGGCCGACGCCACACTGCCGTTCCCGGTCGACCCGCTGACCGCCCCGTCCGTCGTCGCCGGCCTGCTGCGGGACCGGGTGGGGCGCCGGCCGGCTCCACGCCGGTGACCGCCCGCACGCCCACCTGGCCAGCGCTGCTCACCCGGCTGCTGGCGCGCGAGGACCTCGCGGCCGACGAGGCGGCCTGGGCCATGCGCGAGGTCATGGCCGGCGAGGCCACCCCGGCGCAGATCGCCGCCTTCGCCGTCGCCCTGCGGGCCAAGGGGGAGTCGCCGGAGGAGGTCGCCGGGCTGTCGGCCACGATGCTGGAGCGGGCCACCCCGGTGGACCTCCCCCTGGAGTGCGTCGACATCGTCGGCACCGGCGGGGACCAGGCGCACACGGTCAACATCTCCACGATGGCCGCCGTGGTCACCGCGGCCGCCGGGGTGCCGGTCGCCAAGCACGGCAACCGCGCCGCGTCGTCCTCGTCGGGGGCGGCGGACGTCCTCGAGGCGCTCGGGGTGGTGATCGACCTCCCGGCGGCGGCGGTGGCCGCGTGCGTGCGCGAGGCCGGGATCGGCTTCTTCTTCGCCCCGGTGTTCCACCCCGGCTTCCGGCACACCGCGGTGCCGCGGCGGGAGATGGGCGTCGGGACGGTCTTCAACTTCCTGGGGCCGCTGGCCAACCCCGCGCGGCCGGTGGCGGCGGCCATCGGCTGCGCCGACGGGCGCATGGCGCCGGTGCTCGCCGCCGTCCTGGCCGGCCGGGGCACGCGCGGCCTGGTGTTCCGGGGGGACGACGGCCTGGACGAGCTCACGACGACGACGACCTCGTCGGTGTGGGTGGTCCGCGACGGGGAGGTCGAGCCCGACCGGCTCGACCCGGCGGCGCTGGGGGTCGAGGCCCCGCCGCCGGGGGCCCTGCGCGGCGGTGACCCGGCCTTCAACGCCGACGTCTTCCGGCGGGTGGTGGCCGGCGAGCGGGGACCGGTCCGCGACGCGGTGCTGCTCAACGCCGCCGCCGCGCTGGCGTCCTTCGACGAGCGGGCCGGGCGGCTGCACGACGTCCTCGCCGGTGGGCTGCAGCGGGCCGCGGCGGCGGTGGACGACGGCCGTGCGCAGGCCCAGCTGGAGCGGTGGGTCGCGGTCAGCCGGTCGCTGCGCGCATAGTCGAAGGACCCCGTCCTCCTCACCGCTCGCAGGCTCGCGGCGAGCCTCTGGACGGGGCCGTTCAGTCGGCGGTGTCGAAGCCGATGGAGAAGGCCGCTTCGAGGTCGTGCCGGGAGTAGGCGCGGAACGCGATGTGGGTGTCGGTCTCCAGGACGCCGGGGACCTTGTTGATCCGGCCGGCCACGACGTCGGCGACCTGCTCGAACTCGCGGACCCGCACCACGGCGATGAGGTCGACGTCCCCCGCGACCGAGTAGACCTCGCTGACGCCCTCGAGGTCGGCGACGGCCTCGGCCACCTCGGGGATCGAGTCGGTGGCCGCGTCGATCATGACGATGGCGGTGATCACGCCGGGGATGCTAGCCGGGGCCCGGGCCGCCCGACGGTGCCGCGCGGAGCGGGGGAGACGCGGTCGGGACGGGCCCGCGTCCCCAGCGGCCGGCTGTCGGCGAACGGGTCGCGGTCGGCGCGGCCGGCTTCCACGCGATCGAGGAAGGCGGTGTAGCTGCCGGTGCCCGGGGCGGCGCAGGCGAGGGTCCCGGACACCTGGACCAGCCGGCTGCCCGGCTTCTCCATCCAGCGCAGCACCAGCTCGGTCTCGTCGACGGAGGCGGCCAGCTCGTCGTCCGGACCCAGCGGGGTCTCGGCCGTGGCCACCAGCCCGGCCAGGGTGGCCTTGACGGAGGCGCCGCGGGGCGCGCAGCCGGCGGCCACCAGGCGGCCCCGGCGGACGACGGACAGCTGCCAGCCGCCCTCGCCGTCCGGACGCGCGAGGACCAGCTCGGCGACCGCGGCCAGCGACGCCAGCCGTTGCCGCCGGCGCACCGCCCGCACCAGCACCGCCACGCGGTCGCGCAGCACGGCGGCGTCCTCGTAGCGCTCCTGCGCGGCGAGCCGATCGACGCGGGCCAGCAGCGGTGCGAGCAGCGCTCCCGGGTCGGCCGCGACCGCGGCGCGCAGCACGCCGGCGATCGCGGCGTACTCGTCGACCGACTGGGCCCCGGTGCAGGGTGCGCCGCAGCGGCCCATCCCGGCCAGCGCGCACGCGGTGCCGAGCACCTTGGGTGACAGCCGCCCGGTGCACTGCCGCAGCGGCAGGGACTCGTGGATGGCGGCGACGGCGGCGTCCGCGGCCCGCCGGTCGGGGAAGGGGCCGAGGAACACCCCGGCGCCGGGGCGCACGCGGCGGACCACCGACAGGCGGGGGAAGGGCTCCTCGGTGAGCCGCACCCACAGCGCCCGTTCCGGGAACCGGGAGCGCCGGTTGTAGCGCGGCTTGTGCTCGGCGATGAGCCGCAGCTCGCGGACGGCGGCCTCGAGGTCGTGCGCGCAGGGGATCGCGTCGACCCGCCGGGCCAGCGCCACCATCTCGGTGATCCGGCTCCGCTGCTCGGCGGCGGTGAAGTAGCTGCGCACCCGGCTGCGCAGGTCGTTCGACGTCCCCACGTAGAGCGGCTCGTCCCGCGGCCCCCGGAACACGTAGACCCCCGGGCCCGACGGGACGCCGTCGGCCAGGTGCCGCTTGCGCAGCCGCTCCGGGTCGACCTGACGGCTGAGGGTGGTGAGCTCCTCCAGCGTGGTGATCCCCAGGGGGCCCAGCCGCTCGAAGAGGCCGTGCAGCACGTCGACGGTCGCGCGGGCGTCGGCCAGGGCGCGGTGGCAGGGCTCGACGTCGGCGCGGAAGAACGGCGCGAGCGTGGCCAGCTTGCAGTTGGGGACCTCGTCGCGGGTGAGCAGCCGGCGGGCCAGGACGGCGGTGTCGACCGACGCCGCCGCGGGCCACGGCATGCCGCTCTCCGCGCAGGCCGCCTTGAGGAACCCCAGGTCGAAGGGCGCGTTGTGGGCGACGAGGACCGCGCCCCGGGCGAACTCCAGGAAGCTGGGCAGCACCGCGCCGATGCGCGGTGCGCTCGCGACCATCGTCGTGGTGATGCCGGTCAGCACGCTGATGTAGGGCGGGATCTCGCAGCCCGGGTCGACCAGGGTCTGGAACTCGCCGAGGACCTCGCCGCCACGGACCCGCACCGCGCCGATCTCGGTGATCGCGCTGTCCTTCGGGGAGCCCCCGGTCGTCTCCAGGTCGACCACGACGAAGGTCACCTCGGCCAGCGGGGTCCCCAGCTCGTCGATCGTGGCCTGCTCGTAGCGCGGGAGGCCCGCCGCGGCTCGCGCGGCCGTCCCGGCGAGGTGGGCGGGGGAGAGCGGCACCTGCCGGGGAGGGGAGGACGGCACGGCCGGACGGTAGGTCGGGCCAGTGACAGTCCCGGGGACGCGCGCCGGGTCCCGGCCGGATCACCACCGGGCCCGGCCTCCCGTCGCGTGGCGTCCGGCGGGGCGGCGTCGCGCCGGTCGCACGGAACTGTCGGTGCCCGTCCCTACCGTGCGGACCCGGACCGACCGAGGCCATGGAGGGCCTCCGCGACCGGGGTCGGCCGGGTGAGGAGTGGACCGTGTTGATCGACTGCGACACCTGCACCGTGCGCGGCACCGGCTGCGCCGACTGCGTCGTCACCGTGCTGCTGGGGGCACCGCCGGGCTGGCGGGGTGAGGACCCGAGCGTCGTGCCGATGACCGGCCGGCGTGGGGCCGAGGCGACCGGGGGCGGCGTCGTCCCGGGCCCGGGCGTGGTGGTGGAGTTCGACGAGGTGGAGCGCCGCGCCGTCCGGGCACTCGCCGAGGGCGGGCTGGTGCCGCCGCTGCGGCACCAGGGCGGGCCGGGGCAGCGGACGGGTGGGGCCGCGCGGAGCCGGCGCACCGGGTGACCGGTCCCCGGGCGGCCCGGTTCCCCGGGCGAACAGGAGCCGTGGACGCCGCCGAAGGGCCGTCGGCGTGTCGCGTCCGCGCCCTGTGGCTGTCCCCCCAGTCTCGGGAGCCCCGTTTGTCACAACTTCATCACGCCCGTACGGTGAGCCGGTCCGACCGGGTGGTCGTCACCCGCAGAGAGGTGGCCTCGGCCGGGCACCGCCGAATCGCCCGACGCGCCTCCGCGGCGCCGAGGGGGAACCGGGGACCCACCGCAGTACTGGGGTGAGTTCTCGCGTGCGCCGGTCCGCCGGGGCACACGCGCCGGCTCGCCGGGGCGCAGAGATAGGGCACTTCTTCCCAGCCCGAACCCGTCAGCTAACTCGGTAGGCGGTTGCTGAGGAAGAAACGGAGAGCCGCCGACCGTGGCGACCCCCCGCCCTGCCCTGGGGCCTGCGCTCGACCAGATCGACTCCGACCTCCCCGTGGCGTTCCGCCGCCCGACCCCGGCCCACCGCCTCGGCCGCGGGCTCGTCCTGGGCGCCACCGCGACCCTCGCCCTGACCCTCCTGCCGGGGACCGCCGTCGCGGACCCGGAGCAGGCCACCAGTGCCGCCCAGGCCGCCCAGCTGGTCGCGCAGGCCGGTCACGACCTCGAGGTCGTCACCGAGCGGGTCAACGAGGCCCGCGAGGCCCTCGCCCAGCAGCAGGCCGCCGTCGAGGCCGCGGACCAGGCCGCCGCCGCGGCCCGGGAGCAGCTCGGCGCCCTCGACGGCCAGATCCGCCAGGTCGCCCGCACCGCCTTCACCAGCGGTGACGGGATGCACGAGCTGGACCTGCTCCTGACCAGCGACTCGCCCGAGGACTTCGTGTCCTCGCTCGCGACCCTCGACGCGATCGCCGGCCACACGAACGACGTCCTCGCCGAGGTCGCCGAGAGTGCGGCCGCGGCCGAGCGGGCCCAGCAGGAGGCCGACGCCGCCCGGACCACCGCGCAGGCCACCCTGGACGACGTCACCGCGCGCCAGGCCCAGCTGGAGGCGGACATCGCCGACTACCAGGCGCAGTACGCGGCGCTGTCGGCCCCGCAGCAGCAGGAGGTCGTCACCGCCCACGCCGGCCAGGCCGTCGCCGCGGCCGCCCCGGCGCCCGCCGCCAGCGGTGCCGTCCAGGCCGCCGTCGACACCGCGCTGGCCCAGGTCGGTGACCCCTACGTGTGGGGCGCCGGCGGGCCGAACGCGTTCGACTGCTCGGGTCTCACCCAGTACGCCTACGCCGCCGCGGGGATCAGCCTGCCGCACTCCAGCCGGATGCAGTCGACGATGGGGACCGCGGTCTCCCGCGCCGACCTGCAGCCGGGCGACCTGATCTTCTACTACAGCCCGGTCAGCCACGTGGCGATGTACATCGGCAACGGCCAGATGGTGCACGCCTCCACCTCGGGCCAGCCGGTCAAGGTGGTCAGCGTGGACTCGATGGGCGGCATCACCGCCATGCGCCGCATCGCGTAGCGACCGGCGGCAGGGCGTCGGGCCGGTGACCTCTGGGAGGTCACCGGCC
>NZ_JBJGYU010000040.1:0-43124 GCF_054050155.1 Geodermatophilus sp. SYSU D00703 | reverse complement strand
CCCCCCCCCCCCCCCCCCCCCCCCCCCCCCCCCCCCCCCCCCCCCCCCCCCCCCCCCCCCCCCCCCCCCCCCCCCCCCCCCCCCCCCCCCCCCCCCCCCCCCCCCCCCCCCCCCCCCCCCCCCCCACGCCCGGGGAGCGGTGCAGGCCCTCTCTTCGAGCTCTGCCCACGCTCGTGGGCAGAGCTCGACTGCCCCCGGGGACGGTTCCCCGGGGGCGCGCCGCGGGGGCGTGGAGCGGCGCATGCTACTTCCCAGTAGCGCCTTTCGCGACGCAACGCGACGACGTCCGGACACATTGCACCCGATCGACTCCGGCGTTACGAGACCGTGACGGTGGATTGGCCGCCAGGGGTTGACGGGGGCCCGTTGTTAACGCTCACACTTGTGCCGCTCGCCACGGGCGGGCCTGCGCCGGGTCGAGCGCGCAGAAGTCTCGAGGAGGAGATCACGTGAGCAGAAGGCTCGGCTTCGCCGCCGTCAGCGCCACCCTGGCGCTCACGCTGGCGGCGTGCGGCGGCGAGGGTGCCGGCGGCAGCGGGGGTGCCGGTGGCGGCGCCGAGGCGGAGGACCTGACGATCGGCGTCTCGATGCCGACCCAGACCTCCGAACGCTGGATCGCCGATGGCAACAACGTCAAGGAGCAGCTGGAGGGCGAGGGGTACACCGTCGACCTGCAGTACGCCAACGACGACATCCCGACCCAGTCCCAGCAGATCGACCAGATGATCACCGAGGGTGCCGACATCCTCGTCATCGCGGCGATCGACGGCACGGCTCTGGCGGGCCAGCTCGAGAACGCGGCGTCCAACAACATCCCGGTCATCTCGTACGACCGGCTCATCCGTGACAGCGAGAACGTCGACTTCTACGTCACGTTCGACAACTTCGCCGTCGGCGAGGCCCAGGCCAACGCCCTGCTGACCGGCCTCGGTCTGAAGAACGAGGACGGCTCCGCGGGCACCGCGACCGGTCCGTTCAACATCGAGCTGTTCGCCGGCTCGCTGGACGACAACAACGCCTTCTTCTTCTTCAACGGCGCCATGTCCGTCCTGCAGCCGCTGATCGACGACGGCACGCTGGTCGTGAAGTCGGGTCAGACCGACATCGAGCAGGCCGCCATCCTGCGCTGGCAGCAGGAGACCGCCCAGCGGCGCATGGAGGACCTGCTGACGTCCACCTACAACGACGGCTCGCGCGTCGACGGCGTCCTGTCGCCCTACGACGGCCTGTCCCGCGGCATCATCACCGCGCTGCAGAACGCCGGCTACGGCCCGAACCTCGACTCCCCGAACCCGATGCCGGTCGTGACCGGTCAGGACGCGGAGATCGCCTCGGTCAAGCTGATCGCCGACGGTGTCCAGAGCTCCACGATCTTCAAGGACACCCGTCTGCTGGCCGAGCAGGCCGTCGCCGCCGCCACTGCGTTCGCCGAGGGTGGCGAGCCGGAGGCCAACGACACCGAGACCTACGACAACGGCGTGAAGGTCGTCCCGTCGTACCTGCTCGAGGTCGAGACGGTCTACGCGGACAACATCCAGTCCGTGCTGATCGACTCCGGCTACTGGACCCAGGAAGAGGTCGCCAGCGGCCAGTCGGACTGACTCCGCCCCCCGAGTCCCGGCCGGGCCCGGCAGCCAGTGCTGCCGGGCCCGGCCGGCACCACCCGGGTCGCCACGGGACGGCGTCCCGTTCGACCTGCCCACCCCGGCCGGGTGGGCGCACACTCTCTCCACCATCCCGCGGCGCGCCCCTGCCCTGGCGACGGGCGCACCGACGACAGGACGACGAGGTCCCATGGACGACTACATCCTGGAGATGCGCTCCATCACCAAGACGTTCCCCGGCGTCAAGGCGCTGTCGGACGTCAACCTGAAGGTCCGCCGCGGCGAGATCCACGCGATCTGCGGCGAGAACGGCGCCGGGAAGTCGACGCTGATGAAGGTGCTGTCGGGGGTCTACCCGCACGGCAGCTACGACGGCGAGATCGTCTACGACGGCACCACCAGCTCGTTCGCCGGCATCCGCGACAGCGAGCACGTCGGCATCGTGATCATCCACCAGGAGCTCGCCCTGGTGCCGTACCTGTCGATCGCCGAGAACATCTTCCTCGGCAACGAGATCCGGGGCCGTGGCGGGCTCATCGACTGGAACAAGGCCAACGCCGAGGCCTCGCGGTTGCTCGCCGAGGTCGGCCTGCGGGAGAGCGCGGTCACCCCGGTCGGCCAGCTCGGCGTCGGCAAGCAGCAGCTGGTCGAGATCGCCAAGGCCCTGTCGAAGGACGTGCGGCTGCTGATCCTCGACGAGCCGACCGCCGCCCTCAACGACAACGACTCCGCGCACCTGCTGGACCTGCTCCGCAAGCTCCGGGAGCGCGGGATCACCTGCATCATGATCTCGCACAAGCTCAACGAGATCACCGCGATCGCCGACAACGTCACCGTCATCCGCGACGGGAAGACCGTCGAGACGCTCAGCCTGCACGCCGGCGAGGTGACCCAGGAGCGGATCATCCGCGGGATGGTCGGCCGCGACCTGGAGAGCTACTACCCCGAACGCGAGTCGCACCCCGGGGAGGAGATCCTCCGCGTCGAGGACTGGACCGTCTGGCACCCCACCCAGGAGCGCAAGATCGTCGACGGGGCCAGTTTCACCGTCCGGGCCGGGGAGGTCGTCGGGATCGCCGGCCTCATGGGCGCCGGGCGCACCGAGCTGGCCATGAGCATCTTCGGGCGCGCCTACGGGCGGAACATCTCCGGCCGCCTCTTCGTGCACGGCAAGGAGATCCGTCCCCGCAACGTCGCCGAGGCGATCGACGCCGGGATCGCCTACGCCACCGAGGACCGCAAGCACTACGGCCTCAACCTCATCGAGGACATCCGGCGCAACGTCTCCGCCGCCGCTCTGGACAAGCTCTCCAACAAGGGCTTCGTCAACGGCAACGAGGAGATCAAGGTCGCCGAGGGCTACCGCAAGAGCATGAACGTGAAGGCCCCCAGCGTCACCTCGGTCGTCGGCAAGCTCTCGGGCGGCAACCAGCAGAAGGTCGTGCTGTCCAAGTGGCTCTACACCGACCCCGAGGTGCTGATCCTCGACGAGCCCACCCGCGGCATCGACGTGGGTGCGAAGTACGAGATCTACACGATCATCAACCGGCTGGTCGCCGAGGGCAAGGCGGTGCTGGTGATCTCGTCCGAGCTGCCCGAACTGCTCGGCATCAGCGACCGGATCTACACGTTGTCGGCGGGCCGGATCACCGGTGAGGTGCCGATCGCGCAGGCCACCCAGGAGAACCTGATGGAGCTCATGACCAAGGAGAAGGAGCTCGCGGCATGACCAGGACCGCGCCCCCGCGCCCCGAGGCCACCCCCCAGGAGTCGGCCCAGACCGCCGCCCTGCACACCGGGACCAGCAACCTCAAGGAACTGGTCACCCGCAACATGCGGCAGAGCGGCATCTACGTCGCCTTCGTGGTGATCGTCGCGCTGTTCGCCATCCTGACCGGGGGCACGTCGCTGTCCCCCGGCAACGTCACCAACATCGTCCTGCAGTACAGCTACATCCTGATCCTGGCCATCGGCATGGTCATCGTGATCATCGCCGGGCACATCGACCTGTCCGTCGGGTCGGTGGTGGCGCTGACCGGCGCGGTCTCCGCCGTCCTGGTGATCCGGCAGGGGATGCCGTGGTGGGTCGGCGTGCTCGCCGCGATCGCCGTGGGCCTGGCCATCGGTGCCTGGCAGGGCTTCTGGGTCGCCTACGTCGGCATCCCCGCGTTCATCGTGACCCTCGCCGGCATGCTCCTGTTCCGCGGGCTCACCCTGCAGGTGCTCGACAACATCTCGCTGTCGCCGTTCCCGGCGGAGTACGGGCGGATCGCCAGCGGCTTCCTCAACGGGCTCATCGGCGGCCAGGGCTACGACGCGTTCACGCTCCTGATCGCGGCGGTCGCGGTCGCCGGCTACGCGTTCAGCAGCTTCCGCACCCGCGTCGCGCGGATCAAGTACCAGCAGCCGGTCGAGTCCTTCCCGCTGTTCGTCGCGAAGATCGTCGCGATCGGCGCCGTCGTCATGTGGTTCGCCTGGCAGCTGGCGCACGCCCGCGGCCTGCCGATCGTGCTGATCATCCTGGCCGTCCTGGTCATCGCCTACGGCATCATCACCAAGCGCACCGTCTTCGGGCGCCAGGTGTACGCGATCGGTGGCAACCTCGCCGCCGCGACGCTGTCGGGCGTGAAGGTCCGGATGGTCAACTTCTGGATCTTCGTCAACATGGGCTTCCTGGCCGCGATCGCGGGCGTCGTCTTCTCGTCCCGGTCCAACGGCGCCCAGCCCAGCGCGGGCAACATGTTCGAGCTCGACGCGATCGCCGCCTGCTTCATCGGTGGCGCGGCCGTCACCGGCGGTGTGGGCACCGTCGTCGGCGCCATGGTCGGTGGCCTGATCATGGCCGTGATGAGCAACGGCATGCAGCTCATGGGCATCGACCAGTCCATCCAGTCGGTGGTCAAGGGCCTGGTCCTGCTCCTGGCCGTGGCCTTCGACATCTACAACAAGCGGCGGGCCGGCGCCTCGCGCTGACCTCCCGGGCGGCCCCGCGGGAAGCCGCGGGGCCGCCCCTCGCCGCACCGGGCGACAGCACGTGGTCACGACACGGGGCACAGGCGCCCCGACGACGAGAGGGGTGACGGTGGAGCCCGAGGGGGCGACCCGCGCGCTGGTCATGTCCGACGTCGCCGCCCGCGCCGGGGTCTCGCACCAGACCGTCTCCCGCGTCATCAACGGCCACCGCAACGTCGCGCCGCAGACCCGCGAGCGGGTGGAGCGGGCGATCCGCGAGCTGGGCTACCGGCCCAACACCGCGGCACGGGCCCTGGTGACCGGGTCGACCCGCACGATCGGCTTCGTCACCGTGAACATCCAGCAGTACGGGCCGGCGCAGACGCTGGTCGGGCTGGAGCAGGCCGCGCGCACCGCGGGGTACTCGCTGTCGGTGACCGTCCTGGACGAGGCCACCGCGGGGGCCATGCGGGAGGCGGTGGACCGGTTCGTCGGGGCGTCGGTCGACGCGGTGGTGGCACTGGCCACCTACGACGACGCGGCCGAGGCGCTGCACCAGGTCGACGCACCCCTGCCGCTGGTCACCGTGCAGAGCGGCGGCGCCGTCGAGGACCCCGCGGTGGGTGTCGACCAGGTGGCCGGCGCCCGGCTGGCCACCCGGCACCTGCTCGACCTCGGCCACCGCACGGTCCACCACGTCACCGGCCCGGCCGACTCCAAGGAGGCCCGGGACCGCATCGCCGGCTGGCGGGCGGAGCTGTGCGCGGCCGGCGCGGAGGTGCCTGCGTACCTGCGCGGGGACTGGACGCCGTCCTCGGGGTACGTGGCCGGCCGGCAGCTGGCCGCCCGCATCCGGGACGGCGAGGAGATCACCGCGGTGTTCCTGGCCAACGACCAGATGGCGCTCGGGCTGCTCGCCGCCCTCCACGAGGAGGGGCTCGAGGCGCCGCGCGACGTCAGCGTCGTCGGCTTCGACGACCTGCCCGAGGCGCCCTACTTCACCCCGCCCCTGACCACCGTCCGGCAGGACTTCGCCGAGCTCGGCCGGCGCGGGGTCGAACTGGTCCTCGCCCGGCTGAGCGGTGGGGAGCTGCACCCGGACCCGGTGCCTCCCGCCCTGCTCGTCCGGTTGAGCACCGGACCGGCGCCGCGCCGAGTGTGAGGCTGCCGGCCGTGTGGGCGCTGACATCGCGACGTGGGCTGTGTCCCGGCGTCGACCGGATCGCTGGAACCAGGCCTGCCACCGGTGGGCGGAAGGGTCTCGTGACATGACGATGGACGTCGGAGCCGCGATCACCGGGGGGCGCACGGCCCTGGGGATCGAGCTCGGATCGACACGGATCAAGGCGGTGCTGATCGGTCCGGACCACGCTCCGCTCGCCGTGGGCACCCATGACTGGGAGAACCAGTTCGTGGACCGGCTGTGGACGTACTCGCTGGACGCCGTCTGGACAGGGGTGCAGCGGAGCTTCGCGGCCCTGGCCGACGACGTGCGGCGGCGCCACGGGGTGGAGCTGTCCACGGTGGGCGCGCTCGGCGTGTCGGCGATGATGCACGGCTACCTGGCGTTCGACGCCCACGGCGAGCTGCTGACGCCGTTCCGCACCTGGCGCAACACGAACACGGGAGCAGCAGCCGAGCGGCTCAGTGCGGAGTTCGGCCACAACATCCCGCACCGGTGGAGCGTCGCCCACCTCTACCAGGCGATCCTGGACGGCGAAGACCACCTCGGCCGGCTGGACCACCTGACCACCCTGGCCGGCTACGTGCACTGGCGGCTCACCGGCGAGAAGGTCCTCGGCATCGGGGATGCCAGCGGCGTGTTCCCGATCGACGACGCCACTCGCGGTTACGACGCCGCGATGCTGACCCGGTTCGACCGGCTCGCGGCCGAGGCGGGGGTGGAGCTGACCCTGGCCGACCTGCTGCCGGCGATCGCAGTCGCCGGCCAGCCGGCCGGCACGCTGACCGAGGCAGGAGCGGAGCTGCTCGACCCCACCGGGGGGCTGCGTCCCGGCATCCCGCTCTGCCCACCCGAGGGGGATGCGGGCACGGGGATGGTCGCCACCAACTCGGTCGCTCCCCGCACCGGCAACGTCTCCGCAGGGACGAGCATCTTCGCCATGGTCGTGCTCGAGCACGAGCTCAGCCGGATGCACCGCGAACTCGACCTGGTCACCACGCCGGCCGGGGACCCGGTGGCCATGGTGCACTGCAACAACGGGGCCAGTGAGCTGAACGCGTGGGCTGGGCTGTTCGCCGAGTTCGCCCGTGCGCTGGGCGTCGCGGCCGACCCGTCGGCGGTCTTCGAGATCCTGTTCGCCGCCGCGCTCGACGGTGCCGGCGACTGCGGCGGACTGCTGGCGTACAACTACCTCTCCGGCGAGCCGATCACCGACCTCGAGGAGGGACGGCCGCTGTTCCTGCGGTCTCCGGACAGCAGGTTCGACCTCGCCACCTTCATGCGGACGCACCTGTTCGCAGCCCTGGCCACCCTGCGGATCGGCATGGACGTGCTGCTGGAGGACGAGGGCGTGCGGCTCGAGGCGATGTTCGCGCACGGGGGCCTGTTCAAGACCAGGGGCGTGGCGCAGCGCTTCCTGGCCGCGGCGATCGACACGCCGGTCTCCGTCGGGGACGTCGCGGCGGAGGGCGGCGCCTGGGGGATGGCCGTCCTCGCCGCCTTCGCCACCCGGCGCGCGCCGGAGCAGAGCCTCGCCGAGTACCTGGACACCGCGGTCTTCACCGGCACCGTGCTGGAGACCGCCGAGCCCGAGCCGGCCGACGTCGCCGGCTTCGACGCGTTCATGCAGCGGTACGTCGCCGGACTCGCGGTCGAGCGGGCCGCCGTGGAACACGTGGGAATCGACCACCGGCGGGCCGAGCCGCAGGTCTCAGACGTCGAGACCGCGGCGTCCGCCTTCACCGAGGAGCAGCCAGCATGACCGCCACCGAACCCCGCACCGAGCGGGGCACCCACCGGGCGCAGCGCGAGCACGTCGCCGCCCTGCACAGCGAGCTGACCCGCAACGGCCTGGTCACCTGGACCTCGGGCAACGTCTCCGAGCGGGTGCCCGGCGAGGACCTGTTCGTGATCAAGGGCAGCGGCGTCCTGTACGACGAGCTGACCTGGGAGGGGATCACCGTCTGCGACCTCGACGGGAACGTCGTCGACGGGGTCAAGAAGCCCTCCAGCGACACCGACGCGCACGCCTACGTGTACCGGAACATGCCCGAGGTCAACGGCCAGGTGCACACGCACAGCCCGTACGCGACCGCCTGGGCCGCCCGCGCCGAGCCGGTCCCGTGCGTGCTCACCGCGATGGCCGACGAGTTCGGCGGGCCGATCCCGGTGGGGCCGTTCGCGCTGATCGGGGACGACTCCATCGGCCAGGGGATCGTGACCACGCTGCGCGGCTCCCACTCGCCGGCGGTGCTCATGCAGAACCACGGCGTCTTCACCATCGGGCCCTCGGCGCGTGCCGCCGTCAAGGCCGCGGTCATGACCGAGGACGTCGCCCGCACGGTGCACCTGTCGCGGCAGCTCGGCGAGCCGCTGCCGATCGCCCAGGCCGACGTCGACTCCCTCTACGCGCGCTACCAGAACGTCTACGGACAGTGAGGAAGGCTTGATGCACACGGACCCGTTCACCGGGCACGAGCTGTGGTTCCTGACCGGCAGCCAGGGGCTGTACGGCGAGGAGACCCTCCGGCAGGTCGCCGAGCAGTCCCAGCGGGTGGCCGGCGCGCTGGACGGAGCCGGTGAGGTGCCGATCCGGGTGGTCTGGAAGCCGGTGCTCACCGACGCCGGGGCCATCCGGCGGGCGATGGGCGAGGCCAACGAGGACCCGGCCTGCGTCGGCGTCATCACCTGGATGCACACCTTCTCCCCGGCGAAGATGTGGATCAGCGGCCTCGACGCGCTGCGCAAGCCGCTGCTGCACCTGCACACCCAGGCCGACGCCGCCCTGCCGTGGGCGACGATCGACATGGACTTCATGAACCTCAACCAGGCGGCCCACGGCGACCGGGAGTACGGGTTCATCCTGACCCGGTTGCGGATGCCGCGGACGACGGTGGCCGGGCACGTCGACAACCCGCGGGTGCGGGCCCGCGTGGGCTCGTGGGCCCGGGCCGCGGCCGCCGCGCACGCGGTGCGCTCGCTCAAGCTGGCCCGGTTCGGCGACAACATGCGCAACGTCGCGGTCACCGAGGGGGACAAGGTCGAGGCGGAGCTCCGCTTCGGGGTATCGGTGAACACCTGGGGCGTCAACGACCTGGTCACCGTCGTGGAGGCCGTGGAGGACAAGGCCGTCGACGCCCTGGTCGAGGAGTACGGCGACCTCTACGAGTTCGCCGAGGACGCCCGCCCGGGTGGGTCGCAGCACGAGGCCGTGCGCTACCAGGCCCGGATCGAGGCCGCGCTGCGCACCTTCCTCGAGGACGGCGGCTTCGGCGCGTTCACCACGAACTTCGAGGACCTCGGCGGGCTGCGCCAGCTCCCGGGCCTCGCCGTCCAGCGGCTGATGGCCGACGGCTACGGCTTCGGCGGCGAGGGCGACTGGAAGACGTCGGTGCTGCTGCACACCCTCAAGGTCGCAGCCGCCGGGCTGCCGGGCGGGACCTCCTTCATGGAGGACTACACCTACCACCTGGCCTCCGACACCCCGAAGATCCTCGGTGCGCACATGCTCGAGGTCTGCCCGACGATCGCCGGGGAGAGGCCGCGGGTGGAGGTGCACCCGCTGTCCATCGGCGGCCGGGAGGACCCCGCGCGGCTGGTGTTCACCGCGGCTCCGGGCGAGGGCGTCGTCGTGGGCTGGTGCGACCTGGGCGACCGGTTCCGCTGGGTGGCCAACGAGATCGACGTCGTCGAGCCCGACGAGCCGCTGCCGAACCTGCCCGTGGCGCGCGCCGTCTGGCAGCCACGGCCGGACTTCTCGACGGCGACCGAGGGGTGGCTGACCGCCGGCGGGCCGCACCACACGGTGCTGTCGACGGCGCTGGGGGCCGACGAGCTCACCGACCTCGCGGAGGTGTTCTCCACCGAGCTGGTGCTCATCGACGCGGACACCACCCGCCGCTCGCTGGCCAAGGAGCTGCGCTGGAGCGCCGCCTACCACCGGCTGGCCCAGGGGCTGTAGCCGGACGGCTCGTGCTCTGCCCACGGCGGTGGGCAGAGCACGAGCCACCGCCGGCGGTCAGAGGAGCGCGACGACCCGGGGACGAGGGCGCCGACGACGGCCAGCCGCAGGGTGCAGCGACCGGCACCGAGCCAGCACCCGGCAGTGGCGGGCGGACGGTGACCCGGGCGGGGGCGGGCCGACCACCGGCTCGGGCCAGCGCAGCGCCGTAGCCGCGCGCGCTGCGAGGCGACCCGCTCGGTGTAGAGACCCAACAGGGCGACCAGGTAGACCGGCAGCAGGATCACCCCGATCACCGCGCTGACCGGGTCGTCGCCGAGCGTCCAGGTGCTGGTGTCGCCGTCGCCCTCCGCGCTGGACCGCCCGACCAGCCGGACCACCCGGTCGCCGTGCCAGAGGTGCAGCCCCCGGCCGCCGCGCGAGGGTGCCGGGCTGTGGAACTGCTCGACGGGCGCGTCGACGACGACCCGCTCCCCGCCCAGCGGGCGCACCCGGACCACCGACAGCAGGCCCCCGGCCATCTGCAGGCGCACGCCGCGGCGACCGATGCCGAGCGGGGTGAAGCGTCGGGTCCAGCTCAGTGGCGGCGCCACCGCCCCGGGAACCTCGTACGCCGGGAGCGCCGCCCGGCGGCGGCGCTCCTCCTTCGACAGTCGCTGGGTCACGGCGCGACAACCCCGGGGTGGACCGGCTGCCCCGGGGAGGCCTCCGCGCGCCGTCCCCCGGACCCAGCGGCATCCTCCGGGGGAACTCGTGCTCTGCGTGCGCAAAGGGTGCAGAGCGCGAGCTTCCCCGGGAGAGGGGTGTCCCCGCGCCGGAAGACCCCGCGTCCGTCAGAGGGGGTCGCGGCGGACCGGGCAGGACATGCACCGCGGGCCGCCGCGGCCGCTGCCCAGCTCGGACCCGGCGATCCGCACCACCTCGATCCCGGCCGCCTCGAGCGCGGCGTTGGTGACGGTGTTGCGCTCGTAGGCGACGGTCAGCCGCGGCGCCAGCGCGAGGGTGTTGTTGCCGTCGTCCCACTGCTCGCGCTCGGCGGTGACCGGGTCCAGGCCGGTGTCGATCACCCGCAGCCGGTCGATGCCCATCGCCGCCGCGGCCGCCTCGACGAACGGCGCCGGCCCACGGACGGTCAGGTCGGTCGTGTCGTCGTCGTCCGGTGGCACGTCGGCCGTCACCGTCCAGGCCACCAGGGAGTCGGCCACCGCGGGGTACATGACCAGCGCGTCGACGTCGACCATCGTGGCGATGGTGTCCAGGTGCATCGTCGCCCGCTGCTGGGCGATCGGGACGACGAGCACGGTGTGCGCCAGCCCGCGGGCGAACACGCGCCGCGCCAGTCGCTCGGCACCGCCGGGCGTCGTCCGCTCGCCCACGCCGACCGCCACCACGCCCGGCGCCAGCAACAGCACGTCGCCGCCCTCGAGGTGCTCCAGCGAGGCGTCGTAGAGCCGTGCGGCGCCGGCGAACCGCGGGTGGTGGGCGTAGACGGCCGCGGTGATCGTGCTCTCGCGGTGCCGGGCCGGCATCGCGAGCGACGTGACCGCCACCTGGTCGCCGACCCACACCGACGAGTCGCGGGTGAACAGCAGGTTGGGCAGCGGGCGGACGACGAAGTCGTGCCGGTCCATGAGCTCGTAGGACAGGCCGTGCGCGCCGGGCAGCTCGTCGTGCGCCAGCCCCGCGATGAGAGCGCCGGCGAGGTCGTCGGGGGAGAGGTCGGCCAGGTGCGCGGCCGCCGTCCGCTTGAGCGTGGCGCCCAGCCGCGGGTCGTCGACCGCGGCGGCGACCAGCTCGTCGCGCGCGGCGGGCACGGTCAGCACCTCGGCCAGCAGCCGGTCCAGGTACAGCACCTCGACCCCGCGGGCGGTGAGCTCGGCGGCGAAGCGGTCGTGCTCCTCCTGCGCCCGCGGCACCCACGGCACGCCGTCGAAGAGCAGCTGGTCGTTGTTGCGCGGCGTCAGCCGGCGCAGCTCGGCCCCGGGCCGGTGCAGGAGCACCGTCCGCAGCGGTCCGACCTCGCTGGTCGCGCCCGGGACGGCGGTCTCGGCGGCGGGTGCGGTCATGGGGGCAGGCTGGCACACCGGGTGCCGTGAGGCCGCCCGGCCCGCTCGCCGTCACCGCGGCGAGGTGACCTCCCGCCCGTGCACGGTGACCGCGTAGATCACGACGACGTCGAAGGCGATCACCAGCGTCGACCAGACCGGGTAGGCCGGCAGGAACGCCACGTGCACGAGCGCGCTCAGCGCGGCCCACACCACCGCCACGACGCGGGCGAAGCGGCTGCCCCGCACCAGGCCCGCGCCGGTGGCGATCCCCACCACCCCGAGGACGACGTGCACCCAGCCCCAGACGGCGTAGTCGGCGTGGACGAGCAGCGCCTCGGGCCGCACCACGTAGAAGTCGTCGTTGACGAGCGCGGTGACGCCCTCCATCACCGAGAACAGGCCGGTCAGCACGAGCAGGACCCCGGCGAAGAGGATCCACGACGCCCAGCCGGTGGGGCGCTCGTCGTAGCCGTAGGCGCCGACGTGGGCCTCGGCCTGCCAGTTCGCCTCCGGCTGCCGACTCTGGAAGGCGCTGGTCATGGCGCCGCTCCCTCCCGGGCGGGACGGTCCCGCCCGGTGCAGCAGCCTGGCCCGCGCCGCGGGCGGGCGCCTCACGCGGAGCGGACGATGCGCCGCCCGTACCCGGGTCGCCTCGGACGGGCCTGGGTAGGGTGCCCGCGCCGGGGGCCGACGACGTCCCCACGACGCCTGCGTGGAGGACACCCCGTGGACCTGTTCGACCTGACCGGGAAGGTCGCCGTCGTCTCCGGCGGCACGCGCGGCATCGGGCTGATGATGGCCCGCGGCCTGCTGCAGGCCGGGGCGACGGTGTACGTCAGCTCCCGCAAGCCGGACGCGGGGGAGGCCGCGGCCGCCGAGCTGTCGCGCTTCGGCACCGTCAGCGCGATCCCCGCCGACCTCTCCACCGAGGCCGAGTGCCTCCGCCTCGCCGCCGAGGTCGGCCGCCGCGAGGAGCGGCTGCACGTGCTGGTGAACAACGCGGGGGCCACCTGGGGCGCGCCGTTCGCCGAGTTCCCCGCGTCGGCCTGGGACAAGGTGCTCGACCTCAACCTCAAGGCGCCGTTCTTCCTCACCCGCGCGTTCCTGCCCCTGCTCGAGGCCGCGGCCACCGACGACGACCCGGCCCGTGTGGTGAACGTCGGCAGCATCGACGGGCTGCACGCACCGGCGCTGCCGACCTTCTCCTACTCGGCGAGCAAGGCGGGGCTGCACCACCTCACCCGGGTGCTGGCCAAGGAGCTCGGGCCGAGGCGGATCACGGTCAACGCCGTCGCGCCTGGCCCGTTCGAGTCCAAGATGATGGCCGCCACGCTCGCCGCCCACGGCGACGAGATCGCCGCCTCCACCCCGCTCGGGCGGATCGGCCGGCCCGACGACATGGCCGGCGTCGTCGTGTACCTGAGCAGCCGCGCCGGCGCCTACGTCACCGGCGCGGTCATCCCGGTGGACGGCGGCCGGGCGACCACCCTGTAGCCCGTGCGGCAGGTCTTCGACGGCTGGATCCTGGGCGTCGGCACGGCGTCGGGCACCCGCGTCGTCGTCGGCCACTGGCCCCGGTCGCCGCTCGGGCCGCTCTCCGACGTGATGGTGCAGCGCCCCGACGGCCAGCGGGTGCTGCTCGCCCCCTCGCCGGCCGCCGCGGAGTTCATCGCGGCCACCTACGCCTTCGACGAGGTGCGGGTCCTCGACGTGGCGGTGGACCGGCCCGACCCGCGGACCTGGACGGTGACGGGCGGCCCGCTGCGGCTCGCCGTCCGCACCGGACGCCGTCCGCCGCTGGGGTGGGTGCTGCGCGGCGTCCCGGCGCCGCTGGCCCGCACGCCGGCCTGGGTGGGGCTGCTGGACCGGCCGGCCCGGCTGCTGACCGGCCTGCGCACCACCGGGTCGGCCGGGAACGGGCGCACCGAGTGGTACGGCGTGCAGGACCTGCACGCGGTGACCGCCGCCGACGGGTCGTGGGAAGGCGCGCCGCTGGGCGCGCTGGCGCCGGTCCGCCCGCCGGTCACCTTCGGGTTCGGCTCGGTGCCGCCCCGGCCGAGCGCCGTCCGGGTGACGACGACGGTGCAGCTGGCCTGAGCCGGCTCAGGCCGACCTCGGTGCGCTCGACCGCTTCCGGCGCGGGCGGGTGGCGGCCTCCTCGGGCACCCGCGCCAGGTGCGACTCGGCCAGCGCCACCTGGTGCGGCGAGCCCACCAGCTGGCCCTGCCGGCGGGCCGCGAGCCACCACTCGCGGGCGGCCACGGTGTCCCCGGTGCGCTCGGCGATCCGGCCGAGCAGCTCGTCGTAGGCGCCGAGGGTGAACGACGGCGTGCCGAGCACCGCCTGCCGGCCGCGGAACGGGAGCAGCTGCACGGTGGCCATCTCGATCTCGGGCTCGTCGCCGATCTGCAGCGCCACCTCCGCCTGCAGCAGCGTGGCGACGTCGCTGGCCCAGTCGCGCACCTGGGTGCGGCCCCACCGCTTGCGCAGCCGCCGCGCCTCGGCCAGGTCGCCGGACTCGGCCGCGGCCAGCACCGCCATCAGCTGCAGCAGCGGGTTGCCCTCGTCGCCGGTCTGCACGAGCAGGTCGATCGCCTCGGGCAGCCGGGAGTCGCCGCGGCGCAGGGTGAACTGGTGCGCGGCGAACGCGTGCGCGGCGTGCGGGGTGACCTTGCGGTACAGCTCGTAGGCCTCGGTGGTCAGCTCCTCGGCCCGCGCGGCGTCCCCGCGCAGCCAGGCGGCCCCGGCCTGCTGCCACAGCACGTGCGGGCGCACCTCCGGGCCGGACAGCGAGATCGCCAGCCGGCGGCCGGCGTCCATGTCGGCCTCGAAGCCGCGCAGGTCGGCCAGGTGCAGCCGGATCGCCGCCCGGTGCAGCCGGGCGTAGAACTCGGTGCGCCGCGGCAGCCCGCGCCCGGCCAGCGACAGCGCCTCGTCGGTGGCCGCCAGCCGCAGCTCGGCCGCGCCCGGCCGGCCCCAGACGGCCAGGGAGTAGTTGTTCAGCGTCCGGCCCAGCAGCTCCGGCTCGCCGACCTCGCGGGCGAGGGCGAGGGCGCGCCCGGCGTAGCGGGGGCCCTTCTGCAGGTCCTCGCTGAAGGCGAGCTCGACGCCGAGGGTGCCCAGCAGCCGGGCGGTCAGCCGGGCCCGCTCGCCCGGGTCGGGCGCCAGCCCGTCCTGCTCCTCGAGCAGGCCCTCCAGCAGGGCCACCATCTCGTGGTCGACGACGCCGTGCGGGCGCCAGTTCCACAGCGTGGGCGACCCCCACACCGCGGCGGACTCGAGCAGGCAGCGGCGGTCGCCCAGCTCGCGGGCGACCGCGATCGCCTCCCCGATGACCTCTCCGGCCTCGGTCCGCTGGCCGCTGCGCAGCAGGTCGTTGCCGAGGGCGGTGAGCAGGTCGTGCCGGGTGCGGGCGGCGCCGGACTCGGCGGGGTCGAGCAGCGACAGCGCCCGGCGCACGTGCCCGGCGGACTCGCCGTGGGCCAGCCGCGCGCGGGCGGCCTCCGCGGCGGCGGTCGAGTACCGCAGCGCCGGGCCCGGACCGGCCACCGGGACCGCCTCGACGAAGTGGTGCGCCAGCCGCTCGACCAGGACGTCGTCGGTGCGGCCGCCCGGGAGCCGCGGCTCGAGCGCAGCGGCCAGGCGGGCGTGCAGGCGGGCCCGCCGCAGCCGCGGGAGGTCCTCGTACAGCACCTCCTGCACCAGCGCGTGGGTGAACCGCCAGCTCCACGGCTGCCCGCCCTCGACCACCAGGCCGAAGGCGGTCGCCGAGTCCAGCGCGGCCAGCGCCTCCTCCGCCGGCGTGCCGGCCGCCTCGAGCAGGTCCAGGGTCACCTCGCGGCCGGCGACCGCGGCGAGCTCGAGCACCTCGCGAGTGCCCGCGGGCAGCCGGTCCAGCCGGTTGCGCAGCACCTCGCCGACCGACGGCGGCACCGGCACCCGGTCCAGGTGCAGGTCGTGCGTGCTGACCATCCAGCGGGCGAGCTCGACCACGAAGAACGGGTTGCCGGCGGTGCGGTCGTGCACGGTCTCGGCCAGCGCGTGGCCGCCGACGGCACCGAGCTGGCCGGCCATCAGCGCGCCGACGTCCTCGGTGGTCAGCCCGGCCAGCCGGATCCGGCTGGCCGCCCGTTCCCGGTTCAGCCGGGCCAGGCAGTCGACGACGGGCTCGGGCAGGTCCTCGCCGACCGTGCGGACGGTGACCACGAGCATCAGCGGCGCCCGCGGGAGGTGCCGGGCCAGCAGGCTCAGCAGCTGCACCGACGTGGTGTCGGCGCCCTGCAGGTCGTCGAGGACCACCAGCACCGGGCGTGCGGCGGCGGCCGCGGCGAGCCGGGCGCGCAGCTCCTGGAACAGCGTGAAGCGGGCGGCGTCGGCGTCTGTGGTGGAGTCGTCGGGCAGCGCGGGGAGCTGTTCCTGACCCAGCTGCTCGAGGACCTGCGTCCACGGCCACAGCACCGGCGCCCCGGCGTCGTCGGCGCACCGGCTCCAGGCCACCGACCAGCCGGCCGCCCGCCCGGCGTCGGCCGCGGCCTCGGCCAGCCGCGTCTTGCCGATGCCGGCCTCCCCGCCGAGGACGACGACGCCCGGCCGCCCGGCGCCGGCCTGCTCGGCGACGGTGCGCAGGTGGGCCAGCTCGACCTGCCGGCCGACCAGCGTCTCCGCCCCCGGCGCCGTGGTCGGCATCGGGACCGGCGGCGGGACCACGGACAGCACCGGGCGGGGCACGCGGTCGGTGAGCTTCGGGTCCTGGCGGAGGACCGCCCGCTCCAGGTCGCGCAGCTCGGGCCCCGGGTCGATGCCCAGCTCGTCGCGCAGCAGCTCGGTGCAGCGGCGCAGCGCGTCCAGCGCGTCGGCCTGCCGGTCGGCGGCGTAGAGGGCGGTGACCAGCCGGGCCCACAGCCGCTCCCGCAGCGGGTGCTCGGCCACCAGGTGCTCGAGGTCGGGGACGGCGGAGTCGGCCCGGCCCATCGCCAGCAGCGCGTCGCAGCGCCGCTCCCGGGCCCGCACGTGCAGCTCGGCCAGCCGCAGCCGGTCGGTGGCGGCGGTGGGCGTCTCACCGAGCTCGGGCAGCGGCTCGCCGCGCCACAGCCTGAGCGCCTGGTCCAGCAGCGCGACGCCGCGGGCCGGGTCGCCGCCCTCGACGGCGCGGTCGCCCTCCTCGACCAGCTGGGCGAAGCGCAGGCTGTCCAGGTCGGCCGCGTCGACCTGCAGCAGGTAGCCCGGCGGCCGCGTGAGCAGCACCCTCGGCGCCTCGCGCGGTCCGCGGGCGGGCTCGAGCGCCCGCCGCAGGTGGGAGACGTAGGCCTGCAGGGTGCCGGTGACCGTGGGCGGCGGCTCGTCGCCCCACAGCGCCGCCACGATGCGGTCGATGGCCACTGCCCGGCCCGGCTCGGCCAGCAGGAGCGCGAGCAGCGCACGGGGTTTGGCGCCGCCCACGTCGAGGGGGCGACCGTCGGGGCCCGTGACCTCGAGGGGCCCGAGGACGCGGTACCGCACGAGGCGGCATCCTCCCAGGTCTCGGCCGCGAGCGGGAGTCCCCTTCGTCCCGTCCGCGGCCGCAAGTGGCCCTCCAAGCGGCCTGCAAGTGCCGGTCAAGTACCCGCGGCCAGGGTCCTCGCTGTCACCGAAGCCAGCCCGCGGCACCGTCGCCGCGGCCGTTCCCCGAGGAATCCCGTCATGAGCCTCCCCGAGGTCACCACCGCCGCCGAGACCATCCCCGCCCCGCGCCCGCCCGCCGACGGCGCCATCCCGGCCGCGGCCGTCGACGCGCTGCGCAGCAGGGTCCACGGCCCGGTCTACGCCGCCGGCGACGAGGGCCTCGCCGCCGAGGTCTTCGCGTGGAACGTCGCGGTCACCCACACCCCCGCCGTCGCGGTGGGCGCCACCTGCGCCGCCGACGTCGCCGCCGCCGTCTCGTGGGCCGCCGCCCACGGGCTGCCGGTCGCCGTCCAGGCCACCGGGCACGGGCCGGTCCGCAACGCCGCGGGCACCGTGCTGGTCTCCACCCGCCGCATGCAGGGCGTGACCGTCGACCCGGTCCGCCGCACCGCCCGCGTCGAGGCCGGCGTGAGGTGGGAGAAGGTGCTGGCCGCGGCGGCCGAGCACGGGCTCACCGGCCTGTGCGGCTCGTCGTCCGACGTCGGGGTGGTCGGCTACACCCTGGGCGGCGGGATGGGGTCGCTCGGCCGCCGGTTCGGCTTCGCCGCGGACGCCGTCGTCTCCTTCGACATCGTGACCGCCGACGGTGCGCTGCGCACCGTCTGCGCCGAGAGCGAGCCCGAGCTGTTCTGGGGCGTGCGCGGCGGCAAGGGCAACTTCGGCATCGTGACCTCGATCGAGCTCGAGCTGTTCCCGGTGCGCTCGCTGGTGGGCGGGGGCATCTTCTTCGCCGCGGAGGACGCCGCCGCCGTCGTGCACGCCTACCGCGCCTGGGCGCCGACCCTGCCCGAGGAGGTCGGCACCTCGATCGCCGTCCTGCGCCTGCCGCCGATGGAGGAGCTGCCCGAGCCGCTGCGTGGGCAGACCGTCGTCCACCTGCGCTACGCCTACAGCGGCGACGACCCCGAGGAGGGACAGCGGCTGGTGGAGCCGATGACGGCCGCCGGGCGGGTCGTGCTCGGCTTCATCGGCCCGCTGCTCACCACCGAGATGGACGCGGTGCACATGGACCCGAAGGACCCGATGCCCGGCTGGGAGAAGGGCATGCTGCTCGCCGAGCTGACCGAGGAGACCGTCGACGCGTTCCTCGCCGCGGCCGGCCCGCAGGTCCAGGTGCCGCTGGTCATGGCCGAGATCCGGCAGCTGGGCGGCGCGCTGGCCCGCGAGCCGCGGGTGCCCAACGCCGTCGCCGGCCGGGACGCTGCCTGGTCGGTGCTGGTGCTGGGGCCGGCGGTGCTGGAGCTGGCCGAGGTCCTGCCGCAGGTCGGGCGGGGGGTGCTCGCCGCGCTGGCGCCGTGGGCCGCGCCCGGGTGCATGGTCAATTTCCTCGGCGACGTGGCGGGCCCGGCCGAGGTGGCCGCCGCCTACCCGCCCGCCGTCCGCGAGCGGCTGCTGGCCCTCAAGGCCGCCGTCGACCCGCGGGGGGTGTTCTCCCACGGCTACGCGCTCGACCCCCGTGCCCTCGACCCCCGTGCCCTCGACGCCCGTGGCCTCGACGCCCGTGGCTGAGCGGGACGCCGGGGGGCGCCGGTCCCCGGAGGACCGGCCCCGGCGGCTGCCGCGGCACTACCGCCGGATCCGGCCCGGGTACCCGGCCCCGCGGGACGGCGACCCGGCGGACCGCCGTCCCGAGGAGGGCACCGGGGACGACGAGGACTGAAGCGGAGGGTGGGAGTGCAGGGAACCTGCGCTCCCACCCTCCGCTGCCGTTCAGTCGGGCAGCAGGACGCCGGGGTTGCAGATGCCCTGCGGGTCGAGCCGCTGCTTGACCGCCCGCAGCACCTCCACCCCCAGCGGGCCGATCTCCCGCTCGAGCCACGGGCGGTGGTCGGCCCCGACGGCGTGGTGGTGGGTGAGCGTGCCGCCGGCGGCGACCAGCGCGTCGGTGGCGGCCCGCTTCGCCGTCAGCCACTGCTGGATGGGCAGGTCCTCGTCGCGGTCGGCGAGCACGGTGACGTACAGCGAGGCGCCCGTGGCGTAGCCGTGCGAGACGTGGGTCATCAGCAGCGGGCGGTGTCCCTTCCGGCCCAGCGACTCGTGCAGCGCCGCGCGGACGGCGTCGTACACCGTGGGCAGCTCCGTCCAGGTGGCCGCCGTCTCCAGGGTCTCCACCAGGAGGCCGGCGTCGAGCAGGCTGTCGCGGGTGTAGGGCGCCGCGAACCGGTGCCGCCGCCACGACTCGCCGACCCGACGGCCCAGCCGCACCGCCCCCTCCTCGCGCAGCACCGATGCCGCCGCCTTCCGGCGGGCCCGCACCAGCGGCGGCAGCCCCTCCCAGCCGACCACCAGCAGGCAGCCCTCACCGCGCCGCCGCGCGCGCAGCGAGCCGCGCAGCGCCCGCGCCCCGGGCCCGGACGTCATGAGCAGGGTGGCGCGGGTCTCGTCGGGGTCGGACAGCCGGACGACGTCGGGCAGCAGGTCGTGCCGGGCCAGCCGCTGCAGCCCGGCCAGCCCCGCCGCCCACGAGCGGAACGACCAGCCCTCGTACTCGCAGGCCCGCGCCTTGGGCCGCACGCGCAGCCGGAGTTCGGTGATCACGCCCAGGGCGCCCTCCGACCCCAGCGCCAGGCCGAGCAGGTCCGGCCCGGCGGCCGAGGCCGGTGGCGAGCCGAGCTCCAGCACCCCGGACGGCGTGACCAGGGTCAGCCCGGCGACCAGGTCGTCGAACCGGCCGACGCCGGTGGAGGCCTGCCCCGCCGAGCGGGTGGCGGCATAGCCGCCGAGGGTGGCGTACTCGAAGCTCTGCGGCAGGTGGCCGAGGGTGAGGCCGGAGCGCTCCAGGTGCTCCTCCAGCGCCGGGCCGCGCATGCCCGGGCCGACGGTCACCAGGGACGACGGCACGTCGAGCGCCTGCACCGAGGCCATGCGACGCACGTCCACCGAGATCGACGGGCGGTCGTCGGCGTCGGTGCCCGACAGCCCGCCGACGACGCTGGTGCCGCCGCCGAAGGGCACGACGACGACGCCCATCTCGCTGCACAGTGCCAGCAGGGCCGCGGTCTCCTCGGTGCTGCCGGGGGTGACGACGGCGTCCGGCGCGTCGGAGGCGTCGCCCTCGCGGCGGCGCAGCAGGTCCAGGTAGCTCTTGCCGCCCGCGTGCCGCAGCCGGCTCTTTCGGTCGGTCCCGACGTGCTCCTCGCCGAGCAGGTCGACCAGCCGCTGCCGGCAGTCCTCGGCGAGCCGCGAGGGCGCCACCCGGATCTCGTCGACCGGCACGGGGTGGGTCGGCCGCGACGTCCAGCCGAGCTCCCGGGCGAGGTGCTTGCGGGCCGCCTTGGGCAGCACCTCGGCCACGTCGGGGAAGGTCGCCAGGGCGAGCGCACCGTCCCCGCCGTCGGCCCCGGCGGTCACTTTCGCGTCGCGCGGGCGGGTGGGGGACCCCCAGCCCTGGATCGTCAGTTCCGGCTGCTCGGGCACGGCTACAGTCTGCCGGGTGCTCCGGAGGGGACCGTCCGACGGCGCCGGTGCCGGCGCGCTCTCCCCGGCACGGCGGGCCGCCGACCTCGACGTCGTCGCCGGCGGGCGGGTCGACGTGGCGGTGGTCGGCGGCGGGGTGACCGGAGCCGGGGTGGCCCTGGACGCCGCGGCCCGCGGGCTGTCGGTCGTCCTGCTCGAGCGCGCCGACCTGGCCGCGGGCACCAGCCGGTGGTCGTCGAAGCTCGTGCACGGCTGACCGTGCCGCTGCCCGGTTCCCGGTCGCGGTACGTGTTCGCGCTGCCGCAGCCGGGCGGGCTGGTGTACCTCGGGCTCACCGACGAGCCGGTGCGCGCGAGGTCCCCGACGAGGACCCGCAGCCCAGCGACGCCGAGGTGGCGCAGCTGCTGGCGGCGGTGAACCGCGTGCTGGCCACGCCGCTGACCCGCGCGGAGGTCGTCGGCTGCTACGCCGGCCTGCGGCCGCTGGTGCTCCCCGCCTCCGCCGGGACCGGGCCCGGCGACGCCACCGCCGACCTGTCGCGCAGGCACCTGCTGCGCTGGGACGGACCGGTCCTCACCGTCGTCGGCGGCAAGCTGACCACCTACCGGGCGATGGCCGAGCAGGCGGTGGACGCCGTGGTGGCGCGGCTGGGCCGGCCGGCACCGCGGTCGTGCACCGCGCGCCTGCCGCTGGTCGGCGCGGCGCCGCGGGTGGCGCTGGACCGGGTGGACGCGCCCCGCCGGCTGGTCGAGCGGTACGGCACCGAGGCGCCGGCGGTCGCCGCGCCGGGCGACGAGCCGGTGCTCGAGGGCCGCCCGGAGACGGGGGGAGCTGCGGTTCGCGGTCCGGGCGGAGGGCGCTCGCACGGTGGCCGACCTGCTCGACCGCCGGGTGCGGATCGGCCTGGTGCCGGCCGACCGGGCCCGCGCCGTCGCCGCCGCCGAGCGGGTGCTGGCCGCGGAGCTCTGACCCCCGTTCAGGCCGGCTGGCGGGGCGCCAGGGCGTCCAGGGTGGCCAGCCCGCGCCGGAGACCGACGGCCACGGCCCCCAGGGCGAAGAAGCCCTCGTCGTCGGAGACCGTGCTGCCGCGCAGCAGGCCGACCAGGCGCTCGAGCGCGGTGACCGCGGAGGTGATCCGCTCGTCCCGCTCGTCCGGCGTCGTCCCGTCCGTGCTGTGGTACGGGGTGGCGACCACGCCGGCCAGGCCGTCGAGGGCGTCGGCGAGCACCCACCCGGTGCCGCCGTCCACCAGGTCCACGCCCCGGCGGTGCGGCTGGACCTCCACGACCAGCGAGATGAGGTCGTCGACGAGGACGGCGACCCGGTCGACCGCCCGCGACTCGGCACGGATGCCGGCGGCCCGGCCCTGCCAGCGGCGCGCCCGCGGATTGGCCCGTCGGGCCCGCTCCACGCGGTTCTCGGCCGCGCGCATCCGGTCCAGCTCCCGCTCCAGGCGTGCGGCCCGGTCGGCCCACTCGGCGGCGTCGGGCACCCGGCCGTCGCGCAGGGTCGCGGCCAGGTCGCGGAGGTGGTCGGCGAGCGCGTGGCGGGTGAGGGTGACCTGCTCGATCGCCCGCGTCAGCTGCAGCGGCGGGAACAGCACGGTGGTGACCAGCACGCCGATCGCCGCGCCCAGCAGGGTCAGCCCGGCGTAGCGGAGCACGTAGGCGTCGGGGTCGTCGAGCCCCACGGTGAGCATGAGGACGGCGGCGAAGCTCACCCAGCTCGCCTGCTCCCGCCACAGTCCCCACTGCTCGACGGCGATGGCCAGCGCCACGATGAGCGCGATGGTCAGCGCGTTGGGCACCGCGCGGGTGAGCTCGTAGACGGCGACGGCCAGCGCGAACCCGGTGAGGATCGCCAGCACGCTGCGCCACGCGGCGCTCGCGGAGTCGGCGATGGTGGGGTGGACGGCGATGACCGCGCCGAGCGGGGCGTAGTAGGCGTAGTCCGACAGCATCGGCGGCAGCAGGACGGCGACCTGCCAGGCCAGCCCGGCGGCGACGGCGGCGCGCACGCCCCGCTGCACGGCCGGGCGGCGCAGCTGCACCCAGAGGAACCCCACGGGGGTCCAGGATGACCGGTGCGCCGGTCCCGGCGTCGACCCGCGGGCGTGACCCTGGTCGCAGTCAGGCCACCGGCTCCTCCCGCTGCAGCGCGTCGAGCGCGGTCAGGGCCCGCTCGACGCCGACCGCCACCGCGCTGAGGGCGAGCAGGCCCGGGTCCTCGTCGATCGTGGTGGCCCGCAGCCGGTCGACGAGCCCGGCCAGCGCGTCGCCGGCGGCCCGGACCCGGTGGTCGCGCTCGTCGGGCCGGGCCGCGTCCGCGGCGTGGTAGGGCGTCCGGATGACGCCGGCGACCCCCTCGAGGGCGTCGGCGAGACACCGTGCGGTGTCCAGGTCGGGCCGCTCCCCGCCGCTGCGGTGCGGCTGGTACTCGGCCACCAGGACCGTGACGTCGTCGAGCAGGACGGCGACGCGTTCCAGCGCCCGGGACTCCTCCTGGACCCGGGCCCGCGCGTCCTGCCGGCGGCGGGCCCGCACGTTGGCCCGCTGCGCCCGCTCGACGGTCCGCTGGGCCTCGCGCAGCCGGGCGAGGGCGGCCTCGCGGGCCACGGCCCGCCGCAGCTCCTCCTCCAGCGTGGGCGAGCGGCCCGCCCGCACCTCCGCGGCGGTGGCGGTGAGGTGCTCGGCGAGCAGCGTCCGGGTGGCGTCGATCGCGCGCCGGGCCCGCGTGAGGTTCAGCGGCGGGAACAGGGCGGTGACCAGCACGCCGACCGCCGCCCCGAGCAGCACCAGCCCGGCGTAGGCGGCGACGAAGTCGGCCGGGTCCCCGGCGCCGACGGTGAGCATGAAGACGGCCGCCACGCTCACCCAGCCGGCGCTGTCCCCGAGCAGCCCCCAGCGTTCGAGGCCGACGGCGAGGGCCACCAGCAGGGCCAGGGCGAGGGCCTCGGGCAGCCCGGTGGTCACCTCGTGCACGCCGACCGCGAGCCCCAGGCCGAGCACGATGGCCAGCACCGTGCGCCAGGAGGCGCTCGCGGAGTCGGCGATCGTGGGGTGGACCGCGACGATCGCGCCGAGCGGGGCGTAGTACGCGTACTCGGCGACGGCGGCGGGCAGCAGGACGGCGACCTCCCAGGCGAGGCCGGCCGCGATCGCCGCCCGGACCCCGCGCTGGACGGTCGGGTCGCGGAGCAGGGCGCGCAGGGAGGCCACGGGGCCAGCCTCGCAACGGTCCCGGTGCCCGGCGCGCGCCGTTCCGCATACTGAGAAGCCTGTTCCACTGTGTGGACCCGGCGGTGCAGGCTGACGCGGTGGACACCTACACGCACGGGCACGCCGACGCCGTCCTGCAGTCCCACCGCTGGCGCACCGCGGAGAACTCCGCTCCGCACCTGCTGCCGCTGCTCCGCCCCGGCCTCGACCTGCTCGACGTCGGCTGCGGGCCCGGGACGATCACGGTCGACCTGGCGCAGCGGGTCGCCCCGGGGCACGTGCTCGGCGTGGACGTCTCGCCCGCTCCGCTCGGCGAGGCCCGGGAGCTGGCCGAGCGGCGCGGCGTGCCGGTGACCTTCGCCGTCGGCGACGTCTACGCCCTGGACGCGGCCGACGACTCGTTCGACGTCGTCCACGCCCACCAGGTGCTGCAGCACCTCACCGACCCGGTCGCCGCCCTGCGCGAGATGGCCCGCGTCTGCCGGCCCGGCGGGGTGGTCGCCGTCCGGGACGTCGACTACGCCACGTCCACCTGGTTCCCCGCCGACCCGGGCCTGGACCGGTGGCTGGAGCTGTACTACGGCGTCGCCCGGCGCAACGCCGCCGAGCCCGACGCCGGCCGGCGGCTGCTGGCCTGGGCGCACGCCGCCGGGCTGCGCGACGTCACGGCGACGACGTCCTCCTGGTGCTACGCCTCGCCCGCCGAGCGGGAGTGGTGGGGCACCTCCTGGGCCGGCCGCGCGACGGCCTCGGCGTTCGCGGAGCAGGCGGTGGCCTACGGGCTGGCCACGCGGGAGGAGCTCGAGGAGGTCGCCGCCGCGTGGCGGCGCTGGGCCGCCGCGGACGACGGCTGGCTCGGGATGATGCACGGCGAGCTGCTGATCCGCGTCTGAGCCGGGCACTCTGCGGGCGTCCCTCGTGCGGTGCCGGTCCTGCCGGACCCCGGTTGCACGTGGAACGCCCGCGGAGCGCGGGTCACGCGCCCTGTCGGGCGGCGTTGGCCTGGACGGCGGTGCTCACGTACTGCGCCAGCCCGGGCGCCATCGCTTCGTACGTGGCGGTGAACCGCTCGTCCTCCACGTACACGCGGCCCAGGGCGGCGTGCACCTCGGGGGAGCACTCGTAGAAGTTCCGGCTGATGTGCTGCCGGTTCTCCTCGGCGACGTCCATCGCCTCGGCCGAGTCGGGCGCCGCGCCGGACCGCATCACCGCGACCCACCGGGTGCCGAGGTCCTCCATCTCGGTCCTGATCCGCACCCAGTCGTCCGTGCCGTACGCCCGGGTGCGGCGCTGCGACTGCGCCCACGCCTCGGTGTCGCCCCAGCGCTCCTCGGCCTCGGCCTCGTACTGCCCCGGGTCGTGCTCGCCGAAGACCTCGAACCGCTCCTCGGGGGTCAGGGAGATCCCCATCGCCCTCGCCTCCATCTCCTTCTCGACGGCCGCGACCATCGCCTGCGTCCGGTCGCGCCGGTCGAGCAGCAGCCGGTGCTGCCGGCGCAGGTGCTCGGCCGGGTCGGCGGACGGGTCGTCCAGCAGGGTCGCGACCTCCTCCAGGGGGAACCCGAGCTCGCGGTAGAGCAGCACCTGGTGCAGCCGGTCCAGGTCGGCCGGCGAGTACTGCCGGTAGCCGGCCGGCGTGCGCCCGGACGGCGACAGCAACCCGATCCGGTCGTAGTGGTGCAGCGTGCGCACCGTCACCCCGGCCAGGGCGGCCACCTCACCCACGTTCACGTGGTCCCTCCTCTCTGACGAGGTCGAGTGCACAGCCTGACGTCGCGTCAGGGTCAAGCGCGATCTCGGCCCGCCTGCAGGGGCCCGCGCCGAGCTCGCGAGGCGTGGGGGGCAGGCGGGTCCTCTCGTCGGGCAGGCTCCCCCCGCATGGACGAGAAGGAGGACCTGCTCACCCACCTGCGCGCCCGCCGGGGGGACCTGCTGGCCAAGCTCGACGGCCTCGACGAGTACGCCGTCCGCCGGCCGATGACGCCGACCGGCACCAACCTGCTGGGGCTGCTCAAGCACGTCGCCCACGTGCAGCTGGGCTACTTCGGGGACGTGTTCGGCCGGCCCGGCGGGCGCCCCCACCCCTGGGATGACGGGGGCGAGGACGCCGACATGTGGGCGACCGCCGACGAGACCCGCGAGGCGGTCGTCGAGCTGTACCGGTTCGCGGCCGCCCACGCCGACGCCACGATCGAGGCACTGCCCCTCGACGCCGTCGGGGAGGTGCCGTGGTGGCGGGAGGAGCGGCGCCGGCCGACGCTGCACACCGTCCTGGTGCACGTCTGCGTGGAGGTGGCCCGGCACGCAGGCCACGCCGACATCGTCCGCGAGCTCGTCGACGGCGCCGTCGGCATGAGCCCGGAGAACTCGAACCTGCCCGAGCGCAGCGCCGCGGAGTGGGCCGCCTTCCGCTACCGCGTCGAGGCGGCCGCCCAGCGGGCCGCGGGACGAGGGGTCGCCCCGACGGGTGCGGTCCCGGGCGATGGGTGAGGATCCTCCGCATGGCCGCCGACGACGTCTCACCCGAGGACCCCTTCCCGCGCAAGCGCGTCCGGGTCGACCGGCGGGCGGACGGCAACCTCCAGATGGCCTACGTCGAGGTGGGGGAGGGTGATCCGATCGTCTTCCTGCACGGCAACCCGACGTCGTCCTACCTGTGGCGCAACGTCATCCCGCACGTGCGGCACCTGGGCCGTTGCCTGGCCCCCGACCTCATCGGCATGGGGGACTCCGACAAGCTGCCCGACCCCGGCCCGGGCACGTACTCCTTCACCGCCCACTCCGGCTTCCTCGAGCGCTTCCTCGACGCGGTCGGCGCGACCGAGCGGGTCACCTTCGTGCTGCACGACTGGGGCTCGGCGCTCGGCTTCGACTGGGCGCACCGCCACCCGGGCGCGGTCCGGGGCATCGCGTTCACCGAGGGCATCGTCACGCCGCTGACCTGGGCCGACTGGCCGGCGAACTCCCGGAAGATCTTCCGCACCATGCGCGGCCCGGACGGCGAGGCGGCGGTGCTGGAGAAGAACGTCTTCGTCGAACGGCTGCTCCCCGCCTCGGTGGCCCGCGGGCTGAGCCCGGAGGCGCACGAGCGCTACCGCCGGCCCTTCGCCACCCCGGAGGAGCGCTGGCCCACCCTGGAGTGGCCGCGGCAGATCCCGATCGAGGGGGTCCCCCCGCGGGTGCGCGACGTCGTCGCCCGCTACGGGCAGTGGCTGCGCACGAGCGAGGTCCCCAAGCTGTTCGTCGACGCGGACCCGGGGTTCCTGCTCGTCGGCCGGCAGCGCGCCTTCGTGCGCAAGTGGGCGGCGCTGACCGAGGTGACCGTGCCGGGCTCGCACTTCGTCCCGGAGGACTCGCCGCACGAGGTCGGCCGCGCGCTGGCCGAGTGGATCCCGACGCTGCGCTGAACCGTCCAGGAGCGGTCGGGACCGGATCGGCCGGCGGGGACGCCGGTCAGCGCACCTTCTTCCCGGCCCGCAGGGACTCGGCGGTCTTCGCGATCCGGGCGGTGCGGGTCTCGGGCTTCTTGGCCTCCTCGACCCAGCGCACCCACTCCTTGCGGTGCGACGGGGCCAGCCCGTCGAAGAAGGCCCGCGCGCCGTCGTCCAGGGCGGCCGCGAGGTCCTCGGGCAGCGGGGTCTCGCGGGGTGCGGTGTCGAGCTCGACGCGGACGTCGACCTCCTCGCCGGCCCGCACGCCCGCGGCCTCCCGGTGCTCGGCGGCCAGCGGCACCCAGAACGCCCCGCTCATCGCGGCGACCGTCGTCCGGTAGGTGTGGCGGCCCACGGTCACGACGACGGGCGGCCGCTTGCCGGCACCGAGCGCCGTCACCACGTCGTCGGGGACCTGCAGGCCGGTGGCGGTCTTGCCGCCGAGCACGACGGTCGTCCGGAACTCCATGCGCGCAGGCTAGGGCCTCGGCCGGTCAGGCGGGCTGCGCCTCGGCGGCGGCCACCGTGGGGACGACGCCGGCGCTGCCCGGGAACGACCGGTTGCTGAAGTGCCGCATCTCCGGGCCCCAGCGTCGCATCGCCGAGCGGTGCGGGTCGGTCCGCACGAACGCGAGCATCGCCGCCTGGTCGTCCCACCACGACACGGTCGTGAAGTGGCGGGCCAGGGGGCGGGCCCGGAGGAACAGCGAGCGCGCCCCGGAGGAGCGCATGGCCTGCTTCCGGATGGCCAGCGAGTCGCGCAGGAAGGCGGGGACGTCGCGGAACCGGCGCAGGTGCAGCTGGGTGAGCACCACGACGCCGGGGCCGTCGCCCACGGTCGGGGCCTGCCACGGCAGGTCGGGGATGACGGGCACGGCTCCTCCTCGGATCGGGACTTAACGTGTGTAAAGCAGAGGGTAGGCCGCCGCCTTTACACTCGTAAAGTGCTTTCCGACCCTGCTCCGCGGGCCCCGGGTCGGCTCCGCGCCGACCTGCTGACGGCCGCCGCCACCCTCGTCGAGCGCACCGGCTCGCTGGAGGCGGTGACCCTGCGCGCGGTGGCCCGCGAGGCCGGCGTGAGCGCCCCGGCCGTCTACGGCCACTTCGCCGACCTCGACGCGCTGCTCGACGCCGTCCTCGCGGAGGCCTTCGCCGACCTGCGGGCGGCGATCGCGGCGGCCGTGGCCGAGCACGACGACCCGGTCGACCGGTTGCACGCCGGCTGCCGGGCCTACGTGGCGGCCGGGCTGGCCGCGCCCGGCCGCTACCGGGCGACGTTCGGGCCCCGGCGGCTGCCCGCCGGGCAGGCGGCCTTCGACGTCCTGGTGGCGGCGGTGGCCGCCTGCGTCGCGGCGGGACGGTCGGCGAGCCGGGACCCGCGCGCCGACGCCGCCCTGGTGTGGACGGCGCTGCACGGCGTGGTGAGCCTGCGCTCGGCCGGCCCGGAGCTGCCGGGGCCCGACCTCGGCGCCCAGGTGGGCGCGCTCGTCAGCCGCCTGGCGCTGCTGGTTCCGGAGGGGGACCGGGCGGGCTAGCGGTCAGGTCAGCACGCGCACCGTCTCGACGGCGGCCACGACGGCGAACACCAGGAACAGGACGGCGGCCACCCGGCGGATCAGCGCCACCGGCAGCCGGTCGGCGAGCTTCTTGCCCAGGAAGACGGCGAGGCCGGAGACGGTGAGCAGCGCGGCCCAGGCGCCGATGAAGACCGAGACCGGTGCGTCCAGGCGGGCGGCGAGGCCGGCGGTCGCGAGCTGGGAGAGGTCCCCCCACTCCGCGGCGAAGAGCACGCCGAAGGAGATGGCCGCGGCGCGGAGGAACGACGTCCCCTCGCGGCCGGCGGCGAGGTCCTCGGCCTCCTCCGGTCCGCTGCTCGCGCTGCGCCAGAGCAGCACCGCACCGACCAGGAACAGGACGGCGACCACGCCGCTGACCAGCGCCTCGGGGAGCAGCGACAGCAGGCTGCCCGCGGTGACCGCGATCGCCACCTGAAGGCCGAAGGCCGCCCCGACGCCGACGAACACCGGCCAGTGGGGGAGGCGGGTGGCGAGCACCAGGCTGGCGAAGAGCGTCTTGTCCGGTAGCTCGACCGGGAGGACGAGGACGAACGCGGTCGCGATGACGGACAGGGACAGCACGGGTTCTCTCTTCCGCTCGGCACTGCCGGGCGGGTGCTGGCCCGCCTTCGACCGGCAGCACGGGACTGCACAGGCCGAAGGCCTCGCCCACCCACGCCGGGGCGTGGGCCCGCTGACCGGGCGACCACCACAGGTGGTGCGCCAGCGTGTCGACCAGCGGACGGGGGCTGCTCCCCTTCTCGGCCCGCCAGCGTAGCCGAGCGCCGCCGGAACCCGGGTGCGGGCCGGGGGCGAGCCGCGCTACGGTCCGCGGCATGCCGTTCCGTTGACGCCCGTCCACGACCCCCCTGACCGCTGCGGCCCGGCCGCTGGCCCGGTTGGCCGTGGGCTGGGCCGCTCTCTCCGAGCTGGTCCCCTACTACCCGCTCTACGCGCTGCTCTTCCTCGACACCGGCCTGTCCGACGCGCAGGTGTCCGCGCTGTTCGCCGTCTGGTCGGTGACCGGCCTGCTCACCGAGGTCCCGGCCGGCGTCCTCGCCGACCGCTGGTCGCGACGCGGGGTCGTGGTCCTCGGCGGCGTGCTGCAGGCGGCCGCCTTCGCCGTCTGGACGGCGGCCCCCGCGGCCCCGGCCTTCGCCCTCGGGTTCGCGCTGTGGGGCGTGTCCTCGGCGCTGGTCTCCGGCGCCGCGGAGGCGCTGGTGTTCGACGGGCTGGCGGCCGTCGGCGCGGAGTCGTCCTACACCCGGGTCAACGGCTGGATGACCGCCGCCGAGCTGCTGGTGCAGATCCCGACGGCGGCCGCGGCGAGCGCGCTGTTCGTCCTGGGCGGGTACCCCGCCGTGGGCTGGGTGAGCGTCGGGGTGTGCCTGGCCGCGGCCGCGCTGGCGCTGCGCTTCCCCGAGGCCCGGCACGTCGCCGAGGACGACGACGAGGAGGACGTGCCGCTCCGGCAGGGCGTCGCTGAGGCGCTGCGCCCGGGCCTGCGGCTGACCGTCCTCGCCGTCGCCCTCCTCGGCGGCCTGGACGCGTTCGAGGAGTACTTCCCCGTCCTCGCCGGGGACTGGGGCGTGCCCACCGAGGTCGTGCCGTTCGCCGTCCTGGCGACCGCTCTGGCCGGGGCGCTCGGCGGAGCCCTGGCCGGCCGGGCCGAGCGGCTGCCCGACGGCGCGCTGCCGGCGCTGCTCGCGCTCGCCGGGGTGCTGCTCGCCGTCACGGCGCTGTGGGCCCGGCCGGCGGCGCTGGCCGCGCTCGCCGTGGCCTACGGCATCTACATCGCCGTGCTGGTCGTCGGGGAGGCGCGCCTGCAGCACCGCATCACCGGACCGCACCGGGCGACCATCACCTCGGTGGCGGGACTGGGGCTCGAGCTGGCCTCGCTGCCGGTGTTCGCGGCCTGGGCGCTCGGCGGGCTCGGCGGGGTGGCGGCGGTCTTCCTCGTCGTCGTGCCGGTGGTCGCCGCGGGCCTGCGCCGCCCGCCCGCGGCAGGTCAGGTCACGGGGTAGGCCGCCTCGGCGGCGGCCGTCGCCGCGCGCAGCACCTCCTTGACCGGCGCCGCGAGCCGGGCAGCGAGCGCGGCCACGTCGTCGAACTCCACGCTGACGTTGACCACCCGGCCGTCGAGGACGGCGAGCTTGACGCCCACCCGCCCGCCGAGGACCGCCACCGACGCCGACGCCCGCTCCAGCGCCACCTTGCCGACCGGCAGCACGCGCAGCCCGATCGTCGACGTCGTGGTGAACACGGCGGTGCGGAGCTCGTCGACCGCCTCGGGCGGGCACAGCACCGAGAGGGTGTGCGCCGGGCGGCCCTTCTTCATGAGGATCGGGGTCAGCCAGGCGTCCGAGGCGCCGGCCGCCAGCAGCCGGTCGAGCACGCCGGGCCACAGCCGCGGGTCCAGGTCGTCGACGTTGGCCTCGAGCACCACCGTCGAGGCCGGGGTGGGCCGCTCCGGCTCCCCGAGCACCAGCCGGACGACGTTGGGCAGCTGCTCGGGGTCGCGGGCGCCGGCGCCGGTCCCGACGCGGGTGACCCGCATCGGCGGCAGCGTCGTCCACTCGTCGACCCGGGCCGCCAGCAGCGCGGCGCCGGTGGGCGTACAGGCCTCGGCGGGCACCGGGCCGGCGTGCACCGGCGCCCCGGCCAGCAGCTCCAGCACCGCCGGCGCGGGGACCGGTACGACGCCGTGCGCGCCGCGCACCGAGCCGCTGCCCAGCGCGACGGGGGAGGCGGTGAGCCGCGCCAGCCGCAGGTGTTCGAACGCGGCCACCACTCCGACCACGTCGGCGAGCGCGTCGAGAGCGCCGACCTCGTGGAAGTGGACGCTCTCCGGCGCGACGCGGTGCACCCGGCCCTCGGCCACGGCCAGCCGCTCGAAGACGTCCAGCGCGCCGTCCCGGACCGCGGGGGCGAGGTCGGCGTCCTCCAGCAGCTCGCGGACGTCGGCCCAGGTGCGGGTGTGCGCGGACGGCGGGGCGTGCACGTGCACCCGGGTCGCGCCGAGCCCGTGCCGGCTGACCTGCTCCGCGACCAGCCGGATGCGCTCCACGGGCAGCGCGGCCACCGCGGCGGCCGGGACGTCGAGCGGCACCCCGGCGTCGACCAGCGCGCCGAGCAGCAGGTCCCCGGACGCCCCCGCAGCGAGGTCGAGCCAAGCGATCACATCGCCGTCCTACCGGACGACACCGCGATCAGGTGCCGTCCCCCGCGCTGAGCCGCTGCCCGTGTCCCGGTCGGGAGGCCTCCGGCCCCCGCGACCGGTCCACCCCGGCCGAGTGCCGTCCCCGGCTACCGAGCAGCCGCACGCCGGCCCACGCGCTATCTCCGGGTCCTTCTGGCGATCCGCGCGGCGAAGACGCCGGCGGCGTGGCCGTTGTCGATGTTGCTGACCACCACACCCGGCGAGGCCGAGTTCAGCATGGTGAGCAGCGCGCTGAACCCGCCGAAGGACCCCGGCTGCCCGGTGGAGGTGGGCACGGCGACGATCGGCACGTCGGTCAGCGCGCCGACCAGGCCGGCCAGCGAGGCGTCCAGCCCGGCGACGACGACCAGGCAGTCGACGTCCTCGAGCAGCGAGGGGTCGGCGACGAGCGGGCGCAGCCTGCTGCCGCCGACGTCGTCCACCCGCACCACCTCGGTGCCCGTGACGCGGGCGGCGAAGGCGGCCTCGGCGGCGACGGGCAGGTCACCCCCGGCCCCGACCAGCACGCCGATCCGGCCCACGGGCTCGGGCAGCGGGCCGACCGCCGCGGACATCGACGCGGCGTCGACGGTCGTGTAGGCGTCGTGCTCGCTGGCCAGCGCGACCAGCGTCTCGGCGGTCGCGCGCACCACCACCGCGGGCCGGTCGGGGAACTGCCGGCGCGCTTCGCGGACGAGCGCGAGCACCTGCTCGGTGCCGCGCCCGGTGCCCCAGACGACGTCGGGCTCGGACGGCACCCCCCGGGCGGGCGGAGCCGCTGCCGCCACCGGGCCGGGCTCGGTCGGCCGGACACCCGCGGACGGGAGCGGGCCGAGCGCGGGCTCGGCGGGGCTGCCCAGACCCAGGGGCGGGTCGACGGGCTCGACGAGGAGGGGAGCGAAGCCGCCGGGGTCTCCGGCGGGGTCGTCCAGCGGGGAAGGCTGCACGTCAGGGACCCTATGCGCGGTCGCGGGGGCCTCCGGCGCGTCGGCGGGGGTCGTGTCCTCCCCACCGGGCTCGCCCGTCACAGCAGTTCCCGTCCGCCCCGGCGGCCCGAAGAGGGCGTCGAGCGGGCTGTCCCCGGCCCGGGTCTGGGTGACCGCCGACATCCGGACGACGCGGTTGCGGCCACTGCGCTTGGCGTCGTACAGCACGCCGTCGGCGGCGGCGAACAGGGTGCGCCGGTCGTCGCCGCGGGTCGCCGAGGCGATGCCCACGCTGATCGTCACCGGGAGGTCGACCCCGAGGCCCGTCCAGTCGAACCCGGCGACCGCGCGGCGGGCGCGCTCCAGCGCCCGCTCCGCCTGCTCGGCGGTGGTGTCGGGCAGCAGGATGACGAACTCGTCCCCGGCCCAGCGGCACACCTCGTCGGTGTCACGGACCCCGGCGATGAGCAGCTCGGCCACCGTCCGCAGGACGGCGTCCCCGGTGGGGTGCCCGGCCGCGTCGTTGACCTCCTTGAACCGGTCGACGTCGACCACGGCCAGCGCCGGCGTGGTGCCCGAGGAGAGCAGCCCGTCCAGCCGCGCCTCGGCGTACCGGCGGTTGGGCAGGTGGGTGAGCGGGTCCTCGTACGCCTGCCGGCGCAGCTGCCCGGCGGCCCGCTCGGTCTCCAGCAGGCTCTTGCGCCGGTCGAACAGCTCGACCCAGCGGGTGCGCCGCTCGTCGACCCGGTCCAGCTCGTCGGCCAGGTAGGCCTGCAGGTAGGGGAGGGCCCGGCCGGCGTCGTCCAGCTCGGAGTGCAGCGTGCACAGCTCGCGCAGCGCCGCCCGGCGCACGCGCGGCAGGCCGTGCTCGGTCGCGATGGCCAGGGCCTGCGCGAGCTGCTCGTCGGCGCCGTGGCCGTCGCCCTGGCGGCGCAGCGCGCGGCCCAGCGCCAGCAGGGCCGCCGAGAGCAGGGCCCGGTCGCCGCTGGCCGTGGTGACCCGGACGGCGGCGCGCAGCGGACCGGCGGCCGCGGCGTGCTCGCCGAGCCCGACCAGCGCCCAGCCGTGCACGACCTGGGCGGCGACCACCGCGAGCGTGGACTCCGGCGGCAGCAGGGCCAGCGCGCGCTCGGCCAGCTCCCGCGCCTCGGCGAAGTGCGGCTCCGCCGACTCCGGGACGCCGTCGTCGAGCAGGCCCTCGCCGAGCTCGGCGGACAGCTCACCGAGGCGGGTCGCGGTGCGGGCGACGAGGACGTCGGGGTCGCCGTCCTCGGGGGTCAGCGCGCCGGGCACCGTCGCGGCGGCCACGGCGGTCTCGTGCGCCCGCCGCCGGTAGTCCAGCGCGAGCGGCATGAGCTCGAGGTCGGCCAGCACCCCGGCCAGCGTGCCCAGGGTGTCCACGAGCAGCCCGGACGGCGGGAGCGCGGAGTCCAGCAGGCTGGCCGCCTCGACCGCCTCGTCCATCGCGGCGTCGATGCGGCGGGAGAGCAGCTCGATGCGGGCGTGACGGGCCAGGCCGGCGGCGCGCTGCAGCTCGTCGTCGGCGGCGTCGAAGGCGGCCTTCGCCGAGCGCACCAGCGCGATCGCCAGCGCGGCGCGGGAGGCCGACTCCGACCGCGGGTCGCCGTCCTCGGCGCCGCTCGGCGCGCCGTCGATCAGCTCGGCGACGCCGGCGTGCAGGTCCAGCGCCGGCGGCGAGCCGGTGCCGTGCGGGGGCTCCACCGGGTCGCCGACGAGGGTGAACCCGGCCTTCCGCAGCCGCCGCACGAGCAGCTCCGCCCGCAGCGTGTCGGCCCAGGCACGGCCGAGGTCGGCGGGGGTCTCCGCGTCGCGGTCGCGCCCGGTGGGGGCCACGTAGGGCGAGGGGTCGGACTCGACGTCGGCGAGCAGCTCCTCGGCGTCGTCGAGCTGCCAGTTCGAGAGGGCAGCGGTCACCTGCTGGTGCAGGGCTCCCGGTGGCACGAGCGCACTGTGCACGTCGGTACCGACAGAGTCGAGCACCGGTCGGGGGGCGCGCCGACGGCTGTGACGATCGTCGTCCGTTTCGTCACAGCCGCCCCACCCGGCAGAGGAGCTCACGACGCGCCCTCCACCGGAGCTCGCCCGCCGGGGGCCCGGACCCGGTTGCGCCCGCTGCGCTTGGCGGAGAACAGGTGCAGGTCGGCGGTGTCGAACAGGGACCGCCAGCCCATCGACTCCTCCTCGGCGGCCGGCGCCGTGGCCACGCCGATGCTCACGGTCACCGGCTCGGTGAGGTGCAGGTCGTCCCAGTCGGCATCGGCCACCGCCGCGCGCAGCCGCTCCATGGCGGCCAGCGCCTGCTGCTCGGTCGCGGCGGGCAGGACGACGAGGAACTCGTCCCCCGCCCAGCGGTACACCTCGTCGCCGGCGCGGCTGTGCTCGAGCAGCAGCGCGGCCACCCGGCGCAGCACCTCGTCCCCGTTCGAGTGCGAGGTGTCGTCGTTGACCTCCTTGAAGCGGTCGACGTCGACGACGGCGAGCGACAGCGGCTCCTCGCCCAGGCGCATGCTGGCCAGCCGGCGCTCGGCGCTGCGCCGGTTGCCCAGGCCGGTGAGCGGGTCCTCCATGGCGTGCCGGCGGAGGACGGCGGTCTGCCGCTCCGCCTCCCGCAGCCGGCTGCGCCGCACGAACATCTCCGCCCACAACTGGCGGCCGCGGACGTGGGCGCGGCCGGTGTCGGCCCGGTAGGCCTCCAGCCAGTGCAGCGCCTCGGCGGGCCGGCCCATCGCGGCGGTGCTCTGGCCCAGCTCGAGCAGGCACTGCCGGTAGCGCCGGCGGTCCCCGGTGGCAGCGAACGCCCCGGCGGCGTCCACCAGCAGGTCGGTGGCCTCGGCGCCGTGCCCGCCGCCGGCGTGCGCCTGGTCCAGACGGGTGAGCAACCGGGCGAGCACCAGGTCGCCGTACCCGCGCAGCCAGATCCCGCCGTCCCGGTGGATGCGCCGGTGCGCCCGGCGCATCGGCCCCAGGGCCTCGTCCGGCTCGCCCCGGGAGGACATCGCCCACGCCTGGACGAGGTCCAGCAGGTCCTGGTCGCCGGGCTCGGGCTCCCAGCCCAGCTCCCGCGCGGCCTGCGCGCACTCGACGGCGACCCCGGCCAGCTCCCGCGAGCGGTCGGTGTCCCCACGGCGGTGCAGGGTGTGGGCCAGCTCGGCGTGCTGCTGGGCACACAGCTGCAGCAGCCGCCACTGGTCCTCCGGGCACGGCAGCCGGCCGGCGACCCGGTGTCCGACCAGGGCCTGGGCGACGGCGAGCTCCTCCAGGTCGAGGGCGGTCAGCGTCAGGGACAGCCACAGGTGGGCCTGGTGCAGATCCCGGGAGGGACCGCCGACGGACGGGCCCTCGGTGAGCAGGCTGGCGTCGACGGCCAGCAGCATCGCGGCGTCGAGGTGGTCGGCGGTCACCTCGACGTGGGCCAGGTAGGCCAGCGTGAGGGCGGTCCGGGCGCTGGGCACGCACCGCCCGAGGGCCTCCCGGGCCGCGGACACCCCGGCGGCGGCCCGCTCGCGGTCGCCGTCCAGCAGGCTGCGGCGAGCGGCCAGGGCGTGCCGCCAGGCGATCCAGGCGGGGTCGGCGCTGGCGGCCAGGGCGGCCTCGGCCCGGTCGTGCTCGGCGGTGAAGGCGGTGGGGTCGTCGCGGTCGCTCGCGGCCAGCAGACGCCAGAGCGCCTCATCGAGGCCACCCTCGGTGAGGCGCTCGGGGCCGGGGGTCACGCATGTCCTCCATCGACGGGTGGAGGCGGCCGGTGCGGCCGCCTGCTGCCGGGCGCGACGACGCTCCCCCCGGGTGGAGCGTGCGCCCCGGCCCGGCGCCACTACCCTCGTCGGGTGTCTGCGATGCCTTCGGCTCGGCCCCCGACGCGGTTCGCCTACCTCGGGCCCGAGGGTACCTTCGCCGAAGCGGCGCTGAGCAGTGCCGTTCCCCCTGGGGAGGGGACGCGTCAGCCCGCCGCCAGCGTCGCCGCCGCACTGGCCGCCGTCCGGTCCGGGGAGGCCGACGCAGCCCTGGTACCCCTGGAGAACTCGGTCGAGGGCTCGGTGCCGGCGACCATGGACGGGTTGGCCGACGGCGCCCCGTTGCTGATCACCCGCGAGGTGTTCCTGGCGGTCTCCTTCGTCCTCGCCGTCCGGCCCGGGACGCGGCCGGCCGACGTCCGCTCGGCCGCCAGCCACCCGCACGCGCTGGCGCAGACCTCCCGGCGGCTGGCCGAGCTGCTCCCCGGCGTGGTCCCGCTGCCGGCGACCTCCACCGCCGAGGCGGCCCGGCAGGTCGCCGAGGGCGCCGTCGACGCCGCGGTGTGCGCGCCCATCGCCGCCGAGCGCTACGGCCTGGCCGCCCTGGCGGACGACGTCGCCGACCACCCCGGCGCGGTGACCCGCTTCGTGCTGGTCGCTCCGCCCGGCCCGCTGCCCGCGCCGACGGGCGAGGACAAGACCTCACTGGTCGCCGTGGTGAGCGACCGCACCGGCGCCCTGCTGGAGCTGCTGCGCGAGTTCTCCGTCCGGGGGATCAGCCTGACCCGCATCGAGTCGCGGCCCACGCGGGAGCGGCTGGGCGTCTACTCGTTCTCCCTCGACTGCGAGGGGCACGTGGCCGACGCCCGGGTGGGGGAGGCACTGGCCGCGCTGCACCGGGTGTGCGAGGACCTCCGGTTCCTCGGCTCCTACCCGCGGGCCGACGGGCGGGGCAACAAGCCGGTGCCCGGGACCGCGACCGACCCCGCCTTCGCCGAGGCGGCGGACTGGCTGCAGCGGGTCCGCGCCGGGGAGGTCTGAGGAAGGACCCCGTCCTCCCCCCTTCGCAGGCTCGGGGCGGGCCCCCGGACGGGGCCGCGGGACCGTGCAGGGGCCGGTCAGACGGGCGCCGGCTCGCGGTCGGGCGCCGGGCGCACCCGCCTCCGCGCCGGCCGGCCGGGCCACCACACGCGGTCGCCGAGCAGGGTGACCGCGGCGGGCACGAGCAGCGAGCGGACGACGAAGGTGTCGAGCAGCACGCCGAAGCCGACCAGGAACCCCAGCTGGGTGAGGATCACCAGCGGCAGCACGGTGAGCGCGCCGAAGGTCGCGGCCAGCACCAGCCCGGCGCTGGTGATGACCCCGCCGGTGACGGCCAGCGCGCGCCGGATCCCCTCGCGGGTGCCCGAGCGCAGCGACTCCTCGCGGGCGCGGGTCATCAGGAAGATGTTGTAGTCGATCCCCAGCGCCACCAGGAACACGAAGCCGATCAGCAGCACCTGCGGATCGCTGCCGGGGAAGTCGAAGAGGGAGTCGAAGACCAGGGACCCGACGCCGACCGTCGACAGCACGCTCAGCGCCACCGTCGCGACCAGCAGGACCGGCGCCACCAGGGCCCGCAGCAGCAGCGCCAGCACGACGGTGATGACGGCCAGCACCAGCGGCACGATCACCGCGAGGTCGCGGGCGGCGGTCTCCTGGGTGTCCAGGTCGCTCGCCGTGGCCCCGCCGACCAGCGCCTCCGGGTCGACGTCGCGCACCGCCGTCCGCAGGTCCGCGACGGTGTCCCGGGCCGCCTCGCCGTCCGGGGCGTCGGCGAGGATGGCGTCGAGCCGGACCAGCCCGTCCACCTCCACCGGCCGCCCCGAGCCGGCGCCGGGCCGCTCGCCGGTGAACGGGACGACCCCGGTGACGCCGTCCACGGCGGCGGCCGCGTCGGCCACCGCCTCCCAGCCGTCGGCCGGCGTGACGACCACGGCCGGGCTGGCGCCGCCGGCCGCGAAGTGCCGCTCGAGGGCCTCCTGGCCGGTGGCCGACGGCGAGCCGCCGCGGACGGCGTCGGACAGGGCGATCCCGTCGGCGTCGAACGTGGGCGCGAACGCCGCGAGCACGACCAGCAGGCCGAGGCTGCCGAGCAGCACCCGGCCGGGACGGCGGCCGACGCCGGTGGCGACCCGCTCCCAGCCGCGACCGTGCGCCTGCGCGTCGCCGTACCGGGGTCGGAACGGCCAGAACGCCGCCCGGCCGAGGAGCACCAGCACCGCGGGCAGGAAGGTGAGCGCGGCGAGCACGGCGAACGCGATGCCGACCGCCGAGATCGGTCCCAGGCCGCGGTTGGAGCCCAGGTCGGAGAAGAGCAGGCAGAGCACGCCCAGGACGACGGTGGCGCCGCTGGCCACGATCGGCTCCCACGACTGCCTCAGCGCCACGCGCATGGCCGTGAACCGCGATCGCTCCCGGCGCAGCTCCTCGCGGTAGCGCGCGACCAGCAGCAGGCCGTAGTCGGTGGCGGCGCCCACCACGAGGATCGACGCGATGCCCTGGCTCTGGCCGTTGACGGCGATCCACCCCTCCCGCGCGAGGAGGTAGGCCACGGCGAGGGCCACGACCAGCGCCATCCCCGCGGTGCCGATGACCAGCAGCGGCAGCAGCGGGCTGCGGTAGACCACCAGCAGGATGAGCAGGACGACGCCGAACGCGGCCAGCAGCAGCACGCCGTCGATCCCGGAGAAGCCCTCGGCGAAGTCGGAGAAGACCGCGCCGGGCCCGGTGACGTACGCCGTCGTACCCTCGACGGGCGGCAGTCCGCGCAGCTCGCCGACGACCTCGCCCAGCGTGTCGCCGAGGTCGGGGCTGAAGGGCAGGACCACCTGCGCCGCCGCGCCGTCCTCCGACGGGATCGGCGGGGACGCCTCGCCTCTCAGGGCTCCGGCCGCGTCGGCGATCGACACCGCCTCGTCGGCGCGCTCGGCGACCTCGGCCAGCTGGGCGTCGTCCAGCGCGCCGCCGTCGCCCTCCCAGAGCACGATCACCGGCAGGCTGCGCTCGGTGTCGAAGCCCCGCTGCAGCTCGGTGACCCGCGTGGACTCCGCGCTGTCGGGCAGGAAGGCGGCGGAGTCGTTCTCCTGGACCTGGGTCAGCTCGCCGCTGAGCCGTCCCAGGGGTCCGGCGAGGCCGAGCCAGAGGAGGGCGACGAGAGCGGGGAGCAGCCAGCGGACGGTGGAGCGCATGATGTCCTTCGAGGGTCGACAATCTCGACGATCGAGAGATTACGACGGGTCGGTCCCGCGCGCGAGTGGAGGTGGTGGGTGAGCGAGGTCGTCGCGGCGCGCCAGGAGGTCGCCCTGCTGTTGCGCCGGCTGACCGTCGAGCTGGACGCGGTCGGTCAGCGGTTCGCCGCGGTGCACGCGCTGAACCGCACCGACGTCCGGGCCCTGGTGGCGATCATGGACGCCGCACGGCGGGGCGAGGCGCTCACCGCCGGTGCCCTCGGCGCGGCGGTGCAGCTCAGCTCGGCGTCGGTGACCGCGCTGGTCGACCGGCTGGAGCGGGCCGGCCACGTGCGCCGGGTGCGCGACCCGCGCGACCGGCGCCGGGTCGTCCTGGAGATGTCCGACGCGTCGATGGCCGCCGGTGCCGAGCACTTCGGCGGGCTGCAGCGCGACCTGGTCGGGAGGATGGGCGGCTACTCCGACGAGGAGCTGGCCGTCGTCCGTCGGTTCCTGGAGGAGATGACCGAGGTCATCGAGCGCCACGCCCGCGCCGGGGACGGCCAGGCATAGGAGGCGGTCCCTACGCCCCGGGCCTCAGGACGCACGTGCTGGTTCCTGTGCCTGAGGGGTCACAGGTAGAGGCCGGTGGACTCCTCGATCCGCTCGGCGGCCACGGCGTGCACGTCGCGCTCGCGGAGGATCAGCAGGTCCTCGCCGTGCACCTCGACCTCGTGCTGGTCCTCGGGGGAGAACAGGACCTGGTCGCCGACCTTCACCTGGCGGACGCTGGAGCCGACTCCGCGCGCCTCGCCCCACACCAGCCGCTTGGCCACCTGGGCCGTCGCCGGGATGAGGATGCCGCCGCTGGACCGGCGCTCGCCGTCCTCCTTGCGCAGCGCCACCAGGATGCGGTCGTGCAGCATCTTGATCGGCAGCCCTGAGCCCTTGACGTCAGCCACGTCGATCCACGTTACGCGAGTGAGGACCCCCTCCCACGAGCCCTTCGCAAGCTCAGGCCACGACCGGAGGGGGCCTCATCCCCAGCCGAGCTCGTGCAGGCGCTCGTCGTCGATGCCGAAGTGGTGGGCGATCTCGTGGACGACGGTGATCGTCACCTCCTCGACCACCTCCTCGGCGGTCGAGCAGATGTCGCAGATGGCCTCGCGGTAGATCATGATCCGGTCGGGGAGCGCGCCGCCGTAGTGCCAGCCCCGCTCGGTCAGCGCGTACCCCTCGTAGAGGCCCAGGAGGTCCGGCTCCGCCTCGTTGCGGTCCTCCACGAGGACGACGACGTTGTCCAGCAGCGCCATCAGCTCGGCCGGCACCTCGTCGAGCGCGTCGGCGACGAGCTGCTCGAACACCTCGCGGGGGAGCGGCCTCACCAGGACGTCGGCAGCGGCCGGCCCTCCTCGTACCCGGCCGCGCTCTGCACTCCCAGCACCGCGCGCTCGTGCAGCTCGTCGACGGTGCGGGCGCCCGCGTAGGTGCACGAGGACCGCACCCCGGCGACGATCTGGTCGATCAGGTCCTCGACGCCCGGGCGGGCGGGGTCGAGGTACATGCGCGAGGAGCTGATGCCCTCCTCGAACAGGCCGGCGCGGGCACGATCGAACCCGCTCTGGGTCGCCGTCCGGGCCTTGACCGCGCGGGCCGAGGCCATGCCGAAGGACTCCTTGTAGAGCCGGCCCTGACCGTCGTCGTGGATGTCGCCGGCGCTCTCGTAGGTGCCGGCGAACCAGGAGCCGACCATCACGTTCGCCGCGCCGGCGGCCAGCGCCAGTGCGACGTCGCGCGGGTGGCGCACGCCGCCGTCGGCCCACACGTGCTTGCCCAGGGCGCGGGCGGCCGCCGCGCACTCCTCGACGGCGGAGAACTGCGGCCGGCCGACGCCGGTCATCATCCGCGTGGTGCACATCGCGCCCGGGCCGACGCCGACCTTGACGACGTCCGCGCCGGCCTCGATGAGGTCGCGGGTGCCCTCGGCGGTGACCACGTTGCCGGCCACCACCGGCGCCGACCCGGCCACCGACCGCGTCGCGCGCACCGCCTCGACCGCCTTCTCCTGGTGTCCGTGTGCGGTGTCGACCACCAGCACGTCGACGCCCGCGGCCAGCAGCGCACCGGCCTTGCCGGCGACGTCCCCGTTGATGCCGACGGCGGCGGAGGTGAGCAGGTGGCCGTCGCCGTCGACCGCGGGGAGGTAGAGCGCCGAGCGCAGCGCGCCCTTGCGGGTGACGACCCCGACCAGCCGGTCGCCCTCGACCACCGGCGCGGCGTTGACCCGCTCCTCGGAGAGGACGTCGAAGATCTTGGGCAGGTCGGTGCCGGCCGGGACGGTCAGCGGCTCGGTCATCACCTGCGCCAGCTGGCTGAACCGGTCGACGTCCTGGCAGGCGCCGTCGGTGACGATGCCGACCGGGCGGTGCGCCTCGTCGACGACGACCACCACGCCGTGGGCGCGCTTGTGCATCAGCGACAGCGCCTCGGCCACGGTGGAGGTCGGGGAGAGCGTGATCGGGGTGTCGTAGACCGGGTGCCGCTGCTTGACCCAGGACACGACCTCGGCGACGACGTCCACCGGGATGTCCTGCGGCAGCACGGCCAGGCCCCCGCGGCGGGCGACGGTCTCGGCCATCCGTCGTCCGGAGATCGCGGTCATGTTGGCGACGACCACCGGGATGGTCGTGCCGACGCCGTCCGGGGTGGTGAGGTCCACCTCGAGCCGGGAGCCCACGGTGGAGTGGTTGGGCACCATGAAGACGTCGGCGTAGGTCAGGTCGGTCGCCGGGCGGGTGCCGCCGAGGAAGCGCATGCCCCCAGTGTCCCTGACGACGGCCCACCCCCGGGGGGGGGGGGGGGGGGGGGGGGGGGGGGGGGGGGGGGGGGGGGGGGGGGGGGGGGGGGTGGGGGGGGGGGGGGGGGTGGGGGGGGGGGGGGGGGGGGGGGGGGGGGGGGGGGGGGGGGGGGGGGGGGGGGGGGGGGGGGGGGGGGGGGGGGGGGGGGG